>NZ_BAABGT010000053.1:0-172939 GCF_039541715.1 Pseudonocardia xishanensis
GGCCTTCCCCTCTCAACTCGCCACGCCGTGTACCAACCTCATGGCCGAGTACAGCTAGACCTTCGCCGACACCACGCCCGTCGGGCCGTGGCTCACCACCGAACTCGGGGCCGCCCCGGACCTCGACCTGAGCAGCATGGTCGACGGCGCGGAGGTCCGGCGCGCCCGCACGGGCGACCTGGTCTTCGGACCGGCAGAGCTGCTGGCCTACATCTCGATGATCGTCCCCCTCGAGCCCGGTGACCTCATCGCAACGGGCACCCCCGGCGGGGTCGGCCATGCCCGGGAGCCCATGCGGTACCTCACCGCGGGCAGTGTCCTGACCACGCGCATCGACGGTCTGGGCGAGTGCGCCAACACCTGCCGTGCCGAGAAGGTCACCGGAGCAGGCCCGTGACGACTGTGCTGTCGGCGATGGAGATCCGTACGCGGCACCGGCACTGGGTCGAGCTGGGTCCGCGGGCGTCCCGGCCCGGGCCGAGGCACCCGCAGCGAGTCCAGGACCGGGATGAACAGCGGTGAGTCCCCTCGATGACCCGCGGTGACCAGCGCGGCGAGCTGGCCGCGACTCTGTTCGCAGGCCAGGTGGATCTTCGTGGTCCAGCCGCCGCGGGAACGGCCCAGGCCGTGGTCGGCCGGTTCGTCGCCGGGCGGCTCGGCCTGCTCCTGCGGACGGCGTCGGGCTCCGGCGGCGTGCTGGTGGGCGCGGTTGATCGTGGAGTCGACCGAGACGTCCCAGCTGTCGCGGGATCGCGAATTCTGGCTGTGAGACTGCGTGGGCCGGTCCGGAGCGGCCGTGATGGGCTGGCAGCGAGACGGTGAGCGTGACCCGAAATCCGACTGGTCCCGATGCCTTCAAGAGGGACCTGTCCGTTCACCGTTCTCCCTGCCGGCCCGGCCGGGAGCAGCCGGCCTGATCAGGAGCTTGACCGCCAGTAGCAGCTGGCGTGTCCCGTCACAGTCATGCCGAGTCTCCCGAACCGGACGGGAGCTTGCGTCCGTCCGGTCGAAGGAGAACGCGTTGCCCATGCTCGCAGAACTCGTCGAGGTCGTCATCGGCGTCGACACTCATGAGGACACCCACACCGCCGCCATCGTCGCCGCGAACACCGGGGCGGTTCTCGCCCAGGCGACGGCGTGCGCGGACCCCGACGGATACGCCGAACTGCTCGAGCCGGCCACCGGACACGGCGAGGTGCGGGCGTGGGCGATGGAGGGCTCGGGCGGTTATGGCGCCGGGCTGGCGGAGCATCTCGGCGGGGCGGGCGAACTCGTGATTGAGCTCGACCGCCCCGCCCCGCCCTGTCCGACCCGGCGGGCGGGGGCGAAGTCCGACCCGATCGACGCGGTGCGGGCGGCTCGAGATGCGTTGGCCCGCGCCCATCTCGCCCAGCCGCGCACAGGGGCAGACCGAGCAGCGCTGCAGATCCTGCTCACCACGCGCCAGGCAGCAGTTCAGGCCGCGACCGACGGACAGCGCCAGCTCCACGCGCTGGTCGTCACCTCCGGAGCAGCTGCCGAGCTCCTACGCAGGGGAAACCCGCGGCCTCCAGGCCCAGGCCGAGCGGGGCGACACCGCGGGGGAGCAGGCCGGTCAGGCGGTGGAGGGTCAGTGGGCCGAAGAGGAAGCCGACACCCGGCGGGAGGATGTCCAAACCGGTCTGGAAGGGACTCCGGCCTGCCGCCTGCTGGTAGGTCGAGAAGGCGAGGAAGAACGCCGCGATCGAGTAGAACAGCAGCAACGCCACGAGCCCGCCGCGAACCCCTGCAGCGGTGATCGGGACCGGGGTGACCAGCGGCCGCACCCGCAGGGCGGGGCCGTCGGGGCCGTCGAGGGCGTCCTGTGCGAGGCGGTGCTGGCGGCGCCAGAACCCGACCAGCGTCACCGCATCGGCGGCGAGGACGACCCAGCACCGCCAGCCGAGGGACTCCGCCTCCACTAGCTAGCGGAACCACGATCCCGGCGAGGCCGATGAACAGCAGGACCGCGCCGGTGACATCGAGCAGCTCGGTGCGTTCCGGCCGCGGCGCGCGGAGCACCAGGCTCCCCGCGACCGCGACCGCCGCGAAGGGCAGGTTGGTCAGGAAGATGGTGCGCCAGCCGAGGCCGAACTCGTCGGCGGCGACCAGCAGCCCTCCCAGGGACTGACCGAGCACGGCGGCGAGGCCGAACACGGCGCCGTGGAAGCCGAGGGCGATGCTCTGCTGCCGCCAGGTGAGACTGGCCCGGATCAGCGCCAGCGACTGCGGCGCCATCAACGCCGCAGTGATGCCCTGCAGGATGCGGCCCACGACGAGCACGGCGGGTGCGGGCGCGATGCCGCACAGGAGAGATGCCAACGCGAACCCGATCAAGCCGACGAGGAACACGCGCCGGCGACCGTAGAGGTCGCCGACCCGACCGCCCAGGATCAGGGTGACGGCATAGGTGCGGCGTAGGCGGCCACGACCTGCCGGCCCAGCAGGTCCCCACCGCCGAGCTCGTCCTGGATGGACGGGCTGGCGAGGTTGACGATGAAGAAGTCCAGTGGGGCCAGCAGCGTGCCCACCAGCAGGGTGGCGACCCCGAGCCAGGTGCGCCCCGTCGAGCCGCACTCGTCGCCGTTCACGTCGCCGTCTCCGCCGTGACGAGCGAGGACGTGGTCGTGTCCGGCGCGCTGCGGACCATGGTGGCGGCCACAGTCATGTTCATCGTGATGCTTCCGTCGTCTCAGTCGCAGGCGATTCCGCCGCGAGTCGATCGGTCTCAGCCGTGAGGTCGCAGTCGTCATGCTCTTCCTGCGGGTGGCCACGGCTGAACTTCGGCCCAGACGCGCAGGGTGGACCGCCGGACCGGGAGGGTGCGCCGCACCCACCCCTCCGCGACGATCGCTCCTACGCCCGGCGAAGAGCGGTGCCGTCGGCGAGGAACCGCTCGTCGGCGCGCCGGTCGGTGGTGGCACCGGCCCGCCACGGCGACCGACGTTGCCGGCCGGGCCTGCCCCTGTCCCACCGCCACTCAGAGAATGAACGTTCTGTTCGCTAAGGTGGAGGTGTGGAACGTAACGTCGGTGTTCGGCCGTCCGAGGCGCGGTCACGGCTCCTCGGCACTGCGAGTCGGATCTTCTACGCCGAGGGCCTGCACACCGTGCCGGTCGACCGGATCCTGGCGGAGGCCGAGACGACCCGGGCGACGTTCTACCGGCACTTCCCGGGCAAGGAGGACCTGGTGGTCGCCTACCTGGAGGAGGCCGACCGTCGTCTTCGGGAGCGGTTCGAGGAGACGCGGGCGCGTTCCGGGTCGGCGGATGAGGCGCTGCGTGCCGTCGCGGCGGACATCGCCCAGGACATCCGGACCCCCGGGTTCCGCGGCTGCGCGTTCCTCAACGCCGCGGCCGAGTACCCGGACCCGACGCACCCCGTGCACCGCCGCGTCCTCCTGCATCGGGAGTGGTTCCTGGCCGCGGTCTCGGACCTCTTCGGGCAGGTGGGGGACAAGCCGGCCGAGCCCGCGGGACGGCATTTCGTGATGCTCCGCGACGGGGCGATGGTGGCGGGCTGTCTCGCCGACCCGGTGGCCGTCTGCAGGACCTTCACCGACGGTGTGGAGGGGCTCCTGTGGTCCCGTTCCGTTCCGGGGGCTCCTCGCGGCTGAGCCGCGGCTCTTCCGGGTCCCCGTCGACGTCCGGCTCGAAGGCTACGACGGCGCCGATCTCCTCGCCGAGGGGTCGGACGTTCTCCTCTGCCGACGGGGGACCTACTCCGACTTCGCGCCGAGGAAGGTCTCGTCGTCCAGGGCCAGCACCAGGGACAGCAGCGCCCCCGGGTAGCTGTACTCGCGCATGCCCATGAACTGCCCGGTGACGTACGGCGTGAAGGTGGACTCACCCGGGCCGTAGACCGGGCCGCGGGCCGTCGCCGCCGACGCCCTGATGTTCGCGAAGTGCACCTCGACCACTGGCTTCCCGGTGTCGTACAGCGCGAACGGCACCGACTGGCTGGTTGTGGTCAGTCCGGCGGGGTTGACGAGGTAGCCGTCGACCCGGTCGCTCGACTCGTGGATGTACTCGAGGATGTCGCCCTCGTGGTTCGACAGGAACCGTTCGATCGCCACGCCGAGCCGGGCGCCCCAATCCTCGGCGAACCGCCCGAGGCGCTCGGCGGAGACGTTCGGGCCGTACATCCGCTGGTTCCGGCGGGCGAGGTTGGAGACGTTCGGCCCGTCGATCACGGCGATGGTGTAGCGCCGGTCGCCGGTGCGGAGTCCGTCGATGGCGGAGGGGTCGGTCATCGTGCACGCTCGCTCTCGTGTGTCGGGTTCTTCCAGTCGAAGGCCAGTCCGGCGGGTGCCGGGGCCGATCGCGGCACGGGTCCGACGTGCCGGACGAACCCCAGGCCGGGCACGCCGGCGTCCGCCAGCCAGTTGGCCGTGTCGACGAGGGCGGCCAGGTCGAGGCCGGTGTCGTGGCCCGCGAGGTCGAGGGCCTGTACGGCGTCCTCGGTGCAGACGCCACCGCCCCGCTGGCCCGGCATCGCCGGATGGCCGCCGCTCCCGGCGAGGGAGACGTCGATGGTGCCGACGCCGAGCTCGGCGAGGACGAGGACGTTCGCCACGCCGAGGCCCCGGTTGTCGTGGACCTGGACCGTCAGCGACTCCAGGGGCACGTGCTGGGCGGCGGTGGCGAGCAGCTCGCGGATCTGGGGTGGGGCGGCGTAGCCGAAGGAGTCGGCGAGCACCCAGTCCGTGACCCCGATGTCGACGAGCCGCCGGGCGATCGGCTCGAGCTCCGCCGGGCCGCGGGCGGGGCCGGTGGGGCCGCCCCACGCGAAGATCACGTAGGTGCCGAGGGCGATCCCCAGATCCACCGCGACGCGGGCGAGGCGTTCCAGCTCGACGAGGGACTGCTCGGTGCTGCGCCCGATGTTGGCTCGGGCGAAGTCCTCGTCCGCCGAGAGCAGGAAGGCTGCGGAGTCGGCGCCCGCGGCCGCCGCGGCACGCAGGCCGCGCTCGTTGCCGATGCAGCAACCCAGGGTCAGCCCGGGTACCGCGCGCAGCGCGGCGAACACCTCGGCGGCGTCGGCCAGGGCCGGGATCAGGTCCGGGCGCACGAACGAGGACAGCTCGAAGTCCCGGATCCCGGCGCGGACGAGCCGCTGGACCAGCTCGATCTTCAGCTCGGTCGGGACCCGATGTGCCTGGAAGGTGAGGCGGGGGGCGATCTCCCGCAGGCGCACCGCGGTCATCGCTGCCGGGTGGGGGTCAGGCCCGCGGCCTCGGCGTCCCAGGTGTCGTCGGTCAGCCCGGTGTCCCGCAGTGCCGCCTTGCGGATCTTGCCGGTGGGCGTGGCGGGGAACCGTTCGACGATCCGGTAGTAGCGGGGCACCATGAAGTGCGGCAGGGACCGGTCGCTGTGCGCGAAGAGGTCCTTCAGGTCCAGCTCGACGCCCTCGGCGACCTGCACGACGGCCATCACCTCCTGCTCGCCGAGATCGGAGGCGACGCCGACCGCGGCGGCCCCGGCCACGGCGGGATGGTCCAGCAGGACGGCCTCGACCTCCTGGGAGGACACGTTCTCGCCGCGGCGACGCAGAGCGTCCTTCTTCCGGTCGACGAAGTAGAAGTAGCCGTCGTCGTCGGCGAAACCGAGGTCGCCGGTGTGCCACCAGAGGTCGCGCGAGGTCTCCACGGTGGCCTCGGGCCGGCGGTGGTAGCCGGAGAACATGACGTGGGGGACGCGGGGCCGGTACACGATCTCGCCGACCTGCCCGGGCGGCACCGGGAAGCCGAGGTCGTCGTGGACCTCGAGGAGGGTCGTGGCGGACGGGACGCCCATCGAGCCGACCTTGCGCCGCGCGATCGGGTTCCACGCGATCGTCTTGATCTCGGTGAGGCCGTAGCCCTCCACGACGTGCACGCCGAAGCGGTCCTCGGTGGCGGTGAGCACCGGGGGAGGGGCGGGCGCGGCGAAGACCTTGCGGGCCGGATGGTCCCGGTCGCGGTCCGACGGCGGCTGGGCGAGCAGCATGGGCAGGACCGAACCGAGTGCGTTGAACTGCGTGACCTCGTGGCGGCGGATCTCCTCCCAGAACCGGCTCGCGCTGAACCGGCGGCCGAGTACCACGGTGGCGCCTGCGGCGACCGCGTGCAGCGAGATGTTGATCTTCGCGGCACCGTGGAAGAGCGGCAGACAGGTGTAGAGGCGCTCGTCGGCCGTCGTCTCCATGGCGACGGCGAACTCGTGCGCGGCGACCACGGGCATCAGCGCCGGGTAGATCGCGCCCTTGCTGCGGCCGGTGGTCCCCGACGTCAGCATGATCCCGACGGGCTCGTCGATGCCGACGTCGGGGAACGTCCGACCGGGGTCGCCGCGGGCGATCATGGTGTGCCAGCTGAGGATCTCGACGCGCGGCGGCGACGCCCACGCCGGGACGGCGTCGGTGCCGATGGTCCGGTCCGCAGGCTCCCCGTCGGTGCCGATGGTCCGGTCCGCAGGCTCCCCCTCCGGCAGCAGGACGACGGTGCGAAGCGCGTGCGGCCGCTCCGGCAGTGCGAGGACCAGGTCGAACAGGTCGGGCTCGGTGATCAGGACCTGCACGTCCGTGTGGCCGAGCGCGTGGTCGAGGAAGGTGGCCTTGTAGGCGGTGTTGATCGGGACCTCGACCAGCCCCGCCCTGGCGATCCCGAAGAAGGCCATGAGGGTCTCCGTGCGGTTGGGCAGCAACACGCCGACCGATGTGCCGGGGGCGAGCCCGAGGCCGAGGAGGCCGCGGGCCACCGCGGACGCCGCCGCGTCGAGCTCGGCGTAGCTGAGCTGGTCGTCCTCGAACACCAGAGCGGGTTTGTCGGGAGTGTGGGACGCGCGGTCGGCGAGCAGTCCGCCGACGGTGCCGCCACCCAGCGACTTCAGGTCGAGCACGGTCTACAGCTCCTTCTTGGCGCGCAGCAGGAAGTCCTCCAGTGCAGGATCCCAGCCCGCCTCCGCCCCGGTCGTCACGAGGAAGGTCCCGACGCCCAGGTCGTGGTACGTGCCGAGGGTGTCCAGGACCTGCTCCTCGGTCCCGACCAGGGCCTGGGAGTTGGCGAACCCGCCCAGCAGCCTGGTCAGGCCGGTCCAGAAGCAGGTGTCGTGGAGCTCCTCCTCGGTGAGCGCCAGCGCGCGCCTGCGACCCACGGAGCTGTCGGTGGCCGAGGAGCGCAGGAAGGCGTGACCACCCTGGGCGTCGGCGATCTGCTGCTCGACGGCGCGGGCCTTGGCCCAGGCGTCGTCCTCGCTGTCCCCGAGGAACAACCGCAGGCTCAACGAGAACTCCATCGGCCGCGCGTAGCCATCCGCGGCGGCGCGGACCCGTGCGATGCGCTCTCGGGTCCCGGCGAACGGCTCGCCCCAGAGCATGTAGAGGTCGGCGTGGCGGGCACCGAAGTCGACGGCGGCGTCGCTCTCCCCGCCCATGAAGATCGGGACCTGCCCCTGGACCGGGCGGGTGAGGATCTTGACGCTCTCCGCGCTGTAGAACCGGCCCTCGTGGTCGAACGACGACGGTTCGGTCCAGGTCCGGCGGACGAGATCGAGGTAGTCGATCGCCCGCTCGTAGCGCTCCGACTTGGGGGTGGCGTCGCCCTCACGGTGCAGGTCCTTGTCCGAGCCCCCGACCACCACGTTGATCGCCAGCCGCCCGCGGGCCAGGACGTCCAGGGTGGCGAAGTACCGGGCCGCGGCCGTCGGGGCCATCACCCCGGGGCGGTGGGCGACGATCGGCGAGAACTTCTCGGTCATCCCCAGGATGTACGGCGCGGTCGCATGGTTGTGCGGCCAGATCGACGAGTACCCCACGAGCACCCGGTCGATCGCCTCCGACGCGTCGAGCTCACGGACGCGCTCGACCAGTCGGGTCGGATCCTCCTCGCCCGGTTCGAGTGGCTGGAGCCCCGTGAAGAAGTCGACCATGACATGCCTTCCTGTAGCAGAATGCTGAGACTATATAAGCATGCTGTCTATTCGGCCACTGCGATCCGCCGCAGGGTGTTCACCACGGGGGTCGTGACCGTGATCGATCCGCGCCGGAGCGTCTCCGCCCGCAGGGCCGCCGAGCGGTCGAAGGGGACCCGGACCGCGGTCCCGCCGTCGACGGGACGGGTGGCGCGGACGGAGTCGGCGAAGGCCGCGGCGCGGGCGCGGAAGTCCGCCGCGTCACCGAGGGTGGCCGGGTCGACGACCACGGCCAGGAAGCCGCAGTCGGAGACGCCCCGGGGGGCCGCCGACGCGCCCGCGAGCATGCCGAGGAGATGTACGACGAGGGCGAGCCCGGAGCCCTTGTGTCCGCCCCACACGGCGAAGGCGCCCTGCAGGGCGGCGGAGGGATCGGTGGTCGGGTGGCCCGCGGGATCGAAGGCTCTCCCCTCGGGGAGCGGCTCGCCGAGCCGGCCCGCGAGGGTGACCTCGGCGTAGGTGATGGACGAGGTGCCGATGTCCCAGATGACCGGGCCGTCGGCGGTCGGGAAGCCGAACGCGATGGGGTTGGTGCTGAACCGGGCCTCGGTGCCTCCGTGCGGCGCGACGACGGGGGGACCGCTGCCCGCGATCATGCCGACGAACCCGGCGTCGACGACGCGCTCGAGGTAGTAGGAGAACATCCCCGTGTACCAGGTCCGGCGGGCGCCGACGACGGCCATGCCCTGGCTGCCGGTCTTCTCCAGGCCGATCCCGATCGCGCGGGACGCGACGAGGTAGCCGACCTGGTCACCACCGTCCAGGGCTGCCGACACCGGTGTCTCCCGCTCGACCCGGACCGGCTGCGGCGGCTCGCTGGCCCGCAGTCGTTCGATGATCGACACCGCGCGGGCCAAACCGGCGTAGGACAGTCCGCGGAGCTCGCAGTCCATCAGGTGGTCGGCGATGACCACGGCCTCCTCCGAGGAGTAGCCCGCGGCGAGCAGTGCGTCGGTGACGACGCGGAGGGCCTCGTCCAGGGTGAGGTCGACCGTCGGGGCGGAGGTGGTCGAGCCGGGCATGTCAGAACCTCCAGGTGTAAGGATGCTGTCTAAGCTTGGGGTGTGGACACAGCTGCGGGCCAGCCGGACTACCTCACGGATGCGGTCACCCGCCTGGAGCGCGCGGTGGCGAACATCGGGGCGATGCGGCTCAAGCCGTGGCGGATGACCTTGTCCGGCTACGCCGCGCTCAAGATCCTCGAGCGGCAGCCCAACCTGTCGCTGGCGCAGCTGTCGCGACGCTGCTTCGTCAAGCCCCAGACGATGACCAGGATCGTCGCGGAGCTCGAACGCAGGGGATGGGTGGACCGGAGCCCGCACCCGGAGAGCGAACGGGCCATGTCGCTGGCCCTGACCGCGGCCGGGCGGGCCGGCCTCACCGAGATGGCCGCCGAGGTCGACAAGATCGAGTCGACCCTCGGCGGCATGCTCGAGCCCGGCCAGTTCCCCGAGCTCGTCGCCACCCTGCGGCGGTGCGCCGTCGCGGTCGAGACCGAGATCAAGGACGCCCGCCGCACGGGTCGCACCTGACCGTCAGGCGGGCTCGGGAGCGACCCGCTCGCCGGTCCGGGGGGCCCGGGGCGCCGGCACGGTCGGCAGCGCGAGCGCGGTCAGGCCGCTCAGCACGGCGGACCCGATGAGGACGAAGGCGCCGGCGCGGTTGTCCCCGGTCGTCTGGACCAGCCACTGGGTCACGTACAGGACGGTGCCACCGAACAGCGCGACCGAGATGTTGAAGGCCAACGACACGCCGATGCCGCGGGCATGGACCGGGAACATCTCGATGTAGGTGATCGGGGCGATGCCGGTGTAGAAGGAGGGGGCAGCAGCCAGCAGCACCGCGAAGATGCCGAGCACCCATGGGTTCGTCGAGGATGTCAGCCCGGCCATCAATGGGTACGAGGCGACGATGATCACCGCGGTCGCGACGAGCAGGGCGGGACGGCGTCCGATCCGGTCCGACACGCATCCCCCGGCGAGCACGAGCCCGATCCCGATCGCCAGCGCGCAGCCGATCACGACGGTCGCCGTCACGAGGGAGAACCTCAGCTGGATGATCAGGTTCTGGACGTAGGTGAAGGCCAGGTAGAAGCCCACGGCATGCGTGGCCGCCACACCGACGAGCAGCACGCCGCGCCACAGCGTGCGGTCGACCGCGGGCATGTCCTTCGCGAGCTCCTTGACCTCCTCGAACTCCGGCGTCTCGCCCAGCCGGTTCCGCAGATAGAGCCCGATGGCGCCCAACGGCAGCGCCAGCAGGAACGGCACTCGCCAGCCCCATGCCTGCATGGCCTCCGGTCCGAGTCCCAGGCTCAGGGCCACCACGATGACGGCGCCGAGGAGCAGGCCGGCGAGGCTGCCCATCTGGACCCGGCTTGCCATCTCGCCCTTGCGGTTCTCGGGGGCGAACTCGGCGGCGTAGATGATCGCGGTGCCGTACTCCCCACCCGCCGCGAGCCCCTGTCCCACGCGCAGGATGACGAGGAGGATCGGTGCGCCGATCCCGATCGTCTCCGCGGTGGGCAGCAGGCCGATCAGCGTGCTGACGACGGCCATGCCGATCAGAGTGATCACCAGGGTGGGTTTGCGGCCGATGCGGTCGGCCAGCGAGCCCAGGAGCAGGGCACCGAGGGGGCGGATCAGGAATGCAGCGGCGAACACCGCGAACGTCGAGAGCAACGCGGCTCCCGGCGTCGAGCCGGGGAAGAAGTTCTTCGCCAGCACGGTGGCCACCAGGCCGTACACCGCGTAGTCGTAGTTCTCCACGGTATTGCCGATCGCGGCGGCCAGTGTGGTGCGCCGCACGGTGCTGGCACGGGCGCGTTCCGCTGTGGACGGTGCCGACATGGCGACCTCTCCTTCGAGGCGATGAGGCAGGTGACGGGTGCAGCTGCACGGTCGTCGGGACGCTAATCGAGCACTCCAGGGAATGCAAGCATGCTTGCTATGTCTTCGGTAGCTCAACTAATCTGCCGGTGCGCCGATGGTGGCGCAGCTGAAGGGAGAACGACTCGATGACAGCCTCTCCGCCGATCTCGACGAGCCCGGTGCAGGCCGGCGACATGGCCGACCGCCTCGCAGTGCGGGACGTCCTCGAGCGATACACCCACGCGATGGACCGCCGGGACGAGACGCTCATGCGGAGCTGTTTCACCCCGGATGCGGACCTGTCCTACTTCGGAGGACTGCGTCGCTTCTCGGGTAGCGAGTTCGCGGAGACGTTCGTGTCCTCCCTCGAGCCCTTCGGCTTCATCGATCACAGCATTAGCAGCCTGCGGATCACGGTGGACGGCGATACCGCTGCGGTGGATGTGCATCTCTGCGCCACGATGGCACTCAAGGACAGGCCGGTGGTGGTGGTCCGGTGGGTCCGAGTGACGGACGAACTCGTCCGCAGGCCGTCCGGATGGAGGATCGCGAAGCGTCGGCACGTGCCGCAGCTGCAGTACGAGTCACCGAGGACGGCGATCGACTTCCCGGGCATCGGAGGGAAGGACCCGCGCGAGTCGTAGCGCACCGATTCCGGCGGGGCCGCGCGGCCACGCCCGAGGACGGTCGCTTACGGCATGCGCTTGCCGAGCAGGTGAGCGCGGTCGAGGAGGAGTCTGCCCAGGCTCGGCAGCCGGGCGTCGGTGAAGCGGGACCGGACGCCGGTGAGGCTGAGGGCACAGCGGGGGCGCCCCGCCGAGTCGAAGACCGCGGCCGCGACGCCCCAGCTGCCCTCGACGACGAGCCCCGGGTTGACGGCGTAGCCGTGTTCGCGGGTCGCGGCGACCCGCGCCCGCAGCGCGCGTCGTGAGTGGCTGCGTCCCCAGCGCGTCGTGAGGTCGGCGGTGGCGAGGTAGTCGTCGGCCTCGCTCGTCGGGAGGTGGGAGAGGATCGCGAGACCGGCCGAGGCGACGCCGAGCGGGAACCGGATGCCCTCGTGCAGGACGTGCGAGCGGAGGGGGAAGCTGCCCTCGACCTCGGAGAGGCAGACGGTCTCGCGGCCGCGCAGGGCGGAGAGGTAGGCGCTCTCGCCCGTCTGCTCGGCGAGGTCGGCGAGGATGTCGTGGGCGTGGTCGGTGACGTCGTACCGGGCGGCCGCCACGGACCCGAGCAGGAACAGCTCGGGACCGAGCTGCCACCTGCCGGTCCGGTCGTCGCGGTCGACGAGTCCCTCGTCGGCGAGGTCGGTCAGCAGCCGGTGCGCGGTGGGGCGGGTCAACCCGGCTCGCCGCGCAACGGCCGAGGTGGTGGCACCGTCGCCGTCCGTGGTGCTGAGCGCGCGCAGCACCGCCCCGATCTTCGCGACGACGGTGGGGGCGGGGGAGACGGCGGCGTCCACCGGAGCATCATATGTCCGCTCACCGGACCTCAGAGACCACAATCGTCCGCTCAGCGGACAGAGTGTGGCCCACCCTTCGCGCCGACTGTCGACTGCGGGCATGGAGCGGAATGGACCGGTGAAGCCGTCGGGCGTCCGACGGGAGAAGGACGCGCGGGAGGCGTTGGCGTGCCTGCTGCGCGACGGATCGACGATCGCGGTCGGCGGGTTCGGGCTCTGCGGCGTCCCCGCGGACCTGATCGAGGTCGTCCGGGACTCGGGGGTGCGCGATCTGGTCATCGTGTCGAACAACATGGGTGTGGACGGCAAGGCGCTCGGGCTGCTGCTCGAGAACCGGCAGGTGCGCAAGGTGATCGCCTCGTACGTGGGGGAGAACAGACTGTTCGCACGCCAGTACCTCGACGGCGAGCTCGAGGTCGAGTTCACCCCGCAGGGCAGCCTGGCGGAGCGGCTGCGCGCAGGCGGCGCAGGCATCCCCGCCTTCTACACCCGGACCGGGGTGGGGACACAGGTCGCCGAGGGCAAGCCGACGGCCGACTTCGACGGACGCACCTACGTGCTGGAACGCGGCATCGTCGCGGATCTCGCACTGGTGCACGCGCACACCGCGGACGCCTTCGGCAACCTCACCTACCGCTACACGGCGCGCAACTTCAACCCGGTCGTCGCGACGGCGGGACGGGTGACCGTCGCCGAGGTCGAGCACCTGTCCGACCAGCCGATCCATCCGGACCTCGTGGTGACGCCGGGTGTGTTCGTCGACCGGCTGGTGGTCGCCCGCGAGCGTGAGAAGGACATCGAGCAGCGCACCGTCCGCGAGCGGCCGCAGCACCAGGAGGTCTCGGTATGAGCTGGTCCCGCGACGAGATGGCCGCCCTCGCCGCACGCGAGCTGCGCGACGGCGACTACGTCAACCTCGGCATCGGCATCCCGACGAAGGTCGCCAACCACATCCCGCCCGGTGTGCACGTCACCCTGCACTCCGAGAACGGGCTGCTCGGCACGGGGCCGTTCCCCTACATCGGGGAGGAGGACGCCGACCTGATCAACGCGGGCAAGCAGACGGTCACGGCGCTGCCGGGGGCCAGTTGCTTCGACTCCGCGGAGTCCTTCGCCATGATCAGGGGCGGGCACATCGACATCGCCGTCCTCGGGGCCCTGCAGGTCTCCGCCCGCGGGGACCTCGCCAACTGGGCGGTCCCCGGTGCGATGGTCAAGGGGATGGGCGGGGCGATGGACTTGGTCGCGGGAACCCGCCGCATCGTCGTGCTGACCGATCACGTGGCCAAGGACGGCAGTCCGAAGATCGTCGAGAGGTGCACGCTGCCGCTCACCGGGCTCGGCGTCGTCGACCGGATCATCACCGACCGCGCCATCCTCGACGTCACGGAGTCCGGCCTCCGGCTCGTCGAGCTCGCCCCCGGTACCACCCTCGACGACCTCGCGGCGATCACCGGCGCCCCGCTGCTCCCGCCGGTGGCGACACGGTGAGTCCGACCGGTCTCCGCCGCGCGGGACGGGCGGCCGGGTCGGCAGCGCCGGTGCCGCCGACCCACGCCCGTCCTCAGGCGGCGGCCTGCTCGGTCGTGGCTGTGGCCTCATACGTCTCGAGCAACCGCAGCCACACCTCGCTCATCGTGGGGAACGCGGGGACGGCGTGGCGGAGGCGCTCGATCGGGACCTCGGCGGCGACGGCGATGGTCGTGGCGTGGACGAGCTCGGCGACGTCCGGGCCGACGAAGGTGACCCCGACCAGGACGTGCCGGTCCTCGTCGACGACCATCCGAGCCTGCCCGCGGTAGTCCTCGGTGTGCAGGACCGATCCGGCGACGGCGCCGAGATCGTGGTCGACGACCCGGATGTGCAGGCCGTGCGCGGTCGCGGCGGCGGCGGTGAGGCCGACCGAGACGACCTCGGGCTCGGTGAACACGACCCGCGCGCTCGTCGGCGGTGACGGCGTGCCGGCCCCAGGGGCGGTCGTCGACAGCGGTGCCGCCGGCCCTGGCGACGATGATGTCGCCCACGGCACGGGCCTGGTACTTGCCCTGGTGGGTGACCAACGCGCGCCGGTTGGCGTCTCCCGCGGCGTAGAGCCTGCCGCCGCCGACCGGGCTCCGGTCCCGTCGCGGGCGAGCACGGTGACCGTGCTGCCCAGGGCTGCGAACGCCGTCGCCATCTCACTCGCGACGGCATCCCGCTCCACCGCGGCCACGGCCGCCTCGCGGGCCCCCGGGTCGTCGAGGTGACGGCGGAGGCCCTGCGCTCTCCAACCAGGCGACCTGGCCGTCGTCCTTCCAGTGGGAGGCGAACTCGTCACGCCGGTTCAGGACGGCGGCCACATCGAGCCCACCGGTGACCGCCTCGCGGGCGCCGGGCAGTCGGCGGGCCGCCCGCAGGGCGGTGCTGCTGCGCAGGAGTGCCTTGGTGGGCATGCAGGCCCAGCAGGAGCACTCGCCGCCGACGAGCTCGCGTTCGACGATCGCCGCGGTCAGACCTCCGTGGACGACCCGGTCGGCGACGTTCTCTCCGACGGGACCCGCGCCGATCACGACGACGTCGATGGTGAGGGATTCGGGGGTGGTCATGTCAGTGCTCCGCGGGGGTGGTGGTCGGGGCACCGCGGTTCAGGCGCAGCGCGGAGAGCAGGAAGAAGAGGCCGCCGAGCGTGGCGTAACCGGCGATGCCGACCAGCGAGGGCGTGGCACCGCCCGACATCAGGACGAACCCGGCGCCGGCGAGCACGGAGATGGCGCCGCTGAGGATCATCGGCCACTGGCCGCCCAGGGCGCGGCGGGTGATCGCGACGGCGAGCTGGATGAGGCCGGCGACGATGGCCCACACCCCCCACACGCGCAGTACCGAGGGGATGTCCGAGGCCGCGGCGATGCCCAGTCCGACCGCCGCGAGCAGGCTGGTCGCGATGTTCAGGTACATCCCGACGGGGGCCGAGCTCGACCGCGAGGCGCGCATGTCGACGATGGCGCCGGCGACGTCGAACGCGGGGTAGAGCACGACGAGCGCGACGCCGACGGCGCCGAGCCCGCCCCCGGTCAGGACCAGCACCGCGGCCCAGACGATCGCGAACCCGAAGCGGACGAAGTACAGCCGCCGCAACGCCGGGGCGAACCCGGTGGCCGCGGGGGAGAGGGCAGTGGTCATGGATTTCTCCTGAGTAGATAGAGAGAACGTTCTGTCTCGTACACTGCCGGGATCGATCCGCGGAGTCAAGACTGAACGTTCTTTCTTTCTCGGGACGTGGCTCCGGCACGCGAGGTCGGGGAGGACCGGGTCCCGCACGACTTCGGGACCGCCGACGTCCGGGGGCACCACCACGCGGACCGGAACCCGTTCGCAGGCCCGAACCCGTGAGCCGCGCGGACCGCGTCGGCGCACCCCTCGGGGTCAGCTCGTCGGGACCTGGACGGGGTCGCCCGCGACGAGGTCGAGGACGGTCAGGGTGCGGAGGGGTGTGTCTGCCGGGACGACCGTGACGACGCCGACCGGTTGGTAGAAGGGCCACGGCTCGCCGTCGACCCCACCCGTCCGCTGCGGCGGCGCACCCGGGGTCAGCGGGCTCCCCCCGGTGCATCGCACCCGCGGCTCGCCGCGGGCGTCGACCAGCACCGCCGTCCCGGCCTGCAGGACGACCGGCACGGCGACGTCGGTGCCGTCGGCGAACCCGTGCTCGTCGACGGCGAGGTCGGCGCGCAGCAGCACCGGGACCAGGCCGGTCGGGTCGGGCAGGCCGAGGGTCGCGCTCCAGGCGCGTCCCCGGTCGGGGGCGGCGGCGAGGGCCGCGGCCAGCGCGGGGACATCGCACGGCGGCGCCGACCCCGCGCGGGCGTAGAGGGCGGGGTCGTTCCCGGCCGTGGCCCCGCCGGTGCGCGCGGGCGGGATCGTGCCGGGCCGGTCGGCCCCGGCCGTCGCCGCGTAGGGGGAGAGCACCGGGATCCCGATGCCCTCGAGCCGCACGGCGGGTGGCGGCTCCGCCGTGGTGAGCCCGGCCCAGGCCGCGGCCCCGGCGAGCAGGAGCGCGACCGCCGCGCCGAGAAGGACCCACCGCGACCCCGCGGAGCGGCGCCGTTCCTCGCGGACGGTCATCGGGAACCTCGCAGAGTCGACGCTCGGGGACGCCCGGGAGCGTGGCACGCCCGGACCCCGCCCGGCGAGGGGGCTGACCCCCGATCCGCCGGATGCTCAGCCCAGCTCGCGCTCGTGGCGCTCGCCGCCGAGGTCCGGTGGCACCGCGAAGAGCACCGGCTCCCAGCGCAGCCGCCTGCTCCACCAGCGCCGCCGGACCGCGACCCACCGGGAGCGGCACACACAGGTGAAGTGGTCGCCCGCGGCCTCGGCTCGGGGCAGGGCGCAGCGGTGCGGGTCCTGCGTCACGATCCCCACCTCCTCGCCGCCACGGCCCGTCCGGAAGACCCAGTGTCGGCCATTCGGCCCGCATCGGGGGAAGCGGGTGCGCGATACCCCGGGCCGGTGGGGGACAGCCCTACCCGGACCCCGGGGGACCGCTCCGCCCGTGCGGGGGCGGACTCCATCGTCCGCACGGGCCCCGCACAGCACTCTTTCCGGAGACGAGGACGACCCCCGACCAGGGGTCTCCGCCGAGGAGGGACCGCCGCCATGCCGAACCGGGGCACCAGCACCGACACCCGCAGCGCCGTCTCCGCCGTGCCCGGGGTCGCCCCCGTGGTCTCCGTCGTCGTCCCGA
This sequence comes from Pseudonocardia xishanensis, assembly GCF_039541715.1. Taxonomy (NCBI): domain Bacteria; kingdom Bacillati; phylum Actinomycetota; class Actinomycetes; order Pseudonocardiales; family Pseudonocardiaceae; genus Pseudonocardia; species Pseudonocardia xishanensis. The sequence continues at coordinate 17,017 of NZ_BAABGT010000053.1, forward strand.
CGTTCAACGAGGCGGGCAACGTCCCCGCGCTGTTCGACGGCCTGGCCGCGGCGCTCGCCGACCGGGTCGCCGAGGTCATCGTGGTCGACGACAGCAGCGACGACACCCCCGACGTCGTCCGCGCCCGCGCCGCGGGCCTGCCCTTCCCGGTCACCCTGATCCACCGGCCACGGCCGGTGGGCGGCCTGGGCGGGGCGGTCGTCGAGGGCCTGCGCGTCGCCAGGGCCCCGTGGGCCGTCGTCATGGACGCCGACCTGCAGCACCCTCCGGCGCTGGTGCCCGAGCTGCTCGCGGCGGCCGGTGAGGACACCGAGGTCGTGGTGGCCACCCGGTACGCCGACGGCGGCGACGGTGCGGGCCTCGGCTCGACCTACCGCCACCTGGTCTCCCGCGGCTCGAAGGCCCTCGCCGCCGCGCTGCTCCGCGGGCCCGTCGGCGCGATGAGCGACCCGTTGTCCGGCTTCTTCGCCGTCCGCACCGCCGCCCTCGACCTCGACGCCGTCGACCCGATCGGCTACAAGATCCTGCTCGAGCTGGTCGTGCGCTCCGGCCTGACCCGGATCGCCGAGGTCGGTTTCACCTTCGGCACCCGGCATGCGGGTGAGTCGAAGTCCACGGTCCGCGAGGGCCTGCGCTTCCTGAAGCACCTCGCCGTGCTGCGGGCGGGCACCATCACGCCCGTCGGCAGGCTGCAGCCCGCGCGCTCGGTCCCGCGCCGCCGCCCCGGTGTCGCCGAGCTCGACGCCCACCGGGCGGGCGACCCCCGGCTCGACGTCCTGCTGATCACCTCCGAGGCGCCGCCGATCGTCTCCGGCATCTCCCGCTGCGTCGACCGGCTGACCGAGGGCCTGCGGGACCGCGGCCACCGGGTGGACGTGCTCAGCTCCGTCCAGATCCCCCGGCTCTGCCTGGGCGAGTACCGGTTCTCCGGGCTCGCCGCGCACTGGCGGCGCGTCTCGGCGATGCTCGCCGACTACGACGTCGTCAACCTGCACGGCCCGGTCCCGACGATGAGCGACGTCGTCCTGCTGCTGGCGGGCGCGCGCACGGGCACCCCGATCGTCTACACCCACCACTCCGCCCTGGCCGTCCGCGGCGCCGAGACCCTGTCGGCCGTCTACAACCGGCTGCACCGAGTGCTGTCCGGGCGCGCCGACACGATCCTCACCACCTCGCAGTACTACGCGGACTCGGAGCGCAGGCCGGGCGGCCCGCCCGTGCAGGTCGTCTCGTGGGGCGTCGACGTCCGGCCGGAGGCCCTCAAGCACACCGACGGCCCGCTGCGGATCCTGTTCGTCGGCCAGATGCGCCCGTACAAGGGCGTGGAGTGGCTGATCCCGGCGGTCGCCGGCGTACCCGGCCTGGAACTCACTCTTGTGGGTGATGGCGCCCACCGAGGAGACTACGAGCGCCTGGCGAACGGTGCCCCGAACGTCCGGTTCCTCGGCCGTGTCACGGACGAGGTGCTGCACGGCGAGTACGACCGGAACGACGTCGTGGTTCTCCCCTCAGTGACGATGGCGGAGGCGTTCGGGCTCGTGACCCTCGAAGGCATGGCGGCCGGGTGCGTCCCGGTGGTGTCGGACCTCCCCGGGGTCCGCGACCTGGTCGAGGGCGTCGGCACGGTGGTCCCCACTCGGGACACCGGGGCGCTGCGCGCCGCGTTCGCCGAGCTGGCGGCGGACCGCGCCGCGCTGCGCTCCCGCGGCCGCCGGGCCCGGGCGAGGGCCGAGGGCCTGAGCTGGTCCTCCTGCGTCGAGCGCTACGAGGCCGCGATGCTCGAGACCGTCGCCCGCCGCGGCCGCCCGCTGCGCCGCGCGGCGAGCCGCCCGGTCGTCGACGGCACCGCCCGCACGGTGCGGGCGGTCTGAGCGCCATGTCGGGTCCGATGTCGGCGTCGCGGATGTCGACCGAGCGGGGCGCCGCGGGCGGGAGCGTCGTGCTCCTCGCCGGGATCGTGGTCACCGCCGTCCTGAACTACGGCCTCGGGGTCGCCCTGGCCTGGCTGCTCCCGCCCGCCGAGTTCGGCGGCGTCGGGATGCTGCTGAACCTGCTCCTGCTGGCGACCTCCGTCCTCGCGGCGGGCTTCCCCTGGGCGCTGGCCCGGGCGGTGGCCCGCCGCGACCACGGACCGGCCGAGCGCGCGGCGGCCGACGAGGCCTTCCGCGCGGCCCTGGCGGGCAACGTCGCGCTCGGGGGCGTCCTCGCCCTCGCCTTCGCGGCGGTCCAGCTGACGACCGGGGCGATCCTGCCCGGTGTCGGCGCGCTCGCCACGGTGCTCGCCGCGGCGACGATCGTGCTGCTCGCCCTCGGCTCGGTGCTGCTGGGCGCGCTGCAGGGCAACCGTCGGTTCGACGCCGTCGGTGCCACCCGGGTGCTGGAGATCGTGATCAAGGTGGTGCTGGCTCTCGGCCTGGTCGTGCTGCTCGGGATCGGGGTGTCCGGGGTGGCCGTCGCGCTGTTCGTCGCCGCCGCCGCCTCGGCCGCCTTCGCCTGGTGGTCGCTGCGCGGGCGGCGCCCGGGCCGCGGCCGGGTGGCCGGGCTGAAGGCCTTCGCCTCCGCCGTGCCGATGGCCGTCGGGACGACCGGTTTCGGCCTGATGGGCACGCTGGACGTCCTGCTGCTCGGGGCGATGGGCGCGGACTACGGCGTGACCGTCGCGACGGTCGGCATCTACCAGGCCGCCGCGATCCTCGCCCGCGCACCGTTCTTCGTCGGCTCGGCCCTGTCCGACGCCGTCTTCCCCTTCGTCGCGGGCGCCCGGGACCGGGCCGCGGCGCACGCGAGCCTGATGACGGCGCTGCGCTGGGTGCCGCTCGCCCTCGTCCCGCTGCAGCTCGTCCTCCTGGTCACCCCTGCCTCGGTGCTCGACCTCGTCCTGCCCGCCGGCTACGGCGGGGCCGCCGCGGTGGCGCGGGTCATCACCCTCGGCACCCTCGGCCTGCTGGTGGCGGACATGCTGCTCAAGGCGCTGTTCGCCCGCGGCTTCGCAGGCGCGGTCGCGGTGCGGGTGCCGATCGCGGTCGCCGTGCAGCTCGCCGCCCTGGTGGTGCTCGTGCCCCGGCTCGGCGCGGTCGGCGCGGCCTGGGCCTTCGCCGCAGGCACGTGGACGACGGCGCTGCTGCTCGGCGTGGAGTACCGCCGCCGGTTCCGGCCTGCGGCGGTGCGCCCGACGACCGTGGGGCGCTGGCTCGTCGCGGTGGCCCCGCTCGTCGCGGTGCTCGCGGTCGCCGAGGCCGTGCCCGCACCGTTCGACCTGGTCGCCGCGGTGGGCGGGCTGGTGGCGTACGCGGTCGTGGCCGTGCTGACCGGGCTGGTCGCGCCCGCCGATCTCGCCGTGGTCCGGGCGCGGGTCCCGGGGCTGCGCCGGGCATCCGCCGCGGACCCCGCGCCTGCCATCGCGGGCGGCGCGGGATGACGGATCTGCGGAGGGGCGAGTATCCCGCCCCCACCCCCGCGTCCGCCGCCCCGGCGCGGGCGCCCGGCCGCCCCCGCCGGGGCGGCGCGCGGCCCGAGCTCCTCGTGGTGCTCGGCGGCGGGGTGCTCGCCGCCGTCGCGTTGCTGTGGAACATCCGGTCGAGCCCCGACACCCAGTACGACGAGGTCGTCTACACCGAGGCCGCCCGCCAGGTCGCCCAGGGCTGGAACCTGACCTGGACGAACAGCCCGATGTTCGTCCACCCCCCGCTCTCCTTCCTCGCCCAGGCCGGCTGGCTGCGCCTGCTCGGCATGGGGGAGGCGCCGCTCGCCGACGCGATCCTCGCCGCGCGGGTGCTGACCGCGGTCGTCGCCGTGTTCGCGATCCTGCTGCTGGGGCTGCTCGCCGCGTACCTGATGCCCGCCGCGGGCCGGCGCCGCGGGCTCGTGCTCGTCGGGCTGGTCATGGTCGTCGCGGCGACCGACCCGGTGCTGCTGCGCTACGGCAGGCTCGCGCTGATCGAACCGATCGCACTGCTCGCGGGGATGCTCACGCTCTGCATGGCCATCCGGCTGCGCGACGCCCGCCCGCTCGTCTACGTGACCGTCGTCGGGCTGGCCACGGGTCTCACGCTGCTGACCAAGGAGGTCACCACGTTCCTGCTGTTCACCCCGGTCGTCCACGCCCTGCTCGGCCGCGACCGGCGCCGGGTCGCCACGACCGCCGGGGCGTTCGCGTGGGGCGTCGGGCTGTGGCTGCTGTTCCCGCTGTGGTCGCTCGCGCTCGGCCAGACCTCCGACTTCGTCGACGTCAAGTTCGCCACCTTCCAGCGGCTGCTCGGCCTGCTGCAGATCACCGGCTGGAACCGGCCCGGGGCGTCCTTCGTCTCCGCCGTCGCCGAGCAGCTCGGCCAGTACGCGAGCTCCTACCTGTTCCTCGCGGGCGGAGCCCTCGCTCTCGGCTGGCTGCTCACCCGGGCGGTCACCGGGGCCCCGCGGTGGCTGCTGGCCTGGCTGCTCACCAGCTACGCCTTCGCCGCGTACATGGTGCTGCTCGGCACCCTCAACGAGCAGTTCTTCGTCTACGTCCTGCCCGCGGCGATCGTCGGCACCGTCCTCGCCGCCGACGCCGCCCTGGTCCGTCTCGGTGGCCCCGGCGTGGTCACCGGGCTCGCCGCGGCGTTGGCCGTCCTGACGCTGTCGGCGGGCGGCTGGGTCCGCTACCACGCCACCGACAACGACGGCGTCTTCCGGGTCGCGGACCTGGTCAGCGAGTCGTTCCCGCCGTGCGCGACGCTGGCCACCACCGGCGACCCGGACAAGCTCAGCTACCTGCTGCCCGGCAACACCGTGACGATGTTCGCGACGGCGGAGGGCGCCGAGGCCCACGGTGTCCACCTGTTCGTGCTCAGCGACAAGGACATCGCCGCCGGCTACGGCACCGCGACCCCGGAGCTGGTGGCCTCCGTCCGCGGGCGGGGCGAGCTGCTCGGCCGGTTCGAGTCCGCGACCTTCCGCGGTCTCGAGGTCTGGCGGACCCCGGTCGACCCCTACGCCCCCCTCGCCGACACCGAGACCGTCGCAGGCACGACGTTCGTGCTCACGGGCGGGGACCGCTGCGGCGGGTTCGACATCGCCGAGCCCTTCGCCGGGGGGTGGGCGGCGCTGGGTGGGAAGGCGGTGGTCGGCGCCCCGGTGACCGGGACGTGGACCGGTCCCGACCTCACCTACCAGGCGTTCACCGGGGCCGTCCTCACGGCGGCCGCGGACGGGCGGGTGTCGGCCCTCCCGGTCGTGTCGACGGTGGCCGCGAACGAGGCCGCGGCCTGGAGGGCCGCCGGGTTGCCGCCGGTCACCGCCCCCATCGGCCAGGACCCGTCGGACGGCCAGGTCCTCGCCGCGCTCACCGACCCGGGGATCGCCGCCGCCTACCTCCAGGCGCCCCCGGGCACCGCCGACGCCGTGCCTGCCGCGCGCGAGCGGCTCGGCCCCCCGGTCGGCCCGCCGACGGAGATCGACGGGACGGTCCGCCAGGCCTTCGCGGGCGGCGTGCTGGAGCACACCCCGGCGGGCGTCCGGCTGGCCCCGTTGTCCCGGCTGCTGATCGAGGCCGGCGTCGTCCGGCCGGTGGCGGCGGCAGGCACGCCGCTCGCGGCGCCGCCGCTGAGCCCGGACCTGGTGCGCCCGCTGCCCACCTCCGTCCAGCCGTTCGTCACCGCCCTGCTCGCGGGCCTCGCCCTCTACACCGCGCTGCCGGTGATCGCGGTCGAGGGCACCCGGCTGGTCCGCGGGCGCCGACCCCGGGAGCGCCGATGACCACCGACTCGCCCCGGCCCGCGCTGGGCACCCTCCGCGCCCTGCCCGGCAGGCGCATCGCCGTGCGTGCCGCCGTGCTGCTCGCCCTGCTGGTCGCCGCGGTCGCGGTCCGCGAGACCGGGATCCTGCACGCGGACCGGGGCGGGCTGCCCGCCCTGCCCGCCGCGGCCGCCGTCGTGCCGGGGGTGTACCGCTCGGGGGCGCCCACCGAGGCCGAGCTCGCGCTGATGCGGGACACCTTCCGCACCCGCGGGCTGGTCGCCGTCGGGCGGCCCGCCGCGGACGAGCAGGCGGCGGCACCCGCACTCGGGATCCGGCTGCTCCGGATCGACGTCCCCGACGGCGGCGCGCCGACCGCGGCGCAGCTCGGGCAGGTGCGCGATCTGCTCCGCGAGGTCCGGGCCGACGGCTCCTCCGTTCTGCTGCACGACGCGACGGGCACCGGACCCGTCGTCGTCACGGCCGCGGCGGTCCAGCTGCTGGACGGTCGCGCGCTCGAGGAGGTGACCGCCACCCCCGGCCTGAGCGACGCGGACCGCCGGGTCCTCACCGACATCGCGGAGGCCCTCGCGGGCCGGGCCGCACCCACCGATCCCTACTCGTCCCTCACGAGGTGATCCCGCATGAACGCTCCACATCCCGCCGTCGTGTCGCCGGTGCCGCGCGCGGTCTGGCGCGAGGTCTTCGAGGCCGATCCCGACGCCGTCGCCACCCAGGCCCCCGAGTGGGCGGACTGCCTGGCGGACCGCGGCTACACCGACGCGGGCAGGCTCTACACGCTGCCCGACGGGCGGCGGCTGGTCCTGCCGCTGGTCGCCCGCGGGCGGGCGGGTCTCGCGGTGTCCGAGGAGTCCTGGCCCTACGGCTGGGGCTACGGCGGCCTGTTGTCCGACGGCGGAGCCCCCACCCGGGAGGACTGCGCCCTGGTGCTGGCCGACCTCGCCCGGCGGCCCGCGCTCCTGCGGGCGGTCACGCCGATGCCGCTGCGCGGGGCCGCCTGGCTCGCGGCCGCGCCGCCGGGGGCCCGGACGGTGCCGTACACGGCGCAGGTGGTGGACCTCGACGGCGGGTTCGACGCCGTCTGGAACCGCTACCGCAGGCAGGCCCGGAACTCGGTGCGCAAGGCCGAGCGGTTCGAGCTCGACGTCCGCCGCGAGGACGGGTCCACCGCCGACCCGCGCGGGCCCGCGGTCTTCCGCGAGCTCTACGCCGCGTCCGTGGACCGGTGGGCCGCCCAGCGCGGCCAGCCGCTCGCCCTCGCGCGGATGCTGGCGGCCCGCCGGGACCGGCCGGGCCAGGTGGCGCTCGCCGCCCGGGCGCTCGGGGCGCGCTGTGTCGTGTGGTCCGTGCTGCGTGCGGGGGAGCCGGTCGCGGCCAACGTCGTGCTCCAGCACGGCGCGCACGCCATCGGCTGGCTCTGCGCGATGCAGGCCGACCTGGCGCGCGAGACGCTCGCGACCTACCTGCTGCACTCCGTCGCGATCGCCGACGCCTGCGCCGCGGGCGTGCGGTGGTTCCACATGGGCGAGTCGGACAGCGGCTCCGGCGGCGAGCACTTCAAGCGCTACTTCGGCGCGTCCCCCGTCGAGTACGCCGCCGTCCGGCTGGAACGGCTGCCGCTGTCCGCCGCCGAGCGGCGGGCCCGGGCCGCCTACGCCGCCCTGTCCGCGGGCACGGGACGGCTGCGGGCGCGCCGGTCGTCCCCGCGGGCCGTCGAGGTGGTCCCGGATCGACGCGAGTCCGGTCCGGCCGCGGACTCCCGGCCTCGGGCGGGACGGCCATGACCCGCCGCGTCGTGCTGTCGATCTACGACGACGCGGGCAACCCCCGGTACGGCGGGGGCGGCGCGCTGGTCGTGGCCCGGGTCGCCGCGCGGCTGGCCGCCGAGGGGTACGCCGTGACCGTCTACAGCGGCTCCTACCGCGGCAGCCGGTCCGGGCGCCGGGGAGCGGTCGAGTACCGGTTCCTGCCGGTGGGCTGGGCGGGGCCGCGCGCGGGCCAGGTGCTGTTCCAGCTGCTCCTGCCGCTGGTCCTGCTGGTCCGCCGTCCCGGCCTCTGGATGGAGAGCCTCACCCCGCCCGCCTCGGTGAGCCCCCTGCCCCTCGCCGCCCGGCTCGCGGGCAGGCCCGTGGTCGGCATCGTGCAGATGCTCTGCGGCGCGGACATGCGGCACCGCTACGGGCTGCCCTTCGACGTCGTCGAGCGGTACGGGTTGCGGCTGTACCGCCACCTCGTCGTGCTCAACGAGGTCGACGCGCGCGTCGTCGGGGAGGCGGCCGCGCACAGCACCGTCACGGTGATCCCCAACGGGATCCCGACCCCCGGGTGGGACGGCGCGCCCGGAACCGGGCCGGTGCTGTTCCTCGGCCGGATCGACGTGCGGCAGAAGGGGCTCGACCTGCTGGTGGCGGCGCTGCCCGCCGGGATCGAGCTGGTGGTCGCCGGGAGCGGGACACCCGCCGAGGAGCAGCGGCTGCGCGCGGCGGTGGCGGGCAGTCCCGGGGTGCGGGTCGTCGGGCGGGTCGACGGCGCCGCGAAGGAGGAGCTGCTGCGGTCCTGCGCCTTCATGGTCGTGCCGTCGCGCTACGAGACCTTCTGCCTCTCCGCGCTCGAGGCGATGGCGCACGGCAGGCCGGTGGTGCACTTCGCCCTCGACCGGCTCGGGTGGATCGGACCGCAGGCCGGTGTCGCGGTGCCCGCCTTCGACGTGGTCGCGCTCCGGGAGGCGATCGAGCGGCTCGCGGGCGACGCGGATCTGCGGACCCGGATGGGCCGCGCCGCGCGGGAGCGGAGCCTGGACTTCGACGAGGAGACGGTGGGGCGCCGCTATGCGGCACTCGTCCGCGGCCTCCTGGACGAGACGTCGGTGCCCCCTCAGCGCCGCAGGCGGTTGCGCACGGCGGAGAGCCGGTCCCGGGTGCCCTCGGTCAACCGCTCCACCACGGCGGCGCGCAGCAGGCCCGCGCCCGCTACGGCGGCCCGCTGGGCGGGCCCGGCCACCCGGCTCGGGAAGATCTGGAGCCGCACCTGTTCGCGCGTCCCGTCGGCCAGGTCCGCCTTGTACGCCTCGTTCTCCCCGAGCAGGTCGAGCTCGGTGGTCCCCGGGTCGGCGAAGGCGTAGTCGATCAGATGCTGGGTGAACACCACACCGGGGCCGAGCTTGGCCAGCGAGTCGTCCATGCCGAGCTTGAGGAAGAACAGCACGCCACCCTGCTGCAGGCAGTAGCCGAACGCGATCGGGCGGCCGTCCAGCCGCAGGAAGGCCAGCCGGAGGATGCCCGCCCCGGCGGCCCAGCGGGCCCCGGTCGTGTAGAGGTCGACCGCGGCGGGGCTCGACAGGATCGCGGAACCGGCCGCCCGCTTCCACTCGCGCGCCTCGAGCCGGAACCCGTCGGCGAGCAGCGGCTCGAGGTCGTCGTCGCCCCGGCCGTCGTGCACGGTCAGGGTGACCTCCCCGGCCTCGCGCATCCGGTTCTGCAACCGGCGCAGGCCGTGTCGGCGGTTCTTGGACAGCCCCTTCCGGAAGGCCACCGGGTCCCCGCTGACGTCGATGTAGGGGGACCGACGCAGCGGCCGCACGAGCACTGCGGCCCCGGCGCGGCGGGCGGCATCCGGCAGGGCGGCGGTGTGCGGGTCCTCTCCGGGCAGCGCGTCGAGACGGATCGCCGGGGTGCGCAGGGCGACCAGCCGGTCACCCAGCTCGGCGGCGGCCTCGGAGTCCGCGGCGATCGGAGCGAAGAGGGCGGTCTCACCGTTGGTCGGCGAGCGCAGCCCGAACGGGGAGGTGAGCAGGGGGAGCGCGGCGACCAGGTCCCCGCCCCGCTCGACCGTGAGCAGCCGCAGCGCCCCCGCCCGGCCGAACGCCCGGGCCCAGGCCGCGGTCCAGCCCGGGCGGAGGAAGGGCGCGGCGTCGCAGGCGAGGGCCAGCGCGTCCCACCGTTCGAGGAGCGGGGCGTCGAGCGTGCGCAGCACGATGGGCGCCTCCTTCGCACGACGGGCAGGACGGCGCACCGCCCCGCCGGTCCGGACGACGGTACTCACAGCGCTGTCCCGAGGCCAGGGCGACCAGGTGAACGGACGTACACAGTGGACCATTCGGAGGCGTGGTGAGTCGGGGGGCGGGGCTCGTCGCGGCGGTGCTGGTCGCGGCGGTCGTGGTGGTGGCGGGCTGCGGCACGGCGGCCGCCCCGGGCCCCGGACCGTCCGCGCCGTCCGCGCCCGGTGGGCGACCGGTGTTCGGCACGCTCGTGTCCGAGCCCGACCGGTCGGCCGAGGAGGCCCGCGCCGGGGTCGGCGCGGCGATGGTGGAGCTGTCCTGGGCCGAGGCCGAACCGGCGGACGACCGCTTCGACGCCGCCTACCTGCGCCGGATCCGCGCCGACCTCGACGCGCTGCGCGCCACCGGGCGCTCGGTGACCCTCGGCCTCGGGCTGCACGACACCCCCCGCTGGGTCCTCGACCTGCCCGGCGGCCGCTACGTCGCGGAGGACGGCGCGGTGTCGACGCAGGCCGACCTGGTGTTCAACCAGCGGTCCCGCGACAAGGCGGAGGAGTACCTCGCCCAGGTCGCGGCCGTGCTCGGGCCGCGGAACGTCGACGCCGTGCGGCTCACCGCGGGCGGATCGGCGGAGGTGCTGTACCCGGGCGGCGGGCGGTACTGGGCCTTCGGCCCGAACGCGCAGGGTGGGCCCGGGCGGCCCGCGTCCCTCCCGCCGAACCCGCTGCCCGGGTGGCGGCCCGGGGACCCGGGTCCCGGCCCGGACGCCGTGCGGTCCTGGGCGGACTGGTACGTCGGGGCGCTGGTCGACGTCGTCGAGTGGCAGACGGGCGTGATGCGGAGCCTCGGGTTCGCGGGGCCCTTCGAGGTGCTGACCCCCGGTGTCGGGGTGCTGCCCGCGGACTACGACGCCGCCGTCGCCGCCGGGCTCCCACCGGGGCTCCTGGGCACGGGGGCCGCCTGGGAGCGGTTCTACGCCGGCCTCGCGGGAGACGACGACCTGGTCGCCTACGTCAGCTCGGTCGCCGACGGCTCCGGCGGGGACGGCGGCTGCGCGCCCGGCGACGACCGCGTCCCCGTCGACGACCCGTCCGTCGCCACCTGGTCCTCCACCCGGTGGATCACCCGGCTCGCCGTCGAGAACGGTCTCCCGGTGGCGGGGGAGAACCCGGGGTGGGGACAGTCCGAGGCGCTCGACCGGGCGTACGTCGAGCAGTCGGACACGGGGATGCTCGCGCGGGCGGTCGAGCAGGCCCGCAGCTGCGGGTTCACCGCCTTCTACTGGGCGCACGACGCCCAGCTGTGGGACGGCACGATGCCCTTCGCCGAGTACGCCGCCCGCATCGCGGCCTAGGTCACCTCGGCCGGTCCGCGGCTTCAGTAGGTCTCGGCCCAGTAGGTCTCGGCGCGGGCGGGGATGGTGCCGCCGGGGAACAGCGCGTCGGCCTGGGTCCGGTAGCCGCGGATGGCCGCGGCCTTGGTCGAGGGGTCGCCGGGCCCGGTCCAGGGGCGGCGGTGGGCGACGACCGCGGGATCGGCCGTGCCGCCGCGCTCGTCGTACGGGAAGTCCGAGTACAGGACGGTCGGGACGGCGAGCCCCTCGGCGATCCGCCTGCTCAGCAGGTGGTCGACGTGCCTGCCGATGCCGACCGGCGCGAACACCGCACCCGCCCCCAGGGCGGCGGCGAGGCCGGCGACCTCGGACCGCAGCCCGTCGAGCAGGCGCCGGTCGCCGCGGGAGACCCGGCCGCGGGCGATGTCGAACCGGTAGGTCGGGTAGCGGTGGACGAGCTCCGGGAGCGCCCGGCCGAGTCGGCCGAGCCCCCGCGACCGCCGCCGGAAGAGCGCGTCGGTGGCGCCGAGGTGCACCGGGACCGCGCCGAGCTCCGCCACCACCGCGCGGTCCTCGGCCCGCCGCTGCGCGAAGAGGCTCTCGGCGTCGGGCGCGCCGCACTGGCGCAGGAAGGATCGCGCGGCGCGGGTGTGCGGCGGGGGAGAGGCCTCGGTGAACACCGTGGCGACCGTGAGCGGGCAGCGGCCGGCCAGCTCTGCCATCAGGACGCCGCAGGAGAGCACCGCGTCGTCGAGGTGGGCGGAGAGGAACAGAACGGGGGACCGGCGCTCCACGACGTCCGCGAGCGGCGCGGGCCAGGCCCCCGGCACGGCGCTCAGCCGGGCCCACCGGAGCTGAGCGCCGCGACTGCGGCGGGCGGTGCCGGTGCGCCGGGTTCCGGGCCGAGGCTCGCGTCGCGGACCCGGTTGAGCACCACGAACACCAGCACCAGCACGGCCGCGACGACGGCGAGCACCGCGACCGCCACCGCGACGCCGCGCCCCATGGAGGACCGCACGGGCCAGTCGTGGTCGTGATCGGGGCGGGCGTCGTCGGGCTTGCGGGAGGGCGGAACGGGGGGGTGCTCGGGCTCGGGGCGCGGGGTGGGCGCAGCGAGCGGCGGAGACGGAGCCCGCGGGGACGGGACCGGGGGGTGCGGGTCGGGTCGATGCAGCTCGAGGACGTGCGGATCGGGTGAGTGCGGCTCGGGGGCGGGGGACCCGGGATGGCGGGTCCCGGCGGGAGAGGCGCCCGGGGGAGATGGGGCGGCGGACGGGCCCGTCCGCGGCGGGCTCGGGGGTGGGGTCGCGGGGAGCGGGGGCGCCGCCGCCCGCGCCCGGCCGCTCGCCGCGGGCGCCGCTCCCGGTCCGGGGTCCGGTCCGCCGGACTCCCCGGGATAGCCCGGGTGCGCGGGCCCTGCGATGAGCGCCGACCGCGCCGCCCCGAGCACCGCGGCCGGCTCGGTCAGCACCTCCACCGGCGGCACCCGCCCCCCGCCCGCCTCGGCGAGGAGCGCCTCGCGCACCATCCGGGCCACCATCGGGATGCGCGCCGACCCGCCCGCGAGCACCACCGCCGTGAGGTCGCCGACGGGGACCCGCGCCCCCCGCAGGGCCCGGACCAGCGCGCCGATGCTCGACTCGACCGGCCCCCGGAGCATCACCTCCAGCTCGGCCCGCGTGACGGTCAGGTCCAGGTGGGCGCCGGGCAGGTAGACCGGCAGGTCCACCGCGGTGTCGACGCTGAGGGCCTCCTTGGCGAGCGTGCACTCCTCGCGCAGCCGGGCGACCGCGACCGCGGAGGCGGGGTCCGTCGCGTCGAGCGCGCCGACCGCCCCGCCGGAGCGGTAGTCGACGTACCGCAGCAGCGCGTCGTCGAGGTCCACGCCGCCGAGCTCCTCGATGCCCTCCCCGAGGCCCACCGGCTCCATCCCCCGCGGCACCCTGCGCAGGACGGCGGCGTCGAAGGTGCCCCCGCCCAGGTCGTACACGGCCACGAGGGCCCCGGGCGGGAGTTGCCGCGCCTCGGCGTAGTGCGCGGCGACCGCCTCGGGCTCGCCGACGAACACGGGCGCGGCGATCCCCGCCCTGCGCGCGACGTCCTCGAGCAGGCCCAGCCGCGTCGGTCCCCAGTTCGCGGGGCGGGTCAGGGCGATCCGGACGGGCGCGGCACCGCGCGCCCGCGTCACCTCGGCGACGACGTCGCGCAGCAGCGCGGCCATCAGGTCCGAGATGGCGAAGGGCAGCCCGGCGATCATGACCGGCGTCGGCTCGCCGAGCCGCCTGCGCAGGTGCAGGACGGTGCGGGCCGGTGCGCTGGTGGCACGGCGGGCGGCGGCCTCGCCGGTGAGCAGGGTGCCGTCCTCCGCCAGGTGGACGACGGCGGGCACCGTGGCGGACCGGTCCCCGAGCAGGGCCGTCTCGGGTCCGCCGGGAAGACCGACCGCGGCGGAGACCGAGGTCGTCCCGAGCTCGACCGCGAGACCGTAACGCACCGCCACCTCCAGGGCCGCCGGTCGCGGCGGGATGGTAGCCGGTGTCGGGGCCGGCGCGACAGGTCGGCAAGCCGCCGCAGGCGGCGGGCGGCCCCGTCCTCCTCGTCCTGGTCGCACGCGGCGTCCGGCCGCGCGGCCTGCGACACCGGGCGCGGTTCGAGCGGCTGCGCTGCACCGGCCGAGGTCCGTCATGCCGCGAGCACCGCCCGTCCGGACTCGGTCAGGGACACGGCGGCGTCGGCTGCGCCGGCGATGAGGCCGGAGAGCCGCCCGACGGCGAAGGGATCGGCGAGGAACAGCCCGTCGACGACGAGGGCGGACCGGCCGGAGAGGCGGACCCGTCCCGCATCCACGGCGCGCAGCACAGCGCGGTCACGGCAGGTGAGGTCGCCGGTCAGGGCGGGTGTGGTGAGCATCGCGGGTCTCCTTCCGGGCGCCGGATCCGTTCCGGTGTCGGCCTCTCGTCGAGGTGGGAGGAGCATCCCGCCCGCGGGACGCCCGCAGCGATGGCGCTGTCCCCCCGGCCTGCGGAGCGGGCCCGACTTCTCGGGTAGGGCCCACCCCCCGGGTCGGCTCAGCCCGTCAGGTTCACCTCGGTGAGGGTGCCGCCGTTCAGGTTGGTGACGTAGGCCCGGCTCCCGTCCGGCAGGACCGCGAGGCTGGTCGGGGCGTCGCCGGTGGGCAGGGTGGCGGTGACCGCCCAGGTCTCGGTGTTGATGACGGTCAGGCTGTCGCCGTCGACCGCGGTGACGTAGAGGAAGCGGCCGTCCCGCGCCCAGGCGAGGTCCTGCGGCTTCTTCCCGACCGGGACCGTCGCGACCACCTTCCGGGAGTCCGTGTCGATCACCGTGACCGAGTCGCTGTCGTAGTTGACGTTCGCGACGAGCGGGCGGTTCGGCGACACCTCCACGCTGTGCGGGCTGACCTGCACCCCGACCTCTCCGATCACCGACTCGGTCGCGGTGTCGATGATCGTGATCAGGCCGGACTCGTGGTTGGCGGTGTAGGCGCGGGTCCCGTCCGGGGAGAACCCGACCCAGTGCGGGTTCTTCGCCACCGGGATGTCCCGGACCGGCGAGCTGGTCGCGGTGTCGATCACGCTCACCGTTCCCGAGTCGTGGTTGGGCACGTAGAGCCGCGTCCCGTCGGGGGTCACCGCCAGGGCGAACGGCCGGGTCCCGACCGGGATCGTCGAGAGGATCGAGTTCGTGGAGGTGTCGAGGACGCCCACGACGTTGACGGTCCTGGCGTCGTTGAAGATCGATACGTACACCCGCTTGCCGTCGGGGGCGAACGCCAGGTACTGCGGGGGTCCGGCCTGCACCGGGATGGTGGCGATCACGGTGTCGACCGAGGTGTCGAGCACGGTGACCACCCCGGCGTTCCGGTTCGCGACGTACGCCAGCCGACCGTTCGGCGAGATCGCGATGTAGCCCGGGGTCGTACCGGCGGGGATCGTCTTGCCGAGTGAGGGGATCGGCACACTGGTGGCGACCGTGGGGGGACTCGCTGCGGCCGCGGGCGGCGCCGCCTCCACCGGGGGGACGACCGCGGCGGGGCCCACGGCCGGGCCCGCCGGTGCGGAGAGCCTGTCGTAGGCGAACCACCCGGCCACGCCGAGGACCACCACGAGGACGGCCGCCATCGCGATCACGACCGGACCCCTGCGGCGCCGCCCGTCCCGGGGCGGGACGGCGCCGGGGCCCCCGGGTCCGCCGGGGCCGCTGGGTCCGTCGGGAGGCCCCGAGTGCCAGGTCACGGTCGGCTGCGGAGCGCGGTTCCGCCGTGGCGCCCACTCCCGGGGCACGCGGTCCTGGACCGGCAGGTCCGGGCCGGGTCCCCGGGGCGTCCGGGCCCGCGGGACGCCGGCCTCGGGCGCGGGCGTGACCGGATGCGCGGCGACGGCGTCCGGTTCGGCCGGAGCGGGCCGTGGTCGTGGCGGGCCGGGGCGGACCTCCTCGGGTGCCGTGCCGACCTGCGCCGCGGCGGCCTGCTGCGCCGTGCCGACCTCCGCCGCGGCGACCTGCTGGGCCGGGAGGAGCGTGGTCGCAGGCTCGGGCGTCTGCTCCACGACCAGGGGCGGCGCCTGCTCGGGCACGATCGTGACCGGCGGTGCGGCCACCCCGGACCGGTGGACCGCGAGCGCGGCCGCCCCGAGCGCGACGGCGTACTTGGGGTGCGTGTCGACCGCCGTCGGGCGGCCCAGCGCCTCGCCGACCATCGTGGCCACCAGCGGGATCCGCGAGGACCCGCCCACCAGGAGCACGGCACTGAGGTCCTCGGGCACGACGTCGGCCGAGCGCAGCGTACGCAGCAGCGCGCCGATCGTGGACTCGACGGGCGCCCGGATCATGCCCTCGAACTCGGCCCGGGTGAGCCTGACGTCGAAGTGCCGGTTCGGCAGGAAGACCGGGATCGTCGTCTCGCTGTCGACCGAGAGCGCCTCCTTGGCCAGCACGCAGTCCTGCCGCAGCCGGGCGAGGGCGACGCTGGTCTGCGGGTGGCTCATGTCCAGCTCGGACAACGCCCCGCCCGAGGCGTAGTTGACGTGGGCGAGGATCGCCTCGTCGAAGTCCACGCCGCCCAGGCGCTCGATCCCCTCCGGCGTGCCGAGGATCTCGATGTCGTCGGTCCGCCTGCGCAGCACGGTGGCGTCGAACGTGCCGCCGCCGAGGTCGTACACGGCGACCGTCTCGCCGATCTCGAGCTGCCGGGTCGCGGCGTAGTGCGCCGCCGCCGCCTCGGGCTCGGTCACCATCCGCGGGGTCGCGAGTCCCGCGATCTGCGGCACCTCGTCGAACAGCTCGCGCCGGAACGGGCCCCAGTTGGCGGGGTGGGTGAGCACGAGGGAGTCCGGCGCGGCGCCCTGCGTCGCGGACACCCGCGCCACGACGTCGGAGAGCAGGTTCGCGAGCAGGGCGGTCACCGCGTGCGGGGCGCCGCCGAGCATCACCGGGGTCGGGTCGCCGAGCCTGCGCTTGAACTCGCGGCCCACCCGGTCGGGGTTGCTCACCGCCCGTCTGCCCGCCGCGTCCCCCGTGACGACCGTCCCGTCCTCCCGGACGTAGACCACCGCCGGGGTGACGACGCTGCGGTCGCCGAGGGTGAACATCTCCACCCGCGAGGCGTGGGCCACCGCGGCTGCGACGAAGGTGGTGCCGAGGTCGACACCAAGGCTGTAGGACACGTGCGCCTCCCCGGTGGGCGGGGTCGGACAGGACCCGCGTTCGAGCGCGCTGTTGCGAGTGTACGAGCGAACGGTCCGTGCAGCTGATACTCGTCGACCCGGGCGGCATTCCCCGCGCACCGCCGGCCGCACCGGGCTGCACAAGGGTGCCAGCCCTACCTGCTCGTCGGGTGCACCCCCTTCCGGCACCCCGCCGAGGGGAGGACCCTTCGGCCATGAGGCTGGAGCCGGCTCCGTCGGACGACCCGACGCTCCCCGCCGCTCCGGAGGCCCGCCGCCGCCGTGAGCGCGAACAGTGGCAGGTCAGGCGCAGGCTCGAACGCCAGCTCCACGACGGGGCGGCGCTGCGCGCGTCGGCACTCGCCCTGCAGCTGGGCCTGTTCCGCCACCGGGTGCCGGAGGCCGACCAGGAGCTGCGGGACGCGATCGGCGCCCTGCAGGACGAGCTGCACGCCGTGCTGCAGGAGCTGCGGGAGGTCGCGGCCCAGATCTACCCCCCGGTGCTCGACGAGGCGGGCCTCGGTCCCGCGCTGCGCGACCTCGCGGAGCGACGGGACCTCCCCCTCCGGGTGCGGGACGACGGCGGGCGCTGCGGCGCGGCGGCGGAGGGCGCCGTCTACTTCGCCCTCGTCGACGCCCTGGCCGCGGGCGCCGGACCCCTCGAGGTGACGGTGCGGGGGGAGGCGGGTGAGCTGGTGGCCACGGTGAGCGGGGCGGTCCCCGAGGTGCGGGAGCTGCTGGCGGACCGGGCCCGGCCGCTCGGCGGCACCGTGCTCGGCGACGTCCCGGCCGCGGGGGACGAGACCGGCGTCGGCGGAACGATCGTTGCGAGGATCCCATGCGAGTAGCCCTGGCCGAGGACGGCGCGCTCTTCCGGGAGGGCCTGCAGCTGCTGCTGCAGGCGGCGGGTCACGAGGTGGTCGCCGTGGCGGCGGGCGGAGACGAGCTGCTCGCCCTGCTGGCGGCCACCCCCGCCGACGCCGCCGTGCTGGACATCCGGATGCCCCCGGAGCCCGACGGCGGCCTGGTGACCGCCGAGCGGATCCGTGGGAAGTGGCCCGAGATGGGCCTGCTCTTCCTCTCGCACTACGCCGAGTCGCACTACCTCATGCGGATCCTCGACATCGGGACGGACGCGATCGGTTACCGGCTCAAGGAGAAGGTCGGCAGCGTCGAGGTGCTCACCGACACGCTCGCCCGGATCGCGGAGGGCGAGATCGTGATCGAACCGGTGCTGGCGAAGCGGCTGGTCGAACGCCCGCGCGGGGCGCGGAGGGACGAGGTCGCGACCCTGTCGGAGCGTGAGATCGACGTGCTGCGGCTGATGGCCGAGGGCCGCTCCAACGGCGGCATCGCCGGGCAGCTGTTCGTCACGCCGAAGGCGGTGGAGAAGCACATCGCGTCGATCTTCACGAAACTCAACCTGCACACCGACGCGGCCGAGAGCCACCGGCGGGTGCTCGCGGTGCTGACCTACCTGCGGTCCCAGCGTGGGGACGACTGAGCGGCCGGCCCGCGGAGTCCCGCGATGCCCGGCGGGTGGGCCGTGAGCCGGTGGGCCGCACTGGGGCTGCGCGGCGTCGTGGCGGGCGCGGCCGCCCTGCTGGTCTTCGCGCTCCTCGTGACGGTGCCGTCGACGGTGCTGAGCATGGGCCTGGGACCGATCGGCGTGCTGCTGCCGTTCGTGGCGGCGGTGATGTGCGCGGTGGTCGCCGTGCCCGGGCTGCCCGCCGTGGACCGGTTCGTCGAGCGGCTGACCCACCACCGTGGCGGCACGCCCTACTCGACCCTCGCGGAGGCCACCGCGCGGCTGCGCAGCGGTACCCCCGAGTCGGCCCTGCCGGGGCTCGCCGAGGTGCTCGCCGAGGGCACCCGCGCCGAACGGGCCCGGATCTGGCTCGCCGTGCCCGACCGCCTGGTGCTCGCCGCGGAGCACCCCACCGGTCCCGCGGGCCCACCCGCGGACGTCCCGAACCTGGCGGTGCTCCTCGGCGACCCCGGCACCGCCCACGCCGTCCCGGTCGTGGAGGGCACCACGCTGCGCGCGCTACTGACGATCACCAAGCCCGGCCCGGTCACCCCCGGCGACCAGCAGCTCATGCGGGACGTCGCGGGCGGGGCGGGCCTGTTGCTGCGGGGCGTCGCGATGAACACCGAGCTGAGCGAGCGGGTGCGGCGCGCAGGCGAGCTCGCAGCGGAGCTCGAGCGGTCGCGGGAGCGCCTGGCGGGTGCCCGCGACGTCGAGCGGCGCAGGCTCGTCGGCGAGCTCTCGCACGCCACCACGGAGCGGCTCGCCGCGGTGCGGCTGGTGCTCGACGGCGCGCGGCACGACCTGTCCGGGCCGACCCCGGACCGCGTGCACGCAGCAGAGGCGCTGGAGGGGGCCCGCGCCCAGCTCGACGCGTTGCTGGACCGCTTCCGTGCGATCGCCCGCGGCGTCTACCCGGCGGTGCTGCGCGACCAGGGGCCCGCCGGGGCGCTGGAGGAGGTCGCGGCGGACCTGGACCGCGGGGTGCGGCTCGGCGGGTCGCCCGGCTCGCGGCTCCCGTGGGAGGTCGAGTCCGGCGTCTACTACGTGGCGGCGGCCGCGGTGACGCGGCTGGCCGCGGACCCGGGTCCGGACCTCCTCGTCGAGCTGAGCCGGGAGGACGGGCGGCTCGGTGTCCGGGTGGTCGACCCCGAACCCCGGATCACCGCGGCGGAGCTGCGCCGGGCGCTGGCGGGTGAGGTGGAGCGGCTGGCGGCACTCGGCGGCCTGCTGGAGCTGACCGACACCGACGGCGCGCTCGTGCTGGCCGCGAGCCTCCCCGAACGGCTGGAACCGGCAGTCGAGGTCGCGCGGGAGACGGGCCGGTGACCGCGGGAGCGGTGCGCCCCTCCGCGGACGGTGCTGTGGCCGCCCGCGGAGGGGCGCGCCTGCTCGGCGTCGCCTACCGGCTGGTCCTGGCGGGCTGCACGGTCGTCGCGCTCGCGTGGCTGGGGGTGGGTGCCTGGGTCGCGGTGGCCCGGTACGTGCCCGCGGCCGCCGGGGGCACCGGAGCGTGGGCACGGGCGGTCGCGGCGGCCGCGCCGGCGAGCGAGCCGCCCGACCAGCTCCTCGTCGACTACCTGCTGAGCCTCGTCGCGCTGGCGATCGCGGTCCTGCTGCTCGTGCGGGGCGGTCGCGGCTGGTCGATCCGGCTGATGGCGCTGGCCATGGTCGGCGCCTCGGGCGCCTTCAACCTCCAGGCGCACGCGGCGGCGACGGCGGTGGCGAGCGCCACGGGGATCTCCGCGGGCCCGATCCACCAGATCGTGCTGCACGGCCTCGCGTGCTCCGCCTACATCCTCGCGCTGCTGGTGTTCCCGACCGCCGACAGCCGATGGATCCGCGCGGGCGGAGCGGGCCGGGTGCTCCTCGCGGTGCTCGTCCTCGCCCTCGTCGGCGTCGTCGCCTTCGGCACGGCGCTGCTGCAGCACACCACCAGCTGCGTGCTGTTCTTCGGGCTGCTGGTGCCGCTCGTCGGGCTCGGAGTACTGCCCGCCCGGATCCGGACGGAGGCGACGGCGGCGGACCGCACTCGGGCGAGGATGGTGTTCAGCCTGCTCGTGGCCTCGTTCGCCGCGACCCTGGTCCTCGGCACGGTGACCGCCGTGCTGTGGTCGCTCGGCGTGCCGGGCCTGACCCTGGTGGACCCCACGGCGCACGGGGGGACGCAGTTGCCGGTCGCCCTGCTCTTCTGGGCGTCGCGGCTGGGCTCGGCGGCGATCGCGGTCGCGGTGCTGGTGGCCGCGGGAGCGCAGCGGCTGTGGGCGGCCGAGCGGGTGTTCAGCAGGCTGCTGGCCGCGGTCCTCACCGTCGCCGTGGTCGGCGGCGGGGCGGTGGTGCTGGAGGCGTTCGCGTGGTCGGCCGGGTTCTCCGCGGCGGCGGCCACGCTCGGCGCGGCGGTCCCCGCCGCCCTCGCCTTCCTGCCGGTGCACCGGGTGGTGGAGGGGCTCACCGACCGCCTGCTCTACGGGCGCAGGCCCACCCCGTACAGCGCGCTCGCCGAGGTCGCCGCCCTCGCCCGGGCCGCGGGGTCCGGCGCGCCCGACCTCGCGTCGGTCGCCGAGGCCGTCGGCCGGGCCCTGGGGGCCTCGCTGTGCAGGCTGACCGTCGTGCGGCCGGGGCTGCGGGACCGCGTGTACGCGTGGGGCAGCGGCCCGACCGGCCCGGGGGCGGGCGCGGACGGCGGGGAGCTGGTCGCGGTGCCGGTGCTCAGCGGCGGGCAGCGCTTCGGCACCCTCGAGGTGGACCGGGCCGCCGTCGCGGGCCTGCACGCCGACCGGGGCCACCTGCTGGAGGACATCGCCGACAGCCTCGGCGTCGTCGTCGCGGCGGCCAGGCTCGGGGTCGAGCTGGAGCGCCAGCTCCGGGCCGCGCTGGCGCACGCAGCGGAGATCGCGGTGTCGCGGCGCGAGGCGGTCTCGGAGATGGACCACGAACGCAGGCGCATCGAACGCGACCTGCACGACGGCGCGCAGCACCATCTCGTGGCGCTCCGGCTGGTCCTCGGGCTGGTGGAGCACGAGGTGGAGAACGGCCGGGTCGAGCAGGCCCGGGAGCGGCTCGGGGTGCTCGCCGGGCAGCTCGACGCGGCCGAGGCGGTGCTGGCCGAGACCGCAGGCGGGGTGCGCTCGATCGCCCTGGCCGAACGCGGGCTCGTGGCGGCACTGCAGGCCGAGCTGGAGGGTCCGCCCCGAGTGCCCGTGGAGTCGACGCTCGCGCCGGGCAGGCGGTTCCCGCTCGAGATCGAGGCGGCGGTCTACTTCTGCTGCCTGGAGTCGGTCAACAACGCGCACAAGCACGCCCCCGGCGCGGACGTCGTGGTGCGCTTCGGGGAGGCCGACGGGCGGCTCCACTTCGCGGTGCAGGACCACGGGCCGGGGTTCGTCATGCCCGAGCCCGCGGGTGTCGGGCCGACGGCGGCGACGGCGGGGCGCGGGCTGCGCAACCTGGCGGCCCGGATCGCGGCGGCGGGCGGACGCGTCGACCTGCGGTCCGCGCCGGGGGAGGGGACCACGGTCGAGGGCACGGTGCCGGTGCCCCCGGCGACCCCACCGATCGCCCCGGCGCCGGCGGCCGGGTCCGGGCCGGTCGTGGCCGCGGGGGCGGTTCCGCTGGTGCCCCCGGAGCAGCCCGGGAGCGCCGCGGCACCCGCCCCCGGACCCTCCCCGGCGGAGGTGCCTGCGCCGAGGCCGCCGACGGAGCGCGACGGGCCGCTGGTCGCCCGGGTGCGGGCGGTCGTGGAGGAGGTGGTCCGCGCGTCGCCGTCGGGGGCGGCGCTGCGGGAGGTCACGGCCCTGCTCGACCGGCCGCTGCGCGTCGCCGTCGACGGCCCTGCGGGGTCCGGGGTGTCCACCCTGGTCGCCGCGCTCGCCGCCGGCCTGCCCGACACCGTGGAGATCCTCGAGCGACCCGCGGCCGACCGGCCCGCCGACGCCCGCCTCCTGCTGCTGACCGACGGACCGCCCTCCGGCGAGGGCCCGGCGTGGCCACCTGCGCTCGGCGTGCTGGCCCGCGCGGACCTGCTGGACGCGGACCCGTGGCAGGAGGCCGCGCGACGCGCCGCCGATCCCGCGGTCCGCGGGCACTGTCACACGGTGGTCCCGGTGTCCGCGGTGATGGCGCGCGGCGCGCGGGGCGGTATCGGCCCGGACACCGAACGGATCGCGCAGGTCACGGCCGAGCTCGCGGCGGACGGTGCCGTCCCGGAGGAGATCGCCGCGGAGCTGGACCGGCGCAGCGGGGTGCCGCTGCTGCGGGAGACGCTGCGGAGGGAGCTGCTCGGCACGCTCGACGCGCGGCGGGCCCGTTCGGCCGTCGAGGCCCTGGAGGCGGTCGTCGCCGGGCTCCCCGCGGGCGGCGACGAGCGCCTGCGCTACCACGTCGAGCGCCTCCGGTCCGAGGCCCACGAGCTGGCCGAGCTGGACCTGCTCGACCGGATCCGCGCCGGATCGCCCGCCCTCACCGCCGACCACCGCGCCGACGCCGAGCAGCTGCTCGGCGCGGGCGGGGCCGGGCCCCGGGAGCGTCTCGGGCTGCCCCCCGACGCCGGTCCCGAGGAGATCCGCCTGGCGGCGGGCGCGCGGCTGGTGTGGTGGCAGCGTAGGGCGGCGCACCCGGTCGCGGGCCGGGACGAGCGAGCGGCGGCGGCGGTGCTCGTCTCCACCTGCGAGCGGCTGCTCACCGCTGTCCCGTCCGCTGTCCCGACCGCGCCCGGGTAGGCCGCGCGGGCCGTCGGGCTGCCTCGCCCGGGAGATGGCCGTGGTCACCGCGATCCGTCGAGCGAATGGAGCTGGGCCGGGGCGCAGGCGACCTTGCGGTGAGACCCAGCTCGGTGTGGCCTGACTCACTGAACGATCGTTCGTGATGCAGGAGACTGTCGTCGACCGACAGGAGGCGTCGATGACGACGACCGGATGGACGCCCGTGGAGTACGGGCGGATCACACTGCTGCGCGCGGCGAACGGCGGCGGCTACCCGTACGGCAACTCGCTGCTGCTGCGGGGGAGCGCGGGCACGCTGCTGGTCGATCCCTCGTTGGCGCTCGTCGAACAGGCGCCGAGTGCGGACGCCGTGTTCGTCAGCCACGCCCACGAGGACCATCTCGCCGGGGCGGGCGCCTTCGCAGGCCCGCTGCACGTGCACACGGCCGACCTTCCCGCGGTGCAGGACCTCGACGTGCTGGTCGCGGGGTACGGGCTGCCCGAAGCGGTCACGCAGACCACGGCCGCGTCGCTGACCGCGGAGTTCCGGCTCGCCGCCCGACCCGACGCCGTCGGAGTGCCGGACGGGCACCGCTTCGACCTCGGCGACTGCTCCGCCACGGTGGTACACCTGCCCGGACACACCGGGGGCCACAGTGGACTGCTGATCGAGCCGGACGGGTTCCTCTACATCGCCGACATCGACCTGACGGGTTTCGGGCCCTACTACGGCGACCGGGTCAGCAGCCTGGAGGGCTTCGAGCGGTCGATCGAGCTCTGCGGGACCGTCGACGCGCGCTGGTTCGGCACCTTCCATCAGAAGGGCGTGGTGGAGGGTGTGGGGGAGTTCCGCGAGCGGCTGGCCGCCTACCGCGAGGTGATCGGACGTCGCGACGAGGCGCTCACGTCGTTCCTGGCTCGGCCGCGCACCCTCGCCGACGTCGTCGCGCACCGGTTCGTCTACCGGCCGCACGTCGAGGCGCCGCACGTCGAGACCGTGGAGGCGCGGACCGCGGAGCAGCACCTGGAGCGGCTGGTCCGGCTCGGCGCCGTGACCGAGCGGGAACCGGGCCGCTTCCAAGCCGTGTGACGCGGGCGGGCCCGGGTCGGTCGCGGCGTCGGGGATGCCGACTCGGTGTCCGACGTGGTGCGGTGGCGGCTGCGAACCCACACCCTCGACACCCGCGTCGACGGACCCGCCGCGAGTACGCCACCAGCACCAAGACCGAACTCGCCGATCTCACCTCCGCCGACCGCGCCCTCGCCGGTCCGGTCCACGTGTTCAACCCGACCGGGCTCGGCGGGGTGGCCTCGACCCTGCGGTGGGATCCCGTCGCCGGCGACTCCGACCAGCGGCCCGTGCCGCTTCTGACCGCCTTCACCGAGGCCGTGTTCGCCACCGCCAAGCAGGTCGCCGCCGCCCGGCCGGCGGGGCACCTCGACCCGCCGCTCGGGCTGTTCGTCGACGAGATCGCCGACATCACTCCCGTGCCGCCGACAACTGGGCCGCGGACTCGCGCGGCTGGGGGATCGAGGTCTGGGCGGTGGTCCAGGACCTCGCACAGCTGGAGACCCGGTGGGGCGCCATCAGGCCGTCGTCGGTCAAGACCACGGGGCGTCCGGAGGTCCTGACGGATCGGGCCGCATCTCGCGGATCCGACGGCTGGAACTACGGCCTGGGCGCTGTCCGCTCGGGGGCGTGGATCCTGCCCGGGCGACGTCTCAGCAGCCGGCGAGGACGTCGAGGGCGACCTCGGCCATCCGCAGGAGCTCCTCCTCGCGCTGCCGGGAGTCGAGGTCAGTCTCGCCCGCGACTCCGTCGGTCACGGTGGTGAGGCACAGGGCCCTCGCACCGTGCTCGGCGGCGACCGCGTACAGCCCGGCGGCCTCCATCTCCACCCCGAGGGTGCCGTGTTCCACGAGCAGGTCCCAGGCCGGGTCCCGGCGCTTCCCGGAGTGGTGGCGATCGGTGGAGAAGACGGTGCCGACGTGGTGCGGGACGCCGCGATCCGCACACAGCCGGACGGCCTTGGCGGCGGGCTGCCCGCGGAGCCTGCCCTACGTCTTCGCGGACGCCGAGGACGAGCACAACCAGTACACGATGGTCATCCACCAGGTCGCCGCGCAGCTCAAGCGGCAGGCCGTCGAGGTCGGCGAGGGCGCGGTCTCGCTGGGCGGGCGGACCCTGCGCACCTACGAGCAGCTCGTCGAGTACGTGTCCGACCAGCTCACCGACGAGGATCTCCGCCGCGACTGGGCCGGGCCGGTCACCGGGACCGGCACGGTCAACGCCTTCCTCCGCAGGCTCCGGTCGAGCCTCAAGCCGATGCGCACCCTCGTCCGCGGTGACCTGGCGCTTCGGCCGGGTCGCGAGGTCACCACCGCGAACCACCAGGTCACGGTGGTCGACCTGCACAACCTGCCCGAGCGGGCGCAGCGGTTCGTCGTCGGTGTGGTGCTGGCGGCCGAGACCGCGCGCAAGGAGACGGCGGGCACCAGGGGCCTGCTGTTCACGATGCTCGACGAGCTGAACAAGTACGCCCCGCGCGAGGGCTCCAGCCCCATCAAGGAGGTCCTGCTGGACATCGCCGAGCGCGGGCGTTCGCTGGGGATCATCCTGATCGGCGCCCAGCAGACCGCGAGCGAGGTCGAGCGGCGGATCGTGTCGAACTCGTCGATCAAGGTCGTCGGGCGGCTGGACCCGGCCGAGGCCGGGCGGCCCGAGTACGGCTTCCTCCCGCCCTCGCAACGGGCGAGGGCGGTGCTGGCCAAGCCGGGCGCGATGTTCGTGTCGCAGCCCGAGATCCCGGCGCCGCTGGCCGTCGAGTTCCCCTTCCCGGCGTGGGCGACCCGGGAGTCGGAGTCGGCGGGCGACCCTCTGCTCTCGACGACCGGGCCCGCCACCAACGGCGACCCGTTCGCGCGCCTGCCCGCCGTCGACGACGAGGCCCCCTTCTGATGCGGTTCCTCCACACCGCGAACTGGCACGTCGGGAATACCCTCAAGGGGCACCACCGGATCGACGAGCAGGAGCAGGTGCTGCAGGAGATCGTCCGGATCGCGCGGGAGCAGGAGGTCGACGCGGTCCTCGTGGCGGGCGACCTCTACGACTCCGCCGCTCCCACGGCCGCCGCGCAGAAGCTCGTGGTGCGCACCCTGCTGGGGTTGGCGCAGAGCGGCATCCGGGTCGTCGCGATCGCGGGCAACCACGACCACGCCGCCACGCTGGACGCCTGCCGCCCCCTCGCCGACGCCTCCGGGATCACCCTGGTCGGCACCCACTCCGGCAAGTCCACGGTGATCGACGCCCTGACCTTCGCGCTCTACGGTTCGGTCCCGCGCTGGGACGACCAGCGTGCCGTGTCGCTGGCGTTGGCCCCCACGGCGAGCCGAGGCACCGTCAGCCTGGTGTTCGAGGTCGGGGGGCGCCGCTACGTCGCCGCGCGCGAGCTCCGGCGTGCGGCCTCGACCGGGAGGGTCACGGTCAAGGAGGCCCGGCTCGAGGAGATCGTCGGAGACGAGGAGACGACGCCACTGGCGTCGGGCCGGGAGGTCACCGCCGAGGTCGAGCGACTGCTGGGCCTTCCGTTCGCGGACTTCTGCACCTGTGTCGTGCTGCCGCAGGGGGACTTCGCGGACTTCCTGCACGCACCGACGAACGAGCGCCAGCAGAAGCTCGAGCGGATCCTCGGGATGGGGATCTACGAGCAGATCATGCGCAGGGCCAACGCCGAGGCGGCCACCCAGCGCAGCCGTGCCGAGCTCCTCACGGAGCAGCTGGGCCGCTACGCCGACGCCACCGAGGAGGCCGAAGGGCGGGCCACGGCCCGGGTCGAGGCGATCCAGGCACTCGGCTCCCGCATCGACGCGCTGCTGCCGGAGATCGCCGCCACCGCCGCGGACCGCGTCGCCGCGCAGGGTCTGGCCCACCAGCTGACCACCGAGTACGGGCTGCTGGCCGCGGTGTCCACACCGGACGGGACCGGGTCGCTCGAAAGCCGTCGCCTCCGAGCCGCGGCGGCGGTCGCCGAGGTGCGCGCCCGCGCCGACGAGGCCGAGCGACTGCGCATCCGCGCCGCGGAGCTGGTCGCGGCGGGCCCGGACGCCGCCCGCCTCCAGCAGGTCCGGCGCGACCACGCCGAGCATCGTGGACTCATCGCGGCCCGACCGGCGCTCATCGCGCGCAGGCAGGCGGCGGAGCGTGCTCATCGCGCCGCCGCGGCGGACACCCGCGCCGCCGAGGAGGCGGGGGAGCGGACCAGGCTGCGGGCGGACGCCGCCGCGGCCGCGCTCGCCGCGGCACGTGAGGCGGCCGATCGGCTGGCGGTCGAGCTCGCCGCCCTGCGCAGGCCCGTGGTGCCCGCGGGGCTGGACGACCTCGCTGGGGAGCTCGCGGAGGCGACCGCCGCATTCGGCGGGCTGCGGGCCACGACCGAGCGCGCGGAGGCGGAGGAGGCCGCGGCCTGAGCCCGCGTCGCGACCGCTGCGGAGCGCGCCGATCTGGAGGGACTCCGCCGCGACCACCGGGCGCTGGTGTCCGCCCGGGCCGAGGCCGACCGGGCCGCGGGGGAGTGGGAGGCGGCCCGCAAGGCCGCCGACGCCGCATCGGTCGGGGCCGAGGAGGCGGGGCACCGGCTCCACGAGCACCGGGCGCGGCTCGTGCGCGCCGAACGGATCGATCTCGCCGCGGTGCTCCGCCCGACGCTGCGGGCCGGCGACGAGTGCCCGGTCTGTGCACAGGCCGTCGCCACGCTGCCGCCGCCCCTCGACGGTGCGGATCTCGACGCCCTCCGGAAGGCGGTCGCCGAGGCCGAGGCGGCCTCCCGGGCCGCGGTCCAGAACAGCGGCGCGGCCGAGGCTGCCCAGGTCACGGCCCGACGGGCCGCCGACCGAGCCCGCGCGGCCGTCGTCGGGCTGGAGTCCGCGCTGGACGGGCGGCCCTCCGAGGCCGATGCCGCGCGGCTGCTCGCCGAGCTGGACGACCGGGCCCGGGCCGCCGAGACCGCAGCGGACGCGGCGCGGACCGCCCGGCGGAAGCGTGACGGGGCCGCTGCTCGGGTCGACGAGCTGCGCGCCGCGCTGTCCGGGGCCGAGACGGAGCTGCGCCGCAGCCGAGACCCGCTCGTCGGGCTGGGCGCGCCGGACCCGGGGGAGGACGTCGCAGCAGGCTGGCGCGCACTGGTCGGATGGGCCGCGGCGGAGATGGCGGCGCGCGAGGGGCGGGCCGCTACCGTACGCGAGAGCCTGGCACGGGCCGAGTCCGACGAGACCGCCGCGCGCGGGGAGCTCGAGACCGCGCGGGCCGGATGGGCGGCGGCGCGGGCGGCCGAGTCGGCCGCGCTCCGGGCCGAGCAGCAGGTCGTCGCCGAGATCGACGCGGCGGACCGGCGGCGGGCGGCCCTCGACGCTGCGCTGGCGGGCCTGCCGGACGACGCGGAGGCCGAAGCGGGGATCGCCCGCGCCGGCGAGCTGGCCGCCGCGGCCCATGCCGCCGACCTGGCGGCACGGCGCGCCCGCGACGCGCTGCGGGAGGAGGAGGCCGCGGCCGGAGGGATCGAGGCGGAGCTCGTCCGGGCGTGGGACGAGGTGCGCCGGGTCCGAGACCCGCTCGTCGGGCTCGGGGCTCCCCGCTCGTCGGCGACAACCTGGCCGCCGCCTGGGCGGCCCTCACCGGCTGGGCGGTCGAGGCCGCCGCGGACCGGGCCACGCGGGGTGCCGAGGCGACCGCCGCAATGGCGCGGGCCGCC
This sequence comes from Pseudonocardia xishanensis, assembly GCF_039541715.1. NCBI lineage: Bacteria > Bacillati > Actinomycetota > Actinomycetes > Pseudonocardiales > Pseudonocardiaceae > Pseudonocardia > Pseudonocardia xishanensis. The sequence continues at coordinate 45,736 of NZ_BAABGT010000053.1, forward strand.
GAGCGGGGGCCGCCCTGGACGCGCAGGTCGCCGCCGAGCTCGCGGCGGCGGGGCTCCCGGCCGCGGGATCCGGTGAGCCGACGACGCGCGTCGCCGCGGCGCTGCAGCAGGCCCGCGGAGCGCGGGAGCGCATCGTCGAGCGGCGGGCGGAGGCGAGCGGGCTGGCCGCGGAGCGGGGCGAGGCCGCGACCGCCCACCAGGTGGCCAAGCTCCTCGGGGACCGGTTGCGCTCCAACCACTTCCCGCGTTGGCTCGTCGCGTCCGCCCTGGACGTCCTGGTCGCCGACGCGTCCGAGAGCCTGCGGGAGCTCTCCGGCGGCCAGTTCGAGCTGACCCATGCCGACGGGGACTTCCTGGTGGTGGACCACGCCGACGCGGACGCGCGGCGTCCGGTCAAGACGTTGTCCGGCGGCGAGACCTTCCAGGCGAGCCTCGCCCTGGCACTCGCGCTGTCCTCGCAGCTCGCGGGGCTGGCCGCGGAGGGGGCGCCCCGGCTGGAGTCGATCCTCCTGGACGAGGGCTTCGGGACGTTGGACGAGTCGAGCCTCGAGACCGTCGCAGGCACCCTGGAGAACCTGGCCACGCGCGGGGACCGGATGGTCGGGGTGATCACCCACGTCCCGGCGCTCGCCGAGCGGATCCCCGTGCGGTTCTCGGTGGCCCGCGACCAGCGCACCTCGACGATCGTCCGGGAGGGCCCGTGAGGTTCAGCGTGGACCCGTGGGACCCGAGCTACGGCACGAGCGACGACGGCGAGCGGGGGGAGTCCAGCGCGGAGGTCGACGCGGGCGTCGAGCTCCCGGTCGGCGCGTGGCGTCCGATCCCGGCCGATCCCGCCGTCGTCGCGCCGGAGGCGGTGCTGTTCGTCGACGGCGTGCGGCGGGTGGACGCCCAGATCTGGGTGGACGACGGCGAGGGCGGTGCCGCGCCCGGCCTCTGCGCCTCCTACGCCGCCGGGGTCGTGTGCTGCTGCGAGCCGCATGGCGCCCACCTGGTCGAGGGGCTCGAACACGGTGTGCGGCACGGGGTCTTCACCACCGCCCCGGAGGCCGCGGACATCGCGACGTCCGCGGGCACCTACCGGGCCCACGTCGCCGCGGCCCGTCGGGACATCCCGCCGATGCAGGCCCTCTCCCTGGCCCTGCAGGTCGACCTCGCGGACGCCGAGCTCTGGGCGGCCGGGAGGTCCCGGCTGCTCGGCTGCGTGTCGGACGACCTGCTCGTCGTGGACGGACCGCTGCACGGGCGCGAGAACCTGCCCCGCGCGATCGGCTTCATCAAGAGCCACCGCACCGAGTACCTGGAGGACCCGCTCCGGAAGGTGGTCGGGAGGTTGTCGGCGGGGGAGCGCACCCCCGTCCTCCGCATCGACGGCTCCTGGAAGCGCTACAGCTGGTACCTGAGGCTGCCCTGTCCCCCGGGCACCCCGTGGGCGGGGATCGTGCGCATCGAGTGCAGCGCCGCCCTGCCCGCCGAGGGCGCGGTCCTGCTCGCGTCGCTCAGCCAGACCACCCTGCCGCGCTTCGCCTCCACGGCGTACAAGGACTCCCGCGCTCCCCAGAACCTCTATCCCATCGGCGGCCTCGAACGACAGCTCCGCCGCCGCCTCGGCGACCCCGGACTGCTGTACCGGGCGCTTCGGCGCGCTGCTGCGGGGGTGTCGCCGGGTCAGGACCGGCGGTAGGCGGGAGCGCGGTGCGGCGCCTCGCGCGGGGCGCTCTGCAGCAGCGGCAGCGTCCGCGGCGGCACGACGACCGAGAGCACCACGACGCTGGTCGTCCGCCCGACCGTGGGGAAGCGGTTGAGCCGCAGCAGGGTCTGTTGCAGTTCCTCGTGGGAGGACGCCGCCAACCGGCACAGCACGTCCGCCGAGCCGGTCGTCGCGTAGGCCTCCAGGACGGCGGGTTCGGCGGTGAGCTCGGCCGTCACGTCCTCCAGCGCGCCCTGGGCGATCTCCAGGGTGACGAAGGCCTGGACGTCGTGCCCGGCGGCCCGCAGGTCGACGTCCGGGCCGTACCCGGCGATCACGCCCGCCCGCTCCAGCCTGTCCAGCCGGGCCTGCACCGTGCCCCGCGCGACCTGCACGGTGCGGGACAGCTCCAACACCCCGACGCGGGTGTGTTCGGGCAGCGCGGCGAGCAGGTCGACGTCCAGCGCGTCCAGCTCCAGGCTCATGTGGGCAGAATGTACAGCAGAAGCGGGTCCGGACCGACGTAGCTGTACAGCAGCACCAGCAGAATCGACGTCCGTTGCCGACACCGGGCCGATGAGGTGCACTACTCGCGCAGTCCGGCGGACCGGAGTGCACGAGGAGGCCGCCGTGAGCATCGACCAGACCCTCACCAGCCAGGAGCGACTCGCCGATCTCGACCTCGACCAGCTGCGCCGGCTCGTCGGGCTCGTGGAGTACGACCCGGACGGTGACCCCTTCCCCGTGACCGGCTGGGACGCGGTGGTGTGGTCGGTCGGCAACGCGACCCAGACCGCGCTGTTCTTCCAGGCCGTGTTCGGCATGGAGCTGGTGGCCTACTCCGGCCCCGAGACCGGCAACCGCGACCACCAGGCGTACGTGCTGCGCTCCGGCGCGGTGCGGTTCGTGTTCCAGGGCGGCGTCGACCCGGCCAGCACGCTGCTGGACCACCACCGCCGCCACGGCGACGGCATCGTCGACATCGCTCTCGAGGTCCCGGACGTCGACCGCTGCATCGCCCACGCCCGCGCCCAGGGCGCGAAGGTCCTCGTCGAGCCGCAGGACCTCTCCGACGAGCACGGCACCGTGCGCACCGCCGCCATCGCCGTCTACGGCGACACCCGCCACACCCTCGTCGACCGCTCCCGCTACACCGGGCCGTACCTGCCCGGCTACGTCGCACGGTCGTCGAGCCGTGTGAAGCCGGAGGGGAAGCCGACGCGGCTCTTCCAGGCGCTGGACCACGTCGTCGGCAACGTCGAGCTCGGCCGCATGAACGAGTGGGTGGACTTCTACAACCGGATCATGGGCTTCACGAACATGGCCGAGTTCGTGGGCGAGGACATCGCGACGGAGTACTCCGCGTTGATGAGCAAGGTCGTCGCCTCCGGCAACCACCGGGTGAAGTTCCCGCTCAACGAGCCCGCGCCGGGTCGCAAGCGCAGCCAGATCGACGAGTACCTCGACTTCTACGGCGGCCCCGGCGCCCAGCACCTCGCACTGGCCACCGACGACATCCTCCGCACCGTGGACGTGCTGCGCGCCGAGGGGATCCAGTTCCTGGCCACCCCGGACTCGTACTACGAGGACCCGGCGCTGCGCGCCCGCATCGGCGAGGTGCGGGTGCCGATCGAGGAGCTGCAGTCCCGCGGCATCCTGGTCGACCGGGACTCCGACGGCTACCTGCTGCAGATCTTCACCAAGCCGCTCGGCGACCGTCCGACGGTGTTCTTCGAGCTCATCGAGCGGCACGGTTCGCTCGGGTTCGGCGTCGGCAACTTCAAGGCCCTGTTCGAGGCCATCGAGCGCGAGCAGGCTCAGCGCGGGAACTTCTGACGTCCGTGCCCACGGTCGCCTCGGGCGCGGTGTGCTCGTCCTCGGTTGCCCTTCGTCCTACGCATCGGTATGAACCGAGAGGTCGCAGACGACCGGGAGGGTGCGCTTCGGCCCGGCGGTCTGGTACCGCCCGGACGGCTCGCTGACCCCGGACCGGCTCGTCACCCAGCTGATGCGCTCCCTGGAGGTCTCGTGACCCTGCTCGTCGCCAACCGGGGCGAGATCGCCGTCCGGCTCGTCCGGGCCGCTCGCGAGCTCGGGCTGCGCACGGTCGCCGTGTTCGCCCTCGACGACGCCACCGCCCCGCACGTCACCCTCGCCGACGAGGCGCACGAGATCCCGGGCTACCTGGACCAGGAGGCGGTGGTCGCGGTCGCGACCGCGGCGGGGGCGCGGTTCGTGCATCCCGGCTACGGCTTCCTGAGCGAGAACGCCGACTTCGCCCGGCTGTGCGCCGACCGCGGCCTGACCTTCGTCGGACCCCGCCCGGAGCTGCTGGACCTGTTCGGGGACAAGGTGCGTGCCCGGGCCACGGCCCGCGCGGCCGCTGTGCCCGTGCTGCCCGGCACGGCGGGTCCGACCTCGCTCGGGGAGGCCGCGACCTTCCTCGCCGAGCACGGCGCGGTGATGCTCAAGGCGCTCGCAGGCGGGGGCGGCCGCGGGATGCGGGAGGTGACCGACCCCGCGGAGCTGCCGGAGGCCTACGCCCGGTGCCGGTCCGAGGCCGAGCACGCGTTCGGGTCCGGAGAGCTCTACGTCGAGAAGCTGGTCGGCGCGGCCCGGCACATCGAGGTGCAGATCGTCGGGGACGGCACGCGGGTCCGCCAGCTCGGCGAGCGCGACTGCTCCGTCCAGCGCCGACACCAGAAGCTGATCGAGATCGCCCCCGCCCCGTTCCTCGATCCCGCGGTCCGCGACCGGCTCCACGAGTCGGCGGTCCGGATCGGTGAGCACGTCGGCTACGAGAGCCTCGGCACCGTCGAGTTCCTGGTCGACGGCGCCGACGTGTGGTTCCTCGAGCTCAACCCCCGCCTGCAGGTCGAGCACACGGTGACCGAGGAGGTGACCGGCGTCGATCTCGTCGAGACCCAGATCCGGCTCGCGCAGGGCGCGGGCCTCGACGTCCGGCCCGAGCCTCGCGGGTTCGCGATCCAGGCCCGGGTCAACACCGAGGTGCCGGCGGCGGACGGGGCGCCGCGCCCGCGCGCGGGCCTGCTCACCGCGTTCGACCCGCCCGCGGGCCCCCACGTGCGGGTGGACACCTACGGTTACGCGGGTCTGCGGACGAGCCCGCGGTTCGACTCGCTGCTGGCCAAGGTCATCACCCGCGGCGCCACCTTCGCCGAGGCCGCCCGCCGCGCGGACGCCGCCCTGGCCGAGTTCCGGATCGAGGGCCTCGCGACCACGATCCCGTTCCTGCGCGCGGTGCTGACGCATCCGGACTTCACCGGCGGCCCGTCCGACACCGGGTTCGTGGCCGCCCACCTGGCCGAGCTGCGGGCGTCCGACCTGCCCGCCCGGGTGCCGACGACGAGTGCGGCCCCCCGGGCCGCGGCCGTGCCCGCCGACGGGGTCACCGCCCCGATGGACGGGGTGGTGGTGGAGTTCGCCGTCGGACCCGGCGACCGGGTCCGACGTGGCGCGACACTGCTGGTCATCGAGGCGATGAAGATGGAGTTCGCGGTCCGGGCCGAGACCGCGGGGACCGTGGGGGAGCTGCTGGCCGAGGTCGGAGGGATCGTCGAGGAGGGCACGCCGCTGCTCGTCCTGGAGCCCTCGGCCGTGGACGGCGAGGAGGCCGCCCCGGAGATCACCGTCGTCGAGGGCTGGGAGCGCGAGGCCGAGGAGGTCCACCGCCGCCGGGCCCTCGGCCGCGAGATGGGCGGGCCCGAGAAGGTCGCCCGCCAGCACGGGACCGGCAGGCTGACCGTCCGCGAGCGGATCGACGCGCTGGCGGACAAGGGCAGCTTCGCCGAGATCGCCCCGCTCACCGGCTTCGCCACCTACTCCGACGACCACGAGCTGACCACGATGCTCCCGGTCAACTTCGTGTCCGGGACGGCCCGGATCGACGGTCGCCGCGCCGTCGTCGGGGCGGACGACTTCACCATCCGCGGCAGCTCCGGGGACGCCGCGATCTGGCAGAAGCAGGTGTTCACCGAGGAGTACGCGGGCGCGATGCGGCTGCCGGTCGTCCGGCTGCTGGACGGCGCGAGCGGCGGCGGCAGCGTGGTCACCGCGCAGCGCAACGGTTATCACTATCTGCCGGTCAACCCGGGATGGGACGCCGTCGTCGAGAACCTGTCGCTGGTCCCCGTCGTGTCCGCCTGCCTCGGCCCGACGGTCGGGCTCGGCGCGGCGCGGCTCGCGATGTCCCACCTGGCCCTGATGGTCGAGGGCATCGGGCAGGTGTTCACGGCGGGGCCACCGGTCGTCAAGGGCAGCTCCGGCGAGGACCTCACGAAGGAGCAGCTCGGCGGGGCCGAGGTGCACCGCGGGAACGGGCTGGTCGAGCGGGTCGTGCGCAGCGAGGAGGAGGCCTTCGGGGTGATCCGCGCCTTCCTGTCGTACCTGCCGTCGAGCGTGTTCGAGCTCCCTCCGGTCGTGCCGACGGAGGACCCGGCGGACCGGGCGGACGAGGGGATGCTGCGGGTCGTGCCGCGCAACCCCCGCGAGCCCTACTCCACCGACGACCTGCTCGCCGGGGTCTTCGACCGGGGCTCGGTCCTCCGCTACGCCGAGTACGGCGGCGCGACGGTCACCGCGCTGGCCCGCCTGGACGGCCACCCCGTCGGCGTGGTCGCCACGGACCCGACCCGCGGCGTGACGATCTCGGCCGAGGGTGCGCAGGCGATCACCCGGCTCGTCGACCTCTGCGAGACCCTTCCACCTCCCGGTGGTCAGCCTCACCGACCAGGGTGGCGCCTCGATCGGCCTCGGGGCGGAGCGCCGGGCGACCATCCGCTTCGGCGTGCGGGCGATCGCGGCCGTCTACCAGGCCCGCGTGCCGCAGGCCGAGATCATCGTCCGCCGGGTGTTCGGGGTCGGCGGAGCCGGGATCGTCAACCGGCACCGGCCGAACCGGACCTGGGCCTGGCCGTCGGCCACCTGGGGCTCGCTACCCGCCAAGGGCGGGGTCGAGGCCGCCTTCCGGGCCCAGCTGGACACCGCCCCGGACCGGTCGGCGGAGATCGCCCGGATCGAAGCCCAGCTGGAGGCGCTGGCGTCCCCTTTCCGGACCGTCGAGCGGTTCGGCGTCCAGGACCTGATCGACCCCCGAGAGAGCCGGGCCGTGCTCTGCGAGTGGGTGCGCGACGCCTCCCGCGTCCTGCCCGAGCAGCTGGGCCGCCCCGCCTTCGGCACCCGTCCCTGAGGCGACCCCGATGTCCGAGCGCGAGCTCACCTCCCGGCTGCGGGCCGAGGACGAGCTGATCACCGACCGGCTCCGGCACTGGGCCCGGACCACCGGCGACCGCACCTTCCTGTACTACGGCGAGGCTCCCTGGCGGTTCGCCGGTCCGGCATCGTCGGGAGCAGGAGGGTTGTCGTCGGAGGGCCGCCCGCCGGGTGGGCGACTGTGGACACCCGCGCCGGGAGGGAGGGTCAGCGCTCGACCGTAGGACACACCTGGGAGGGCGGGTCCAGCCGGTAGCCGTGCCCGCGCAGGGTGACGATGACCGGCAGGCCCGCCGGGTCACCGGCCTCGGCGAGCCTGCGGCGCAGGGCGGCGATGTGGACGTCGAGGGTCTTGGTGGAACCGAACCAGTGCTCGTCCCACACCTCGGACATGAGGGTCTCCCGGCTGACGGCGACGCCGGGCTCGGCCGCGAGGCGGACGAGCAGCTCGTACTCCTTGGCCCGCAGGGCGACCTCGGCACCTGCGACGCTGACCCGGCGGCTGGCGGTGTCGAGGGTCAGCTCCCCGAGCGCGACCGGCCCGTCGCTGTCCGGGGACCCCGCGGTCGTGCCGCGCCGGAGGTGGGCCCGGATGCGGGCGTGCAGCTCGGCGAGGCGGACGGGCTTGGTGAGGTAGTCGTCCGCCCCCGCCTCGAGCCCGATGATCACGTCCATCTCCTCGTCGCGGGCGGTGAGCATGACCACCACGGCGTCCGGCTGGGTGGTGCGCAGCTCGCGGCAGACGGCGACCCCGTCGAGGTCGGGGAGTCCGAGGTCGAGCAGGACCAGGTCGAGCGGGCCGCGGGCGGCCTCGGCGAGGGCACCGCGGCCGGTGGGCTGCCAGCTGATCTCGTGGCCGTGGGCCGCCAGGCTGGTCGAGAGCGCGTGGCCGATCGTGTCGTCGTCCTCCACCAGGAGAAGCCGTGCCATGACCGGGAGCGTACGGGCCGGCGCGGCCCGCTACGGCGTCGCGCGGTCCACGGGCGCCCACCGCTCCTCGATCCGGCCGAAGCGCCACACGGCGAGGGCCCCGAGCCACGTCACCACGAACAGCCCGACGATCACGTACCCCACCGTCTCCAGGTCCACGGAGGTGATCTCGGCGAGCGGGCCGGTGGTGACGTCGAGCTCGTCGGCGAGGAGCTGGAGCAGCTCGATCAGCCCGATGACCAGCGCGACGACGACGCTCAGGGCCGTCACGGTGAGGTTGTAGAAGACCTTCCGCACGGGCGAGATGAACGCCCACTGGTACGCGGCGGACATGAACACGCCGTCGGCGGTGTCGAACAGGCTCATGCCCGCGGCGAACAGGACCGGGATGACCAGGATCGCGTACCAGGGCAGCTGGGCCGCGGCGGCGCCGCCTGCGAGGACGAGCAGGGTGACCTCGGTGGCCGTGTCGAACCCGATGCCGAACACGAAGCCCACGATGTACAGGTGCCACGGCTTGCTCACCGCGCGCATCGCGCGGTTCAGCAGCCGGGCCAGGAGCCCGCGGGAGCTGAGGTGTCTCTCCAGGGTCTCCTCGTCGAGCTCCTCGGTGCGCATCCGAGAGAACACGCGCCCGATGCCGACCATGGCCTGCAGGTTCAACAGGCCGATCAGGACGAGGAAGCCACCGCCGACCAGCGTCCCGACGACGCCGAGGGTCTCCTTGACCGAGGACGAGTCGTCCCCCAGATCCCCGGCCAGCGACCGGACACCGAACGCGAGCAGCAGGGACAGGACGAACACCACCGACGAGTGGCCCAGGGAGAACCAGAACCCGGTGCCGCGGGCGCGCCTGCCCTCGCTGACCAGCTTGCGCGTGGTGTTGTCGATCGCGGCGATGTGGTCGGCGTCGAAGGCGTGCCGGACCCCGAGCAGGTAGGCCGTGACGCCGAGCCCGATCCCGAACGTCGCGCCGCCGCCGAGGGTGAGCTGCGCCGGGGCCACGACCGTGACGAGGACGAGGAAGCCACCCGCGGTCAGCAGCGCGACGAACCCGGACATGGCCAGGATGTGCAGGCGGTCGGTGCGATCGAAGCGGCGGGTCCGAGTCACGCAGGGGACAGTGCGGCATCGGCGAAACCCCGTCAAGAGCGGCTGACATGTTCAGGTACAAACGGCGGGTACGTCCGCTATCGTTGTCCCATGTCAACGGTGGATGACAGATCTGGGAGGTGGGTCGTGGACTCGAACATGGCGTTCGATGCCCTGGCCGACCCCGTCCGCCGCGAGATCCTGGGCGTCCTCGCGGCCGAGGACGAGTGCAGCGCGGGGGCGATCGCGGAGCGCATCACCAGCGTCGGCCGCACCGCGGTCTCGACGCACCTCAAGGTGCTGCGGGTCGCGGGCCTGGTCAGCGAGCGCCGCGACGGGCGCTTCCGCTACTACTCGATCGACTCCTCCGGCCCGGCGCGAGACGTGCTGACCCTGCTCCACCAGGTCTTCCGCGCCGGCCTGCAGTCCGTCGACGGGGCGGTCCCCTACGAGCAGGCGCAGGAGCGCCCGGCCTGAGACCCGGCTTCCCCCGACCCGCGACCCTTGGCAGACTCCCTCTCTTCTCGCCCGGCACGACCGGACCCACGGGGGCTCGATGTCCGTCGTCACGTTGACCGCACAGGAGGAGGTGTCCGCGCCGCCGCACGTGGTCTTCGGGCTGTTCGGTGCCGGTGCCGGTGCCGGCTGGGTGTTCGACGCACTGTGTGACCGGGTGGCGCCGGGTGCCGCGGTGGCGCTGCGGGCCCCGCTCGACGCGGGTGGTGTCCCCGTCGAGATCCTCGGCCGGATCGGCGCGGTGCGGCCCGGGCGGCTGATCGAGATCGTGCACGACCAGCCGTGGCGCGGCCGGACGGTGCTGCGCTTCGCCGCGCACGGCACGGGCACCCGGGTGCGCCTGCAGGCCGAGCTGGACCAGCAGGGCTTCGAGTGGCTGCTGCGCCGCCGCGGACACGTCCTGCGCCGCGCCCGGGGCGAGAACACCGCCCTCGGGCTGCTGACCTCCAAGTCCGGGCCGGGCAACCTGTTCGCCGCGGCCTCGGACAACATGGCCACGCTGGCGCTGGAGGAGATCAACGCCGACGGCGGGCTGCTCGGCCGCCCGGTCGAGCTCCTGGTCGGGGACGACGCGACCGATCCGGCGACCGGCGCCCGGGAGGCGCGCAGGCTGGCCGCCGCGGGCTGTCGCACGATCCTCGTGGCGACCACGTCGGCCACCTTCGTCGCCGTGTCCGAGGCGATGGCGGACTCGGACGTCCTGCTCGTCCAGACCCTGATGAACGAGGGCGGGATCGAGAGCGGACTGCGCGTCCAGCTCGGCGAGCGCCCGGAGGACCAGCTCACCGCGGCCGTCGGGCCGATGATGCGCGCCGCCGGGGGGCGCCGGTGGTTCCTGGCGGGCAACGACTACTGCTGGCCCCGCGCCACCCACTCCGTGGCCCGCGAGATCGTGCCGCGGCTGGGCGGCAGGCTCGTGGGGGAGCGGCTCGCGCCGTTGGGGACGACGGACTTCGCCGCCGTCGTCGAGGCCGTCGAGCGGTCCGGGGCGGACGTCGTGCTCTCGACCTTCGTCGGCGCGGACGCCGCGGGCTTCCAGCGGCACTGTCACGAGCAGGGCCTGCACCACCGTTGCCTCACCCTCGCGCCCGCGATGGACGAGTCCACGCTGGCCCGGATCGGCCCCGAGGCCACCGCGGGCCTGCACTCCGTGTCCGGCTACGTCGAGTCCCTGGAGACCGAGGGCAACGCCGCCCTGCTCGGTCGCTATCGGGAGCGCTTCGGGAGGTGGGCCCCGCCGCTGTCCACACTGAGCGAGTCGGTGTTCGAGAGCGTCCGGATGTGGTTCGCCGCCGCGGTCCGGGCAGGCGGCGACGAGCCGCGCGCCGTGGCCCGCGCCATGCACGACGCCCGCTTCGAGCTGCCCCGCGGAACTGTCACGCTCGACGGCGACGGGGTCGTCGGCCAGCGGATCCACGTGGCGGAGGCGGTCGGGACCGAGCTCCGCGTGGTCACCTCGTCGTCATGAATGTCGATGTGTCGCGACCCATTGACATATCGAAGGGGTGCCCGTAGGTTCGCCGACACCTTCGGAGTACAGGAGGCCATCAGTGGCTGTCCCCCCACCCGATCCCGCGCGGCTCGCCGAACTCGGCGCCGACCTGGGTCTCACGAGTGTCGAGCTCGAGGAGTTCGCCCCCGCCGTCACGGCCACCTTCGCGTCCTCCGACGCCGTGGAGGAGCTCTACCGCCGCACCGCCCCGACCGCCCCGGTCCGGGACTGGCAGGTGGGTGAGCACCCGCTGAACGCCTGGTACGTGACCACCGACATCCGCGAGACCGCCGACGGTCCGCTGGCCGGGCGCACGGTCGCGATCAAGGACAACGTCTCGGTCGCGGGCGTCCCGATGACCAACGGCTCCGCCACGGTCGAGGGCTTCGTCCCGACCCGGGACGCGACCGTGGTGCAGCGCCTCCTGGGCGCGGGCGCGGTGGTCGCGGGCAAGGCGGTCTGCGAGGACCTCTGCTTCTCCGGCGCCAGCTTCACCTCCAAGCCCGCCCCGGTCCGCAACCCCTGGGACCCGGCGCGCAACGCGGGCGGCTCGTCGTCCGGCAGTGCGGTCCTGGTCGCGACCGGGGAGGTCGACCTGGCCCTCGGCGGTGACCAGGGCGGGTCCGTGCGCATCCCGAGCTCGTTCTGCGGGACCGTCGGGCACAAGCCGACCTTCGGCCTGGTGCCCTACACCGGCGCCTTTCCGATCGAGACCACGATCGACCACCTCGGGCCGATCACCCGCACGGTCGCCGACGCCGCGCTGATGCTCGACATCCTCGCCGGTCCGGACGGGCACGACCCGCGCCAGCCCACCGCGATCGACCCGGTCGACCACCTGGGGGCCCTCGCGGAGTCGGCGGCGGGCCTGCGCGTCGGCGTCGTCGCCGAAGGGTTCGGCCATCCGAACTCCGACCCGGCCGTGGACGCCGCCGTGCGGGCCGCGGTCGAGGTCCTGCGCGAGGCGGGGCTCACCGTCGGCGAGGTGTCGATCCCGTGGCATCTGGACGCGATGCACGTCTGGAACGTGATCGCGACCGAGGGCGCGGCCTACCAGATGGTGGACGGCAACGCCTACGGGATGAACTGGCACGGGCTCTACGACCCCGAGCTCATCACCCACTACCGGCGCGGGCGCGCCGAGCGCGGCGCCGAGCTGTCCAAGACCGTGAAGCTCGTCGCGATGTCCGGCCGCCACACCTTCGCCGTGGGCGGCGGCGCGTACTACGCGATGGCGCAGAACCTGGTGCCCGAGGTGCGCGCGGCCTTCGACGCCGCACTCACCGACTACGACGTGCTCGTGATGCCGACCCTGCCCTACACCGCGCGGGAGATCCCGCCCGCCGACGCCGATCTGGGCACCTACCTGGACACGGCCCTGTCGATGATCGCCAACACCGCCCCGTTCGACATCTCGGGCCACCCGGCGTGCAGCGTGCCCACCGAGCTGGTGGACGGGCTGCCCGCGGGGCTGATGATCATCGGACGGCACTTCGCCGACGCGACCGTGCTGCGTGTCGCGCACACCTACGAACAGGCAAGGGGCGGTTTCCCCGCCCCGCGACGGACGACGGGAGTCTCCGCATGAACGGTGTCTTCGACCTCGGCGGCACGGACGGCATGGGCAGGGTCGAGACCGTCGAGAACGAGCCGGTCTTCCGCGCGGAGTGGGAGAAGGCCGCGTTCGCCATGTTCTCCAACTGCTTCCGCGCCGGGTTCTTCGGCGTTGACGCCTTCCGGCACAGCATCGAGAAGATGGACGCGGCGGAGTACCTGCTGTCGAACTACTACGAGCACTGGGTGCACGTCGTCGAGGACCGCGGCGCGCAGAAGGGCGTCATCGACCTCGAGGAGCTGGAGGAGCGCACCCGGTACTACCTCGAGAACCCCGACGCGCCGATGCCCCAGCGCGAGGATCCCGAGCTGCTCGCCTTCGTCGACGCGGTCGTCAAGAGCGGCGCACCCGCGCACCGCCCGACGGACAAGGTCGCGCGGTTCGCAGTCGGCGACCGGGTGACCGTCATCGCCGACAGCCCGTACGGGCACACCCGACGGGCCCGCTACGTGCGAGGCCGCACCGGTGAGATCACCGGCGCCCACGGCGGGGCGATCTACCCCGACAGCGCGGGCAACGACGGACCCGAGGCACCGGAGCACCTCTACACCGTCCGTTTCACGGCCCGGGAGCTGTGGGGACCGGAGACCGCCGAGCCCAACAACACCGTCTACTTCGACGTGTGGGAGCCCTACCTCACCCCCGCGTCCGGCGACAGGAGCTGACCATGACCTCCCCGACGAACTCACCCACCGACACCCGCCTCCGCACCCAGGAGGAGATCACCGCGCGCGTCAAGGCCCTCGAGTCGATGCTGATCGAGAAGGGGATCATGACGACCGAGGCCGTCGACCGCCTCGCCGAGATCTACGAGAACGAGGTCGGCCCCCAGCTCGGCGCGCAGGTCGTCGCGCGTGCGTGGACCGATCCCGAGTTCAAGGAGCGGCTCCTCGCCGACGCCTCCGCCGCCTGCGCCGAGCTGGGGATCGGGGGCCTGCAGGGCGAGGAGATGGTGGTCGTGGAGAACACCGACACGGTGCACAACGCCATCGTCTGCACGCTGTGCTCGTGCTATCCCTGGCCGGTGCTCGGCCTACCGCCGAACTGGTACAAGGCTCCCGCCTACCGGGCGCGGATCGTGCGCGAGCCGCGGAAGGTGCTCGCCGAGGACTTCGGCTTCCCCATCCCCGACGACGTCGAGGTCCGGGTCTGGGACTCCAGCTCCGAGCTGCGCTACTGGGTGCTCCCGCAGCGCCCCGCCGGCACCGAGGACCTCGGCGCGTTCGAGCTCGCCGCGCTGGTCACCCGGGACTCGATGATCGGCGTCGGGCCGGTGGGGACGCCGTGATCCGCACCGACGCAACCGAGCTGGGGGACGCGCGCAGGCGGGTGGAGGCCCTGGTCTGCGACCTGCCCGGGGGCGGGGTGGACGAGCGGATGTTCGCCGAGCCGTGGGAGCTGCGCGCCTTCGCGATGGCCGTCGCGGCCTACCACAACGGCAAGTACGAGTGGAGCGAGTTCCAGCTCTCGCTGATCCAGGCGATCCGGCAGTGGGAGGCGGGCGGCGCGGGTGAGCCGTGGAGCTACTACGAGCACTGGCTGACCGCCCTGGAGTCGGTGCTGGCGGAGAACGGGGTGCTGTCCGACGCCGACGTGGACGCCCGCACCCGGGAGGTCCTCGCCGTCCCCAGGAACGCGAACCACCACGAGGCGCACCGCGAGCCGGTGGCCGTCTCGCCCGCTCGCGCCTGACCGACCGGCCGCGCGGCACCCACCCCTGCGGGTGCCGCGCGGCCGGACCCCTCGGCCCGACGCGCGGATGCTCAGCCGCCGAACAGGACCTCGGCGACGAGGAACGCGTTGAGCCCGATGATCAACGCGGCCACGACCACCGCCGCCGCCGTGGTGGGCCGCCGGTTCACCAGCGGGCCCATGATCGACCGGTTGCTCGTGAACATCACCAGCGGGATCAGCGCGAACGGGATGCCGAAGGAGAGCACGACCTGGGACAGCACGAGGGCGCCGGTGGGGTCGACGCCCAGGCCGAGCACCACCAGGGCGGGGGCGAGGGTGAGGACGCGGCGCAGCAGGATCGGGATGCGGCGGTGGATGAAGCCCTGCATGACGACCTGGCCTGCATAGGTCCCGACACCGGAGGAGGCCAGCCCGGAGGCGAGCAGCGCCACGCCGAAGGCGATCGCGGCGCCCTGGCCGACCGCGACGCCGAGCCCGGCGTGGACGCCGTCGAGGGTGTCGGTGTCCGGCAGCGCCGAACCCGCGAAGACGGCGGCGGCGATGAGCAGCATCGAGGCGTTGACGATCCCGGCGGTGCCCATGCCCGCGAGGACGTCCACCCGCGTGGTCCGCAGGACGAACCGGCGCTCCTCCGGGGTCGCCGCCGTGATCCGCCGTTGGGTGAGCGCGGAGTGCAGGTAGATCACATGCGGCATGACGGTCGCGCCGAGGATCCCGGTGGCGAGCAGCACCGTGTCGGTGCCTGCGAAGCGGGGGACGAGCCCGGCCACGGCACCGCCGACGGACACGTCGACCTGCCAGACGGTGGAGAACAGGGCCACGAGGATGACGACGAACAACAGCGTGATCGCCCGTTCGAAGGGGCGGTGCCCGCGGGCCTGCAACGCCAGCAGCCCGAAGGCGACCACCCCCGTGATGACACCGCCGGTGAACAGCGGGATGCCGAACAGCAGGGACAGGGCGACGGCCCCGCCGATGACCTCGGCGAGGTCGGTCGCGACCGCGACGACCTCCGCCTGTGCCCACATGCCCCACCGGACCGGGGTGCGGAAGCGTTCGCGGCAGAGCTCGGCGAGGTTGAGGCCGGTGGCCAGACCCAGCTTCGCGGACAGGTTCTGGACGAGCATGGCCAGCAGGTTCGCCGCCACGATCACCCAGAGCAGCAGGTAGCCGTACTGCGAGCCGGCCGCGAAGTTGGTCGCGAAGTTGCCAGGGTCGATGTAGGCGATGGCGGCCACGAACGCGGGCCCCGCGACCAGCAGCCGCGCCCGCAGGCCCCGTCCCACAGGCAGGCCCGACTCCGACCTGCGTGCCACGGTGGTGTCCATGTCGGGAAGGTAGCCACGTCTACCGGTCACCGGAAGACATGTCTCACGGTGAGAATGTCGCCGCCGACGGTCCGCGTTCAGGCCAGGCAGGTCAGCGGCCTGCCGCCGTGGTAGGTCACCATGTCGGTGAGCGCCGCCATGACGTCGATCGCCCCGCCGCGCGGGAGCCCGTCCAGCTCGGCGTAGGCGCGGTGCAGGTTGCCGACGATCCGCTCCGCGTCCGGCCAGTCCCGGAACCGGCCGAGGTCGGTGTCCCGTGCGGCCTGCAGCGGGGTGACACCCGCCTCCCGGCCGCGCCCGGCCAGGTCCAGGACGAAGCGCAGGTAGTCCAGGGTGGCGTCCAGTGGGGCGCGGTCGTGGAAGACGGGGCCGTGGCCGGGGATCGTGGTGGTCGCGCCGAGCGGCGCGAGCACGTTCTCCAGGACGTCCACCGCGCCGGCGACCGAGCCCATGAGCAGGAACGGGGTGCCGCCGTTGAAGATCAGGTCGCCCGCGAACACCGTGGACCGCTCGGGGAACCAGACGAGCGAGTCGTTGGTGGTGTGCGCGGGCGTCCCGACGTGCCGGACCTCGGCCCGCAGGTCCCCGACGTGGAGCGTGACGCCCTCGGTGAAGGTCAGGAACGGCGGCTCCAGCGGGAGCGACCCCCATTCCGGGTTCTCCCAGAACGGCAGCTCACGCGGCGGCCCGAAGGCGATCATCTCGGCGCGGGCCCGCTCGTGCGCGACGATCGTCGCGGTGTCGAACAGGGCGTTGCCCCAGGTGTGGTCGCCGTGGTGATGGGTGTTGACCAGCGTCCGGACGGGAGCGGCGGTCACCGAACGGATGGCGTCGACGAAGGCGCGGGTGCGCCGCTCGGTGGAGCAGGAGTCGACCGCGACCACGCCCTGCGGGCCCACCGCGAACCCGGTGTTGTTGATCCACCAGGTGCCGTCCGGCTGGACGTAGGCGTGGATCCCGTCGGAGACCTCCTCCAGCCGGGGCGGACCGGGGACGGTGATGTCGTGGGTGTGGCTGCTCACGCGAGCTCCTTCCGAAGTGGGTGGACGAGGGCGCCGGGGACGACCGGGGCGTCGATCGCCCCGAGTCCCTCGACCTCCAGCCGGACCCGGTCGCCGGGTACGAGGTACGGGTACGCCGCCGCGCCGTGCACGCGGGACAGCTCGAGGATGCAGCCGGTCCCGACCGTGCCGCTGCCGATCAGGTCGCCCGGTACCACCCGGGTGCCTCGCGAGGCGTAGGCGATCATCTCGGCGAAGCTCCAGTACAGCGCGTCGAGCCTGCCCGCGCTGTACGGCGTGCCGTTGACCGAGGCCGTCATGGCGGCGGCCGCGGGCAGCTCGTCCGGCGTGAGCATCCACGGCCCGCAGCTCGACGCGGAGTCCTTCCCCTTGGCGGGCCCGAGGTTCAGCTTCATCTCCTCGCCCTGCAGGTCGCGGGCGCTCCAGTCGCAGAACAGCGTGTACCCGGCGATGTGCTCGGCGGCCTCCTCGGGCGTCAGGTCGGCGCCCTCGCGCCCGATCACCGCGGCCACCTCCAGCTCGTAGTCGAACGCCGCGCTGCCCGGCGAGACCGGCACCGGGTCGTGGGCGCCGCGCAGGGCCGCGGGGTTGGTGAAGTAGAAGACCGGCCTGCTGTACCAGAGCGGGTCGACCGTCAGGCCGATCGCCGCGCTCGCCGTGACCACGTGCTCCTCGAAGGCCATGAAGTCCCGGATCGACGGCGGCCGCGGGACCGGCGGCAGCAGCGTGACCGCGGCCGGGTCGACACCCGGCCGCGCGAGCGCCCGGTCCGCGGCGGCGGGCAGGTCACCGAGCAGGTCGACGAGCGCGCCGTCCGCGGGATGGAGCCGGTCACCCTCCCAGACCGCGGCTCGTACGGTCCCGTCCGCCTCGGCGTACGTACTCCAGCGCATCGTGCTCCTCTCGGCGTCCGGCAGGCCTGCGAGTCCCCCGTCCCCGACACGCGAGTCCCCCACCTCGGACGCGCGAGTCGGACGTCCCCATCCTGGCTCCGGACGCCTCGTCGATCATGTGCCCGATCGGTTGTGATCGGCCGCCGCGCGGGCGGCCGCGCGGAACGCCGCCACGGGCCCGCGCCGGTCCGTGGGCCGGGTCGCGACCGAGACCCGGGCACGCGCGCCCTCCATCGGGACGTACCGGACGCCCGGGTGCGGGAAGAACCGCTGCGCGGGCTCGGCGTGCAGACCGAGCCAGCCGCTCGTGGCGACGGCCGCCGCGACACCCGAGGGCGAGCGGACCCCGATGCCGCCGCGCCGCCCCGAGCCCGCCCCCCAGTCGTCGAGCCCGGGCGGGCCGCCGACGGGCGAGACGGTCCGGTGTCCGGCGAGGTCGGCCGCGGTCAGCCGGTCCGCCCCCGCCAGCTCCGACTCCGCCGGGACGACCGCGACCCGGTCCATCTCCAGCGTCGGGTCGAGGGTGAGGTCGTCCGCATCGCCGACGTCGTGCACGAGCGCGACGTCCACCTCACCGCTGCGGACGGCGTCGTACTGGTTGGCCCACTCCAGCTCGACGGGCGCCAGGGCCAGGCCGGGGCACCGCGCGGCGAGGAGGTCCCGCACGTCCGGCCAGAGATCGGCCAGCCCGAAGCCGAGCACGCCGACGCGCAGGAGACCGGGCTCGTCGGAGGCGCCCTCGACCTCGTCCACCAACGCGTCCAGCTGGGCGAGGAGCCGCTGCGCCCGGGGCAGGAAGCGCTCGCCCGCCGGAGTCAGCGTGACCCGGCGGCTCGTCCGCGCGAACAACGCGGTGCCGAGCTCGCGTTCGAGGGCCTGGATCCGCCTGCCGAAGGGCTGCGCCGCGATGTAGTGCGCCTGCGCCGCCCGTCCGAAGTGGAGGGTGTCGGCGAGCGTGACCGCGTATCGGAGCGAACGGACGTCCATGTCCCACCACCTCGTGTCCCGCGCGGGATGCTACGGCCCGCCACCGCACCCATCGCAACCTTCTCGGCACATGTTCGAGGCCCGCCGCGTCGCCACGCTGGGCCCCATGACACGCACCCTGGTCCGCGGCGGCCACGTCCTGACGATGGATCCCGCCCTCGGCGACCTGCCCACCGGCGACGTCCTGGTCGAGGACGGGACGATCGTCGCCGTCGCCCCGTCGCTGGAGGTCACGGACGCGGAGGTGATCGACGCGAGCGGGCACCTCGTGCTGCCCGGGCTCGTCGACACCCACCGGCACACCTGGCAGTCACTCGTCCGCGGGATCTGCGGGGACTGGACGCTGGGGGACTACTACTTCGGCATCCGGCTCGCGATCTCGCCCGCCTACACCGCCGACGACGTCCGGCTCGGCGCCCTCGACGCGCTCAACGCCGGCGTGACGACCCTGCTCGACTTCTCGCACTGCAACAACACCCCCGACCACAGCGACGCCGCCGTCCTCGGCCTGCGGGACACCGGCATCCGCGCCGCCTTCTGCTACGGCTTCTTCGAGAGCTCGCCCGAGGCCACCCGGTTCGGGGAGCACTCCGCCCGCCTCGCCGACTACCACCGGATCGCCGACACCTACTTCCCGACGGACGACGGCCTGCTCACCCTCGGCGTCTCCCTGTCGGAGCTGTTCGGGCTGCCCTGGGACCGCACGGTCGCGGAGCTGGCCGCCGCCCGCGAGCGCCGCGCGCTGATCGTGAACCACACCGGCTGCGTCTGGGGCAGCGTGCTGACCGGCGGCGTCCGCGAGCTCGACGCCCTCGACCTGCTCGGCCCGGACATGGTCCACGTGCACTGCAACACCCTCGACGACGCGGAGTGGGAGGCGCTGGCCCGCAGCGGGGGCAAGGTGTCGATCTCGGTGGAGACCGAGCTCAACATGGGGATGGGGCGGCCCGTGTTCGAGCGCTGCCGCCGACACGGGCTCGCCCCGACGCTGTCCGCGGACGTGATCTCGCTGAACTCCGGCGACCTCTGGCACGAGCTGCGGTTCGGCCTGGGCTGGACCCGCTGGGAGGGCACCGACGCGGTCAACCTCGCGGGCGCGATGCCCGAGGCGGTCACCACCACGGCGAAGGAGGCGATGGCCTGGTCCACCGTCAACGCGGCCGACGCGCTCGGGCTGGGCGACCGGATCGGGTCGCTGACCCCGGGCAAGCGGGCCGATCTCCAGCTCGTCGGCGGCGGTGCGGTGGAGCAGCACCCGCGGATCGACCCCTACGCCACGCTCGTCTTCCAGGCCACGGCCGCGGACGTCCGCACCGTCCTCGTCGACGGCCGCGTGGTCAAGCGGGACGGCGTGCTCACCGGCGTCGACCTGCCCCGGTTGACCGCCGATGCCGACACCGCGGCCGCGGCGATCCTCGGCCGGGTCCGGGACGCGGGTCGGGCGCTGCCGGGCACACCGACCGGCGCCTTCGAGGCCCTGGAGCCGATCGCCCGCGGCTTCCACGACGAGGCGGTGCGGGCCGCGAAGGCGCGCCGCTGACGGCGGCGCCGCGCCTCGGCGCCCGTCTCGGCGCCCGGCTCAGCGCCCGTCCGACCACGCCGTCCAGAGCCGGGCGTACGGGCCGTCGGCCGCCACCAGCTCGGTGTGGGTGCCCTGCTCGACGACCTTGCCGCCGTCGAGCAGCAGGATGCGGTCGGCATCGGCGGCCTGGCTGAGCCGGTGGGCCACGATCAGCCCGGTGCGCCCGGCGAGGGCCCGGCGGGCGGCGGCCTCCAGGGTGCGGGCGCCCGCGCTGCCCGCCTCGGCGGTGGCCTCGTCGAGGACGGCGACCGGCGGGTCGGCCAGGACCAGCCTGGCGAGGGCGAGCTGTTGGGCCTGCACCGCGGTGAGGGCGTGCCCGCCGTCCCCGACGACGGTCTGCAGCCCCTCGGGGAGTGCCTCCGCCCAGTCCAGGGCACCGACCTGCGCCAGCGCGGCTCGCAGGGCGGGCCCGTCGGCGTCCGGCGCGGCGAGTCGGAGGTCGTCCGCCAGGGTGCCCGCGAAGACGTGCACCTCCTGGGTCACCAGCACCACGGCCTCGGGCTCGGGGTCGACGGTCCCGTCATCGGGCTGGTGGACCCCGGCGACGAGCTTCGCCAAGGTCGTCTTCCCCGCCCCACTCGCGCCGACGACGGCGAGCCGGGTTCCGGCGGCGATGTCCAGGTCGATCCCGGACAGCACCGGCGGGCCGTCCGGGTAGCCGAAGGCGAGCCCGTCGGCGCGGACGGTGGCCGGGCCGGTGCCGCGCGCGACGCTCCCGGGCTCCCGAGCGGGCAGGTCGGCGGCGCCGACGATCCGGGCCAGCCCGGCGCCTGCCGACTGCACCGTCTGCAGCAGGAACAGCACCTCGTTGAGCGGGCCGAAGAGGGCGATGAAGTAGAGCGCGGCGGCACTGGCCGTGCCGAGGGACACCGCCCCGGCGCGGACCAGCAGGAACCCGGTGGCCAGCACCGCCGCGAGGCCCAGGTACTCGGCGAGGTTGAGCCGTCCGAAGAAGCCGTTCTGCAGCCGGACGACCCGCATCGCGAGATCGACGACCCGCTGCGAACGGTCCCGGACGAGCTCGGTGTGCCGCTCGGCGAGCCGGAACGCGCGGACGGTCGCGAGCCCGCCCGCGGTGTCGAGCAGCTGTTGCTGCTGGGCGCCGCCTGCGATCCGCTGCTCGGCGAACACCGGGGTGGCGCGGCGCAGAAACCACCGCGCGGTGAGGACCTGGATCGGCACCGCGACCAGCGCCGCGAGCAGGAACCGCCAGTCCAGGACCGCCAGCCCGACGAAGGTCAGCACGATGACCAGCCCGTACCGGGCCAGCGCCGGGACCCCCTCGCGCACGGCCTCGCCGACCCGGGCGACGTCCTCGGTCACCCTCGAGCCGATGTCGCCTGCCCCCGCGGCCTCGATCCGCTCCAGCGGCAGGCCGAGCGTCCGCGCGACGAGCCGTTCGCGCAGCCGCGCCAGCACGACCTCCCCGACCCGCGCGGTCTGCGCCACGCCCAGTACGGCGAGCAGGCCCTGGGCCACGGCGACGGCGACCAGGATCGCGGCGGGTGCGGTCGCGGCGTCCGGTGCGGCGCCGTCCGCGACGAGGTCGATGATCCGGCCGAGCAGCGGAGCGGTGAGCAGACCGACGGCCGCACCGCCCGCGAGCGCGGCCACCGCGAGCGCGGCCCGGGCGCGGTGCGGACGCAGGAGTGCGTCGACGACCTCGCGGACGCGGGCCGGCGTCGCGACGGGGAGCAGGGCCCGGCCGCCGCCCGGGTCGGGACCGTCGTCCTCCACGTGGCCGGTCATCCGAGCACGACCTCCCGGTACCGGGCGTCCCCGCGCAGGAGGTCGCGGTGGACGCCCTCGGCCGTGGCCCGGCCGTCGTCGACCAGGACGACGCGATCGGCGGCGGCCAGGAGGGCGGGGCTGGTGGTCAGTACGATCGTGGTCCGGCCGTGCCGCAGCGTGCGCAGCCCGGCGGCGATCTCGGTCTCGGTCACGGTGTCCACCGCGGTCGTCGGGTCGTGCAGGACGAGAACCGGGGGATCGGCGGCCAGCGCCCGGGCCAGCGCGATCCGCTGCCGCTGCCCCCCGGACAGCGACCGGCCCTGCTCGGCGACGACGGTGTCGAGCCCCGCGGGCAGCGAGTCGACGACCTGGTCGGCGCGTGCCGCGGCGAGGGCGGGACCGGGATCGCCCGCGGGGGAGACCGCGTCGCGGAGCCTCCCGGCGAACAGCTCCGCGTCGTGGGCCGCGACGAGGACGGCCGAGCGGGCCAGGTCCGGCGGGTAGGCGGCGAGCCCGACGCCGTCGAGCTCCACCGTCCCCCGCTCGACGTCCGCCTCCCGTGCCAGCGCGCGCAGCAGCGCCACCGCGTCCGCGGGATCGGCCGCGGCCACCCCGACCAGCTCACCGGGCCGGACGGCGAGGTCCAGCCCGTTCAGCAGGCCGCGGACCTCCACCGCGCCGTGGATCGTCGCCGGCAGCGGCGCGGTCCCCGCGCGGACCGCGGGGGCCGCACCGAGCACCGCGGCGATCCGCCCGGCCGAGGCCCTGGCCTGGGCGAGGCGCTCGTTCACCCAGCCCAGGGTCTGCAGCGGGCCGACGAGGAACTGCGCGAGCCCGACCGCGGCGACCAGCTGCCCCACGCTGATGTCGCCCCCGGCCGCCAACCGGCCGCCGACCAGCGCGATCACGGCGAGGAAGGTGCCGTTGACGACCAGCACGGTGCCGGAGAACCAGGCCTGGCTCCCGGTCGCCCGCAGGGTGGCGGCCAGCGAGTCCTCGCTGGCCAGGGTGTAGCGGCGGATCGCGGCGGGCTCCGCGCGCAGCCCCTTGAGCACCCGGATCCCGGACACCAGGTCCGCGGCCGTGCCCGCGGCCTGCGCCGATCGCTCCTGCTCGGCGTCGCTGCGCCGCTCCAGCGGGCGCCCGAAGAGATGGATCAGGAACAGGACCGGGGGAGCGCCGAGCAGGATGAGCAGCCCGAGCGGCACCGAGAGGCGCAGCAGCGCCACCGCCGACACCGCGAGCGCGGAGACGGCGGCCAGCCCGAGCGGGAGCGCGAAGTTCATCAGCCCGACCCGCTTGGTGTCCGACGTGGCGATGGTCGCCAACCCGCCCGGCAGCCGTCCGGCCTCGGCGCCGCCCGCGGGGTCCAGCAGGCGTCGGGTCAGCAGCAGCCGCAGCCGCTGGTCGGCGCGCACGTCGCCGATCCAGGCCTGCCGCGCACCGAGTCGGTAGCCGGTCGACAGGAAGGCGAAGTCCAGCCCGAGCACGGCCAGCCATCCGAGCAGCGCCAGGGGGTCGCCCACTCCGACGGCGGCGTCGATCACGACGCCGACCAGTACGGGGACCAGGGCCTCGCCGACCTGGTGCCCGCAGAGGAACAGTGTGGCCAGGCCGACCCGGCCGCGGAAGGCCCGGACCGACCCGCTCAGGACGTTCACACACCGCGGCGGGCCACTCCCAAGACGCGTGCAGGCCCTCACCGGCCCTCGTGGAGCGCGAGGATCAGGTCGGGCTTCAGCGCCGCCACCTTCTCGAGGCTGATCTCACCCGCATTCGAGACGATCTCCGGGACGGCGCCCTTCGCGGCCGAGGTGGCCCACGGGTTGCTGGACATGCGTGTCTCGCCTTTCTCGGGGCGGGTCAGACGGGGGCGACCGCGGGCGCCGCGATCGATCGGACGATCTCGCCGCTGCGCACGGCGATGTTGGACAGCAGGGTCGACGACAGCCCGTGCGTGTGCTCGGTCGGTCCCTGCAGGTGGATGCCCGCCCGCAGGCCGGGATCGGTGACGACCCGGTAGTCCCGGTCGATGACGAGCCGCCCCGCGTCGTCCCGCCCTGTCCGCGGCGAGGCCGCCCACCAGGTCGCGGGGATCCGAAGGGCGATAGCCCGTGGCGTAGATGACGAGGTCGGCGCTGAGCACCTCCCGCTCGCCGTGCAGCAGCGACTCGACCGCGAGCTCCACGTGGTCGTCGGTGGGGACGACGTCCGCCACCCGGCTGACGTTGAGGAACCGCAGCCGCTCCCGCCCGCTGACCCTCTCGTGGTAGTGCCGCCGGTACAGCGACTCGATCAGCTCGGGGTCCACGACGGCGTAGTCGGTGTTGGCGTGGTAGCCGAGGATCATCTGCTTGACCTGGTCAGGGGTGCCCGGCGCGGGTCGGCGACCCGGTCGAGGCGGTCCAGCAGGTCGCGGCTGTGCCCGATCCGCTCACCCGGGACCAGGCCGTCGGGCAGGTTCGGGGTGAGCCCGGTCGCCAGCACGACGTTGCGGGTGCGCAGCGTCCCGAGCGCGGTCACCACGTCCAGCACGTCGGGGGAGCCCGGGACCGGGTTCACCGCGGTCACCGCGGTGCCGTCGACGACGTCGGCGAACCGCCGCGCGACCCACTCCAGGAAGTCGTGGAACTCGATCCGGGTGGGGTACGCAGGCCCGAACTGAGACATCCACACTCCCTCTCCGCAGCGCAACCGACCCACCGTGTTGTGACGGGTCCGCCCCCCTTGGTGACGACCGTCGCTAAGGCTAACCTAAGCGATAAGGCGGTCGCCGTGACGTGACTCAGGTTGCAGCATTCCGGAAACCGTGTCGTCGCCTTCACACACGACGTGATCGGGACGAAGCGCTCGGGCGGCGAGCCGGCTGTGGGATCGCACAAACTCCCGCCCGGTCCGCCCGACCACCTTCGTGCGCGCCGTGCCTGCCCGGGGCGCGGGGCCCGGGTCACCGTATGAGGCGGCTCACCCCCCGAATACCCACGGCAACGACACAGCGAGGTGCTCGTGCGCGCTCTCTCCCGGAAACCGGCGGCCGGACGTCGACCCCATCCCGTCGACGAGGTCCTGCCCGCGGGCAGGCTGGCCGTCTACGGCATCCAACACGTGCTGGCCTTCTACGCGGGCGCGGTGATCGTGCCCATCCTGCTGGCCGGTGCGATCGGCCTGTCCGAGCGCGAGCTCATCCACCTGATCAACGCCGACCTCTTCACCTGCGGCATCGCCTCGATCATCCAGTCCGTCGGGTTCTGGAAGGTCGGCGTGCGGCTGCCGCTGCTGCAGGGCGTCACGTTCACCGCGGTCAGCCCCATGATCGCGATCGGGATGGCCGCGGGCGGCGGCACCGACGGGCTGCTGGTGATCTACGGCGCGGTGATCGTGGCCGGGCTGTTCACCTTCCTGATCGCCCCGTGGTTCAGCAGGCTCATCCGCTTCTTCCCGCCGGTCGTCACCGGCACGGTCATCACGATCATCGGGTTGGCGCTGCTGCCCGTCGCCGCGCTGGACGCCGTGGGCGGCGGCTCGAACCCGGACCCGGCCAACGGCCGCTTCCTGGCCTACGCCCTCGGCACGCTGGCCGTGATCGTCCTGATCCAGCGCGTGTTCCGCGGGTTCGCCGCCACCGTCGCCGTGCTGATCGGCCTGGTCCTGGGCACGGCGGTGGCCTGGATCCTCGGGGACGTCTCGTTCGCGTCGGTGGGGGAGTCCTCGTGGTTCGGCGTGACCACCCCCTTCCACTTCGGCTGGCCGAAGTTCGCGGGCGCCGCGATCGTCTCGATGATCGTCGTCATGCTGATCACCGCGGTGGAGACGACCGGGGACGTGTTCGCGACCGGCGAGATCGTGGACAAGCGGGTCGGCAGGGAGGACGTGGCGCGGGCGCTGCGGGCCGACGGGCTGGCCACCACCATCGGCGGCGTCCTCAACTCGTTCCCCTACACGTGCTTCGCGGAGAACGTCGGGCTCGTGCGGCTGACCAGGGTGAAGAGCCGGTACGTCGTCGCGGCGGCGGGCGTCTTCATGATCCTCATCGGGATGGTCCCCAAGGCGGGTGCGGTCGTCGCGAGCATCCCGCACCCGGTGCTCGGCGGGGCCGCTCTGGCGATGTTCGCGACCGTCGCCGTCGTCGGGTTCCAGACGCTGGCGCGGGTGGACTTCCACGACCACCGCAACGTCGTGATCGTGGGGACGAGCGTGGGGCTGGCGATGTTCGTGACCGCGCAGCCGGACGTCGCGAAGGCGCTGCCGGGGTGGGCGCAGATCGTCTTCGGCTCCGGCATCACGCTCGGCAGCATCACCGCGATCGTGCTCAACGTCGTGTTCCACCACCTCGGCCGCGGCCCGGCGATCTCCGGGGCGCCCGGTACGCCGACCCTGAGGCTCGGCGCGATCAACCGGATGAGCCGGGAGGAGTTCGTCGCGGCGTTCGGACGGCTGTTCCAGGGACCGACGGACGTCGTCGGGCGGGCCTACGACCGCAGGCCGTTCGCGGACACCGGCGCGCTGCGCACCGCGTTCCAGGAGGCGCTGTTCGCCGCGCCCCGCGAGGAGCAGCGGGCGCTGATGGCGGCCTACCCGGACCTCGGCGGCGACCTGCTCGACGACGACTCCGCGACCGACCAGTCCTCGGCGGGCCTGACCCGGCTGGCCGACGACGACCGGGACGAGTTCGCGGCGCTCGCCGCGGCCTACCGGGAGCGGTTCGGCATCCCGCTGATCGTGTGCGTGCGCGACCACCCCGAGCGGGCGGCGATCCTGGCGGAGGGCAGGCGACGGCTCGGCAACGCGCCCGCACAGGAGCATGCGGCGGCCCTGATCGAGATCGCCAAGGTGGCCAACCGGCGCTTCGAGGACCTCGTCGCCGAGGCCAACCCGATCGCGACGGCCCGAGCGGGCTCGTTCGGGTCGGCGGCCCGATGAGCCCCGCCGACGCCCGGGTCGCCCGGTTCGACGCGCTGCCCGCCCCGGACGCCGAGGCCGCGTTGCGGGAGGTCTGCACGGCCCCGCGGTGGGCGCGCGAGGTCGCCGCCGGTCGGCCGTACGGCTCCCTCGAGAAGCTGCAGGCCGCCGCGGACGCGGCGCTGACCGGTGCCGATCTCGACGACGCCCTGGCGGGTCACCCCCGCATCGGCGACCGGGCCGCCGAGGGGACGGCCCGCCGCGAGCAGGCGGGGGTCGCGGGTGCCTCGGCCGCGGTCCTCGAGGCCCTGGCCACGGGCAACCGGGCGTACGAGGAGCGGTTCGGCCACGTCTACCTGGTGTGCGCCCAGGGCCGAAGCGCCGAGGACCTGCTGGCCACGCTCCGGTCCCGGCTGGGGAACGACCCCGCCGAGGAGCGGCTCGTGGCCCTCGGCGAGCTCGCTGCGATCAACCGGCTGCGGCTCGGGCGGGCGCTGCGATGAGCCTGTCCACCCACGTCCTCGACGCGACCACCGGCACCCCGGCCGCGGGCATGACCGTCGTGCTGCGGACCGGCGGGACCGAGCGGGACCGCATCACCACCGACGCCGACGGTCGCGGCCGCCTCGCCGGGCCCGGCGCGGGCGTCCACACCCTGACCTTCGCGACGGCCGCATGGTCGTCCTTCTACCCCGAGGTCACCGTGGCCTTCACGGTGACCGACCCGCAGCGGCACCACCACGTCCCGTTGCTGTTGTCCCCCTTCGCCTACTCGACCTACCGCGGGAGCTGACATGGGCATCAAGCTGGGCACGAACGACTACGGCAAGGCCGAGAACCGGGTGGTGCGCATCCACCGGGACACGCCCCGGCACGAGATCCGGGACGTCACCGTCTCGACCGCGCTGCGCGGGGACTTCACCGCCGCGCACCTGGCGGGGGACCAGTCCCGGGTGCTGCCGACCGACACGCAGAAGAACACCGTGTACGCCTATGCGAAGGAGCACGGGCTGCGCGAGATCGAGGACTACGCGCTGACCCTGGCCCGCCACTTCGTGTCCGATGTGGAGCCCGTGGAGGGTGCCCGCGTCGAGGTGGACGAGCACACGTGGGAGCGGATCCCCGTGGAAGGCGGCGGAGACCACTCCTGGGTGCGGCGGGAGTCGGAGATCCGCACGACCGTCGTCGAGGTCTCCGCGGCGGGGGAGACCGTCGTCTCCGGCCTCGAGGACCTGGTGCTGCTCAAGTCCACCGGCTCCGAGTTCGCGGGCTTCCTGCGGGATGGCTACACGACCCTGCAGGAGACCCACGACCGGATCATGTCGACGTCCCTCGTGGCGACCTGGACCTACGCGGGCACCGACGTGGACTGGGACAAGTCCTGGTCGGACGTCCGGGCGATCCTGCTGGAGCGCTTCGCGAGCGTGCACTCGCTCGCGCTCCAGCAGACGCTGTGGGAGATGGGCAGGGCGGTCCTGGAGGCGCACCCGGAGATCACCGAGGTCTCGCTGGCCGCGCCGAACAAGCACCACTTCGCGGTCGACCTGAGCCCGTTCGGCCTGGAGAACCCGAACGAGGTCTTCCACGCCGCCGACCGCCCCTACGGCCTCATCCGGGCCACGGTCGTCCGCGACTGAGACTCCGGCCCGCCCGGCGCTGTGCGATGCTGCGGCCATGCTCTCCGACGTCGGGGTGGTCGCCTCCCTGCATCGCTATCCGGTCAAGTCGATGCTCGGGGAGGACCTCGCGGAGCTGGTCCTGGACGGCCACGGCGCCGTCGGCGACCGCGCGCTCGCCCTGGTCGACCCCACGACCGGGCGGGTCGCCACGGCCAAGCAGCCGCGCTGGTGGCGCGGTCTGCTGCAGTGCCGCGCGGTCTCCTCGGAGGACGGTGTGCGGGTCCGGTTGCCGGACGGGACCCAGCACGCCGCGGACCAGGTGGACGCGGCGCTGTCCGCCTACCTCGGCCGCACCGTCGTGATGGCGGCGCAGCGGGCGGACGGCGCGTCCGTGGAGCGCCCGGACCCCGAGGCGGTGCTGGCCGAAGGGCTGGACGCCGAGCTGGACGCGCCGATCCTGGAGATCGCGCAGGGCACCCCGGGCGGTCGGTTCGTCGACCACTCCCCGCTCCACCTGGTCACCACCGCGACGCTCGACGCGCTCGGGGTCGAGGCCCTGCGCTACCGGCCGAACGTCGTGATCACGACCCCGTCCGGCTTCCCGCCCTTCGCCGAGAACGACTGGCTCGGCGGCTCGCTGCGGATCGGTGAGGTCGAGCTCGGCGTCACGCTGCCGACGCCCCGCTGCTCCGTCCCCACCCTCGAGCACGGCGGGCTCGGCCGGGCGCCGCACGCGCTGCGCGGCCCGGCGGACCGCAACCGCGTCGAGGTGACCGGGTTCGGCGTGCTGCCCTGCGCCGGCGTCTACGCCACGGTGCGACGCCCCGGGGTGCTGCGCACCGGGGACCCCGTCAGCGGGACTTGAGCGCGAGGAACACGTCGACCCGGTCGGGGAAGTGCGCGAGGCTGCGGCCGGTCAGCTCCTCCACCCGGCCGATGCGGTACCGCACCGTGTTGACGTGCAGGTGGAGGCGCTCCGCGGCCCGGCTCCAGCTGCCCGAGCAGTCCAGGAAGGCCTCCAGCGTCTCCAGCAGACCGGCGTCGTTGCGGGTGTCGTAGGCCAGGACCGGGGCGAGGACGCGGTCGGCGAAGGTCCGCCGGATCTCGTCGGGCACCGCCGCGAGCAGCGCGACGTGCGAGGTCACCTCGGTCGCGGTGACCACCTGCAGCGGACCGGGGCGCTGCGCCGCGAGGGACCGCGCGTGCTGCGCCTCCTGCAGCGCCCCGGCGAGCGCCGCGGCGAAGGCGGGCCTGCTGACCCCCACGGTCAACCGCTCTCCGGACAGGCCCGGCGCGATCCGCGCCAGCGCCCGGTCGAGCAGCGCGGGGTCACCCGGCACGAGCGCGACGGCGTGGCCCTCGAGCGTCCCGACGACCGGCGGTCCGAGGTGCGCCGCGGCGTCCACCAGCACCGACCGAGCGGTCTCGGCCCGGCCCCGCCCCTCGAAGGCCGCGACCACGACGGCGTGCGCCGCGGACGGGTCCAGCCCCGCCTGACGCAGCCGCACCGGCAGCTCCGGGCGCTCGCCCGCCCCCTCCGCGACCAGCGCGATCGCGTCGTCCGCGATGTCCCGCGCCACCCGCAGCCCCTCCCCGCGCCGGGCGCGGTCCAGCGCGGCCACCGCGACGAGCTCGCCCACGGCCTCCGCGCGGTCGCCCTCGGGGGGCGGACCGTCGACGGCGACGAACCACGAGGTGGCCCGCAGTTCCGACGACGGCCCCACCGGGAACACGGTCCGCACCGGCTCGGCCCGCTGCGCCGCCCCGGCCTCCGCGCCCGCCGGGTTCCCGCGTTGTCCCCGCGCGCCGTCGCTCGCGTGCCCGGTGGCCGCAGGCAACCGCTCGGCGGTCAGGAACGTGCGCACCGCCTCGCCGAGCTCGCGCTCCGGCAGCGGCCCGCCCGCGAGCAGCCGCCCGGTCGCGGACAGCACCCGGCACGTCCGGCCGATCTCGGCCCCGACCCGGGCGGCGAGCTCGTCTAGCCCCGCCCCGCCCGCGACGGCCGCCAGCAGCTGCCGCTGCCTGCCGAGGCTGACGGCCAGCCGCTCCCCGCGCGCGGCGGTCACCGAGCCCACGACGTACTCGGTGACCGCGCCGAACGACACCTCCTCGGGCACCTCCACCAACGGGACGTCGTGGCGGCGGCAGGCCTCGACGACGTCGTCCGGGATGCCGTGGAACACCGCCGCCCCGGCTGCGAACGCCGCGACCCCCGCCTTCGCCAGCGCGGCGACGAACCGCTCGGTGTCGGCCTCCGACGTGCGGAACACGAGGCCGCTGATCACCAGCTCGCCACCGGACAGGTAACGCCCGGGATCGGGCAGGTCGGTGGTGTAGACCCAGCGCACCGGGCGGTCGAGGGCGGCCTCGTCGCCGTGGAGCAGCCGGAGCCGGAGGTCGGCCCGTCCGACCAGGTCCCGCAGCAGCATTGGAGGAACGTACAACCGCCCCCGGCTCGAGAGCCATGGGTTCGTCGGGGCGGAGACTGCTGGCCGCGGCCCGACGGGGCTGTACTCCTCACATGGACTTCCTGGCGCCGACCTCCTGGGCAGAGGCCCTCGAGGCGAAGGCCGCGCATCCCGCCGCGGTCGCGATCGCGGGTGGCACCGACGTCATGGTGGAGCTCAACTTCGACCACCGACGCCCGCCCGCCCTGCTGGACCTGAACCGGGTCCCGGAGCTGCGGCAGTGGTCGCTCGACGAGGGCCGCGTCCGGCTCGGCGCGGGCGTCCCGTACGTCCGGGTGATCGACGAGCTGGGCTCGCTGCTCCCCGGTCTGGCGATGGCCGCCCGGACGGTGGGCTCCCCGCAGATCCGCAACCGCGGCACGGTCGGCGGGAACCTCGGCGCTGCCTCGCCCGCGGGGGACTCGCACCCGGCGCTGCTGGCCGCGTTCGCCTCCGTCGAGATCGCCTCGGTGCGCGGCACGCGCACGGTGCCGGTCGCCGAGTTCTTCACCGGCGTCAAGCGCAGCGTGCTGGAGCCGGACGAGCTGATCTCCGCCGTCCTGGTCACGCCGCCGCGCGGCCCGCAGCAGTTCTCCAAGATCGGCACCCGCAACGCGATGGTGATCGCGGTGTCCGCGTTCGGGTTCGCGCTGCACCCGGACCGCCGTGTGGTGGGGGTGGGCATCGGCTCCGCCGCGCCCACCCCGCGTCCCGCCCCCGAGGCCGCCGCCTTCCTGGCGGGCGAGCTGGAGGCCGCCGGGCTCTGGGACTCCCGCGGCCCGCTGCCCGTCGCGTTGGCCGCCGAGTTCGGTCGCCGCGTGCGGGACGCCGCCGCGCCCATCGACGACGTCCGCGGCTCGGCCGCCTACCGCAGCCACGCCCTGTCCGTGATGGCCCGTCGCACCGCGACCTGGGCCTGGGACGCCTACCGCGACGAGAACCGGAGCGCCGCATGAGGATCGAGCTGACCGTCAACGGCACCCGCCGCGAGGCGGACGACGTGTGGGAGGGCGAGAGCCTGCTCTACGCCCTGCGGGAGCGGCTGGGCCTGCCCGGCTCCAAGAACGCCTGCGAACAGGGGGAGTGCGGCTCCTGCACGGTCTACCTGGACGGCACCCCGGTGTGCGCCTGCCTGGTCGCGGCCGGTCAGGCCCAGGGCCGCGAGGTGACGACCGTGGAGGGCCTCGCCGGGGAGGAGCTCGACCCGGTCCAGCAGGCCTTCGTGGAGAAGGGCGCCGTGCAGTGCGGCTTCTGCACCCCCGGCTT
Organism: Pseudonocardia xishanensis; assembly: GCF_039541715.1. NCBI lineage: Bacteria > Bacillati > Actinomycetota > Actinomycetes > Pseudonocardiales > Pseudonocardiaceae > Pseudonocardia > Pseudonocardia xishanensis. The sequence continues at coordinate 77,772 of NZ_BAABGT010000053.1, forward strand.
CCTGATGTCCACGAAGGACCTGCTGGAGCGCAACCCGGACCCGACCGACCCGGAGATCCGAGAGGCGTTGGCGGGCAACCTCTGCCGGTGCACCGGGTACGAGAAGATCCTGGACGCGGTGCGGACGGCGGCGGCGAACCGATGATCATCGAGAACGCCCACGTCGTGACGGTGACCGGCGCGGAGATCGCGGGCGGACACGTCGTCGTCGAGGGCAACCGGATCACGGCGGTCGGCCCCGGGCCCGCTGCGGACCGCGAGGGCCATCGGGTGGTCGACGCCCGCGGCGGCCTGCTCACCCCCGGCTTCGTCAACACGCACAACCACCTCTACCAGTGGGTCACCCGCGGCCTCGCCGTCGACCACACGCTCTTCGAGTGGCTCACCACGCTCTACCCGGTGTGGGCCGGCATCGACGAGCACTCCGTGCACGCCGGAGCCACCGGCGCGCTCTCGCAGCTGGCGCTCACCGGCTGCACCACCAGCACGGACCACCACTACGTCTTCCCGCGCGAGGGCGGGGACGTCTTCGCCGCCGAGATCCGCGCCGCGGCCGAGGTCGGCCTGCGCTTCCACCCGTGCCGCGGCTCGATGGACCTGGGGCGCAGGGACGGCGGGCTCCCGCCCGACCACGTCGTCGAGGACCGGGACGCGGTGATGGCCGCGTCCGAGGCCGCGATCGACCGCTGGCACGACCCCTCCCCGGGCTCGATGCTGCAGGTCGCGTTGGCCCCGTGCTCGCCGTTCTCGGTGACGGGTGACCTCATGCGCGAGTCCGCCGAGCTGGCCCGACGCCGCGGTGTCCGGCTGCACACCCACCTCGCCGAGACCCTCGACGAGGACGAGTTCTGCCGCGAGCGCTTCGGCTGCTCGCCGCTGGACTACGTGGAGTCCCTGGGCTGGACGGGCGAGGACGTCTGGTTCGCCCACGGGATCCACTTCGACGATGCCGCCGTGAAGCGGATCGGCGCGACCCGGACCGGGGTGGCGCACTGCCCGTCGTCGAACGCCCGGCTGGGGGCGGGCATCGCCCGCACCCGCGACCTGCGGGACGCGGGCGCCCGGATCGGGCTCGGCGTCGACGGTGCCGCGAGCAACGAGGCGGGGAGCCTGCTGGAGGAGGTCCGGCACGCGGTGCTCTTCGCCCGCGCCGTCGGCGGCCCCACCGCGCTGACCGTCCGGGACGCTCTCGAGCTGGCCACGATCGGCGGGGCCCGGGTGCTCGGGCGGGAGTCCGAGATCGGGTCGATCGAGGTGGGGAAGCTGGCCGACCTGGCCCTGTGGGGGCTCGACGGGCTCGGCCACGCCGACGTCGCCGACCCCGTCGCCGCACTCGTGCTCGGCTCACCGCCGCCACTGGAGCTGTTGCTGGTCGACGGGCGGCCGGTCGTCGAGCAGGACCGGATGACCACCGTGGACACCGAGGCCGTGGCGCGCGAGTGCGCCCGCGTCCACCGCACCCTGTTGGAGAAGGCGTCATGACCTCGACCGAAACGCGGACGCAGGGCCGGATCGGCGACTCCCCGCTCCGCCCCGACGGCACCTTGAAGGTCACCGGCGAGTTCGCCTACTCCTCCGACCTGTGGCACGACGACATGGTCTGGGGCGTCACGCTGCGCAGCCCGCACCCGAGCGCCCGGATCCGCTCGATCGACATCACCGAGGCGCTGTGCGTCCCCGGCGTGTCCGCGGTGCTCACCGCCGCGGACGTGCCGGGTGAGAACGCCGTCGGTCTGGAGCACCTGGACACCCCCGCCCTGGCCGACGGCGTGGTCCGCTACCAGGGCGAACCCGTCGCGCTGGTCGCGGCGGACCACCCGGAGACCGCGCGCCGGGCCGCGAAGCGGATCGTCGTGGACTACGAGGTCCTCCCCGCGGTGACCGACCCCTGCCGCGCGCTGGAGCCGGACGCCCCGTGGGTGCACGCCTCGCACGACAACCTGGTGCGGGACCTGAGGATCCGCCGCGGCGACCCGTCGCCGACGGCGCCCGTCGTCGTCGCGCTGGACTTCGAGGTCGGCATGCAGGACCAGGCCTTCCTCGGCCCGGAGTCCGGGCTCGCGGTGCCGGACGGCGAGGGCGGCGTGGACCTGTTCGTCGCCACCCAGTGGCTACACGTCGACCAGAGCCAGGTCTGCCGGGTGCTCGGGCTGCCCCCGGAGCGGGTGCGGCTGACCCTCGCCGGGGTCGGCGGCGCGTTCGGCGGCCGCGAGGACCTGTCGATGCACGTCCACGCCTGCCTGCTCGCGCTGCACACCGGCAAGCCGGTGAAGATGAGCTACGCCCGGGACGAGTCGTTCTTCGGGCACGTCCACCGCCACCCGGCGTGGCTGCGCTACGAGTTCGGGGCGCAGGAGACCGGCGAGCTCGTCTACGCCAAGGCGGACATCCTCTTCGACGGCGGTGCCTACGCCTCGTCGACCAGCGCGGTCGTCGGCAACGGGGGCACCCTGGGGCTGGGTCCGTACCGGATCCCGAGCGTCCACGTCGACGCCCGCGGGGTGTACACGAACAACCCGCCGTGCGGCGCCATGCGCGGTTTCGGCTGCGTGCAGGCCGCGTTCGCGCACGAGGCGCTGATGGACGAGCTGGCCGACCGAGTCGGCCGGGACCGGGTGGAGATCCGGGCGCTCAACGGCATGGTCGAGGGCGACCACAACATCACCGGCCAGGTGATCGACTCCGCGGCGCCCGTCGCCGAGCTGATCCGGACGGTGCGCGACCTGCCCCTGCCCGCCGACCCGGTCGTCGACAGGGACATCCGCGAGCTCCCCGGCGGGGTGTCGAACACGACGCACGGCGAGGGCGTCCGGCGCGGGATCGGGTACGCCGTGACGTACAAGAACGTCGGGTTCTCCGAGGGCTTCGACGACTACTCCACCGCCCGGGTGCGGCTCGAGGCGGTCCACGGCGAGCCCGTCGCGACCGTGCACACCGCGGCCGCGGAGGTGGGGCAGGGGCTGATCACCATCGAGCAGCAGATCTGCCGCACCGAGCTGGGCGTGGAGCAGGTCGTGGTGCACCCCAAGGACACGACCGTCGGCTCCGGCGGCTCGACGTCGGCCTCCCGCCAGACCTACGTCACCGGCGGCGCCGTGCAGGCGGCGTGCGAGGCGGTGCGCGCGACCGTGCTCGCCCGCGCGTCGGAGGCGCTGGGGCGCACCGGGTTGCGGCTGGACGGCGAGAAGGTCGTCGCCGACTCCGGCGAGGTCGTGGCCTCGCTCGTGGAGGTGCTGACCGAGCCCGTCGAGGAGACCGTCGAGTGGCACCACCGCCCGACCTTCCCGATCGACCCGGAGACCGGCCAGGGCACCGCCCACGTCCAGTACGCCTTCTCCGCCCACCGCGCCGTGGTCGACGTGGACGTCGAGCTCGGTCTGGTCAAGGTCGTCGCGCTGGACACCGCGCAGGACGTGGGTCGGGCGCTGAACCCGGACGCCGTCGTCGGGCAGATCCAGGGCGGCAGCGCCCAGGGCATGGGCCTGGCGCTGATGGAGGAGATCGTGGTGCGGGACGGGATCGTGCAGAACCCGTCGTTCACCGACTACCTCATCCCGACCATCCTCGACATGCCGCCGATGCAGGTGACGGTGCTGGAGTACGCCGACCCGCACGCCCCCTACGGCGTCCGCGGCGTGGGCGAGCCCCCCACCATCTCCTCGGGCCCGGCGGTCGCGGCGGCCATCCGCGCGGCCACCGGCAAGCCCCTGCGCCGCGTCCCCGTCCGCCCGGAGCACATCCTCTTCTGATCGGAGCAGCAGTGCCCCGCATGTTCCTGAACGGCACCGCCATGTCCGGCGGAGCCGACCACCACCTCGTGGGCGACGCCCCACTGCTCGCCCGGACGACCACCGCGCCCCGCTACCGCTTCCACGCCGTCGACGGGCGCTACCCGGCCCTCGAGGACGGCGGCTCGTGCGCGGTGGAGGGCGAGGTCTACGACCTCTCCTACGCCCAGCTCCGGGAGGTGCTGCTGCCGGGTGAGCCGGACGGGCTGGAGCTCGGCGTCGTCGAGCTGGCCGACGGGTCCGGGTCGCTGGCCATGGTGCTCCGGGCCGACCACCCCGCCCCCCGCACCGACATCTCGGAGCTCGCCTCCTGGCGGAGGTACCGGTCGTGAGGACCGTCTTCCGCGGACGGGCGGTGGTCGGCGGGTCGGAGCGGCAGGCCGCGGTGTTGGTCGAGGGGGAGCGGATCGCGGCGATCCTGCCGGGCGACGCCGCCCTGGACGCCGCCGAGGTCCGCCTGGCCCCCGACGAGGTGCTGATCCCGGGCCTGGTCGACACCCATGTGCACGTCAACGAGCCCGGTCGAACCGAGTGGGAGGGCTTCGCCTCCGCCACCCGGGCGGCCGCGGCCGGGGGCGTCACCACGATCGTCGACATGCCGCTGAACTCGCTGCCCCCGACGCTCGACGCCGACTCGCTCGACATCAAGCGCAAGGCGGCGGACGGACAGTGCAGTGTGGACGTGGGGTTCTGGGGCGGAGCGGTGCCCGGCAACGAGTCCGAGCTACCCGGTCTGCTCGCGGCGGGGGCGTTCGGCGCCAAGTGCTTCCTCCTCGACAGCGGGGTGCCGGAGTTCCCGCCGCTGCCCGACCCCCGGGGGGCCCTGCGCGCCCTCGGCGACGGGGTGCTGCTCGCGCACGCCGAGGACGCGGCGTTCATCGCAGAGGCCCACGGCACCCGGTACACGGACTTCCTGGCGTCGCGCCCCGCGGAGGCGGAGGACTCGGCCATCGCGCGGGTGCTGGCGGCCGCCCGGGAGACCGGTGGCCGGGTGCACATCGTCCACCTCTCGTCCGCGAGGGCGGTACCGCTGCTGGCGGAGGCCCGCGCCGATGGCGTCCGGGTCACCGTGGAGACCTGCCCGCACTACCTCGCGCTCACCGCCGAGGAGGTGCCGGACGGCGACACCCGTTTCAAGTGCTGCCCGCCGGTCCGCGAGGAGGCCAACCGGGACCTGCTCTGGCGGGGCCTGGCCGACGGGGTGATCGACATGGTCGTCAGCGACCACTCGCCCGCGACCCCCGAGCTCAAGGGCACCGGGGACTTCGGCTCGGCGTGGGGCGGGATCGCGTCCCTGCAGATCGGGCTGCCGGTCGTGTGGACCGAGGCCCGGCGTCGCGGCTGGTCGCTCGCGGCCGTCGTCGAGCGGATGGCGACCGCACCCGCGGACCTGGTCGGGCTGGGCCACAAGGGTCGCATCGCGGTCGGTGCCGCGGCCGATCTCGCGGTGGTCGCCCCGGACGAGACCGTCACGGTGGGCGCCCTCGCCCACCGTCACCCCACCACCCCGTACGCCGGTCGCACGCTGCACGGCGCCGTCCGCGGCACCTGGCTGCGCGGCACGCGGATCGACCCCGATCGGCCCCACGGACGGCTGATCAGACGAGGAGACACCTGATGCACCCGGATCTCGCCCTGCGCACGGTCGGCGGTTCCGTGGTCTCCGCGACCGACGAGTCGTTCGCCGCCAAGGAGAACCTGATCGTCCCCGGGTCGCCGGAGTTCGACCCGACCACGTTCGGCCACCGCGGCAAGGTCTACGACGGCTGGGAGACCCGCCGTCGGCGCTCGCCGGGGCACGACGAGGCCGTGGTCCGGCTCGGCGCGGCCGGGATCGTCCGGCGGATCGTGGTCGATACGACCTGGTTCACCGGCAACTACCCGCCGCAGGCCGCCGTCGACGGACGTGCGGACGGGGACTGGTTCGCCCTGGTCCCGCTGTCGGACCTGAAGGGCGACAGCGAGAACGCCTTCGACGTCCGGTGCGACCGCCGGGTGACCGAGGTCCGGCTGCGCATCGTGCCGGACGGCGGGGTCGCCCGCCTCCGGGTGTTCGGCGAGGCACTGCCCGACCCCGCGCTCGTCGGAGCGCTCGGCACCGTCGACCTCGCCGCCGTCGAGAACGGCGGCCACATCCGGGACGTGTCGAACCGCTTCTACAGCGAGCCGCACCACCTGCTGCTCCCCGGCCCCGCCCGGTCGATGGGGGAGGGCTGGGAGACCGCCCGCCGCCGCGGCACCGGCAACGACTGGGTCGAGATCGGCCTCGCCGTGGAGTCGCGGATCGCGGTCGTCGAGCTGGACACGCGGTACTTCCTGCACAACGCCCCGGCGTCGGCCACCCTGAGCGGCGGCGGCCGGACCCTCGTGGAGACCCCTCTGGAGCCGGACACCGTGCACCGCCTCGTGCTGAGCGAGGCGCCCCCGGTGACCGGGGTCCGCCTCGACATCCACCCCGACGGCGGACTGTCCCGAGTACGCCTCTGGGGCGCCCCCACCGACGCGGGCCGCGAGACCCTGGGTGCACGCTTCCGCGCAGCCCGCTGACCCCCTTCGCATCGGAGGAACCGTGTACGTGCTCAACTGTTCGCTCTGTCTGCCCGACGTGCCGGTCCTCGAGCGGGCCGCCGCCGCGGCCGCGGCGGGCTTCACCGAGGTCGAGTTCTGGTGGCCGTTCGAGTCGGCCTCACCGTCGGACGCCGAGGTGGACCGCTTCGCCCGCTCGATCGAGGACTCCGGGGTGGGGCTGCGCGGCCTCAACTTCACCGGGGGCGACATGCCCGCCGGGGACCGCGGGCTCGTGTCCTGGCCCGGGCGGGAGCAGGAGTTCCGCGACTCGGTGGCCGTGGCCGTCGCCCTGGGCGAGCGGCTCGGCATCGAGGTCTTCAACGCCCTGTACGGCAACCGGATCGACGGCGCCTCCGGTCAGGACGACGTCGCCGACGAGAACCTGGCCCACGCCGCCGAGGAGGCGGGCCGCATCGGCGCCACGGTGGCGCTGGAGCCGCTGAGCGGCGCCGAGCGCTACCCGCTGCGCACCGCCGCGGACGCCGTGGCCGTGCTCGACCGGGTCGGAGCGCACGCGGGCGAGCTCGCAGGCCCGACGATCGGGCGGAGCCTCGGGCTGCTGTTCGACGCCTACCACCTCGCCGTCAACGGCGACGACCTCGACGCCGCCATCACCCGGTACGCCGATCGCATCGCCCACGTTCAGCTCGCCGACGCCCCGGGTCGCCACGAGCCCGGTACCGGCGGGATCGACTTCCCCCACGTGCTCGACGCGCTGGACAGGGCCGGCTACACCGGCCGGATCGCGCTGGAGTACATCCCCACCCGAAAGGTCACCGCATGAGTCAGCAGACCATCGCCTTCATCGGCCTCGGCATCATGGGCGGTCCCATGGCGGGCCACCTCGTCGACGCAGGCCACGACGTCGTGGGCCACAACCTGTCCCGGCTCGCCGTCGACGTCCTGGTCGAGCGCGGTGGGCGCGCCGCCACCGACACCGCCGACGCGGTCCGCGAGGCGGACGTCGTGATCACCATGGTCCCGGACAGCCCGGACGTCGAGAGCCTCGTCTTCGGTTCCGATCGAGGGGACGACGGCATCCTGGCGAACGCGAAGCCCGGCACCCTGCACATCGACTGCTCGACCATCCGCCCGGACGTCGCGCGCCGGATCGCCGAGGCCGAGCGCGAGCGCGGGATCCGTCCGGTCGACGCCCCGGTCAGCGGGGGCGAGCCCGCGGCGGTCGAGGCCGCACTGTCGATCATGGTCGGCGGTGCCGCCGAGGACGTCGAGGCGGCGCGGCCCCTGCTCGAGACGGTGGGGAGGACCGTCGTGCACGTCGGCCCGGCGGGCTCGGGGCAGACGGTGAAGGCCGCCAACCAGCTCATCGTGGCCGGGAACATCCAGCTCGTCGCCGAGGCGCTGGTGTTCCTGGAGGCCCACGACGTGGACACCGAGTCCGCGCTCGCGGTGCTCCAGGGTGGTCTCGCGGGCAGCACCGTGCTGGCCCGCAAGGGCGCAGGCATGCGGGCCCGCACCTTCGCCCCCGGCTTCCGGATCGACCTGCACCACAAGGACATGGGCATCGTGACGACGGCGGCGCGGGAGGCGGGCGTCGCGATCCCGCTGGGTGCCCACGTGGCACAGCTCGTGGCCTCGCTGCGGGCGCAGGGACACGGCGGGCTGGACCACAGCGCGCTGCTGAAGCAGGTCGAGGAACTCTCGGGGAGGGCAACCGCATGAGGATGCGCGCCGTCGACGCCGCCGTCGCGATCCTGAAGGCGGAGGGCGTCACCCACCTCTTCGGCCTGCCGGGCGCCGCGATCAACCCCTTCTACGACGCCGTCCGCCGCGACGGCACGCTGACCCACGTCCTCGCCCGGCACGTCGAGGGTGCCTCCCACATGGCCGAGGGCTACACCCGCGCCGAGGCGGGCAACATCGGCGTCTGCGTCGGGACCTCCGGGCCCGCAGGCACCGACATGATCACCGGGCTGTACTCGGCGATGGCGGACTCGATCCCGATCCTGGCGATCACCGGGCAGGCGCCGGTCGCGCGGCTGCACAAGGAGGACTTCCAGGCGGTCGACATCGCGGCGATCGCCGCGCCCGTCACCAAGCTGGCCATGACGGTCCGCGAGCCCGCCCAGGTCCCGGGCGCGGTCGCGCAGGCCTTCCATCTCATGCGGTCCGGCAGGCCGGGACCGGTGCTGCTGGACCTGCCCATCGACGTCCAGCAGGCCGAGATCGACTTCGATCCGGAGACCTACGCGCCGCTGCCGGTGCACCGGCCGGAGGCCACGCGTGCCCAGGTCGACCGGGTCCTGGACCTGCTGGAGGGCGCCGAGCGACCGGTCATCGTCGCCGGTGGCGGGATCGTCAACGCCGACGCCTGCGCGGAGCTCGTCGCGTTCGCGGAGCTGCTCGACATCCCGGTCATCCCGACGTTGATGGGGTGGGGCGCGATCCCGGACGACCACCCGCTGATGGCGGGGATGGCCGGGATCCAGACCGCGCATCGGTACGGCAACGCCACCCTGCTCGCGTCGGACCTGGTGCTGGGGATCGGGAACCGGTGGGCGAACCGGCACACCGGCGGGCTGGAGGTCTACCGGCGCGGGCGGCGGTTCGTGCACGTGGACATCGAGCCGACCCAGATCGGGCGGGTGTTCGCGCCGGACTACGGGGTCACCTCCGATGCGGGCGCGTTCCTGCGCCGCGCCCTCGAGGCCGCCCGGGAGCGGACCCTGCCGGAGCGCGGCGCGTGGGTCCGGGAGTGCGTCGAGCGCAAGGGGTCGCTGCAGCGCCGGACCCACTTCGACGACGTCCCCATCAAGCCGCACCGGGTCTACGAGGAGATGAACAAGGCGTTCGGACCGGACACCCGCTATGTCAGCACGATCGGGCTGAGCCAGATCGCGGGCGCGCAGTTCCTGCACGTCCAGCGGCCGCGGCACTGGATCAACTGCGGCCAGGCGGGCCCGCTGGGCTGGACCGTCCCGGCCGCGCTGGGCGTGCGGGTCGCGGATCCGGACGCCACCGTCGTCGCCCTGTCGGGCGACTACGACTTCCAGTTCATGATCGAGGAGCTGGCGGTCGGGGCGCAGTTCACGCTGCCCTACATCCACGTCGTGGTGAACAACTCCTACCTGGGGCTGATCCGCCAGGCGCAGCGCGGGTTCGACATGGACTACTGCGTGCAGCTCGGCTTCGACAACATCCACAGCCCGGAGCTGGACAAGTACGGCGTGGACCACGTGAAGGTCGCGGAGGGGCTGGGCTGCAACGCGATCCGCGTGACGGACCCGGCCGACCTGCCCGCTGCGTTCGCCCGGGCGCGGGAGCTGGTTCGGCTGCACCGGGTCCCGGTCGTCGTCGAGGTCGTGCTGGAGCGGGTCACGAACATCTCGATGGGGCAGGAGCTGGACGCGGTCGTGGAGTTCGAGGAGCTCGCGACGACCCGGGAGCACGCACCGACCGCCACCATCCCGCTCCCGTGAGAGTCCTCGTCGCGCCGGACAAGTTCAAGGGCACGCTCACCGCGGCCGAGGTCGCCGGGCACCTGGTGGCCGGGCTGCGGGACGCCGGGCACGGGGCCGTCGAGCTGCCGGTGGCCGACGGCGGCGAGGGCACGCTGGAGGCCGCCCTCGCCGCCGGCTTCCGGCGGATCCCGGTCACGGCGAGCGGACCGACGGGGAAGCCGGTGGACACGGCGTTCGGACTGCGGGGCGGGACCGCCGTCGTGGAGCTGGCCGCGGCCTCGGGGCTCGCGCTCGCGGACCCGGACCCGTTGCGCGCCGGCAGTCGCGGGACCGGTGAGCTGCTCGCCGCCGCCCTCGACGCGGGGGCTCGGCGGATCATCCTGGGCCTCGGCGGCAGTGCCTGCACCGACGGGGGAGCGGGCCTGCTCGCCGCCCTCGGCGCGCGGATCGTCGACGCGGACGGCGAGGACCTCCCGGACGGCGGCGGTGCACTGCGGGACGCCGCGGACGTCGACCTTCGCGGGCTGGACCCGCGCCTGGCCGAGGTCGAGATCGTGCTGGCCTGCGACGTCGACAACCCACTCCTCGGCCCGCACGGCGCCGCCGCGGTCTACGGGCCGCAGAAGGGTGCGGGTCCGCGCGAGGTCGCGCTGCTGGACGCGGGTCTGACGAGGTTCGCGTCGCTCGTCGCCCGGGCGCCGGGGCTGTCGCAGGCCGAGGTCCCGGTGACGCGGGCGAGTGTCGGGGCGCGTTCCGCCGCCGTACCCGGGGCGGGGGCCGCGGGCGGGGTCGGATTCGCGGCATTGACGGTGCTCGGTGCCCGCCGTCGGCCCGGGATCGAGGTGGTGCTCGACCTCGTGGGGTTCGCCGAGCACCTCCGCGGCGCCTCCCTCGTCGTCACCGGGGAGGGCGCCCTGGACGCGCAGACGTTGCACGGCAAGGCCCCCGCCGGGGTGGCGGCGGCAGCCCGTGCCGCCCGCGTGCCGGCCATCGCCGTGTGTGGACGCTGCGACCTCGACCCCGACGTGCTGGCGCACGCGGGGCTCACCGGGGCGATCGCGCTGGCCGACCTCGATCCGGAGCGCTGCCTGTCCGCCCCCGGCCCACTCCTGCGGCGCATCGGCCGCGGGCTGGGGACCGACCTCGAGGGTTGCTTCATCGACCTGTAACCGGCGCGGGATCCGCCCGCAACAAGCCACCACGACGGTGGTGTCCGTCCGTCCGGCGGTGCCGGTGAACGATCCGCAGCTCCCCTGCGGAGGAGGACCCCCTTCCGGTGGCGGGTGCGAGGGCCGTCTCCGCGCCGCAACGCGTCCCGGGAGGAGGGCCGATGGAGAGCACGTTCGACCCCGCGGACCGGCACATCCTCACCGGGTACTGGTACGCCGTCGCCCGGACCGCGGACCTCGGGCGCGGCCCCGTCGCCGCCACGCTGCTGGACGCGCCGCTGGTGGTCTACCGGGCGGGCGCGGAGATCGTCGTCGCGGACGAGCTGTGCCCGCACCGCGGGGTCCCGCTGACCATGGGCACGACCGACGGCGAGGCGCTGACCTGCGCCTATCACGGCCTTCGGTTCGGGGTGGGCGGGCGCTGCGTGCGGGTCCCGGCCGATCCCGCGGCACGGATCCCGGAGCGCCTGCACCTGCGCACGTACCCCGTCGTCGAGCGGTACGGGCTGGTCTGGACCTGCCTGCGGCCCACCGGGGAGCCCGGCATCCCGCCGATGCCGAACTGGGACGCCCCGGGCTTCCAGTGCGTGACCCTGCCACCCTTCGACATCGCCGCGTTCGCGGGCCGACAGGTGGAGGGTTTCCTCGACGTCGGCCACTTCGCCTTCGTCCACACCGCGACGTTCGCCGACCCCGCGGACACCGAGGTGCCGCCCTACCGGCCGGTGCCGACTCCGACCGGGTTCCGCGTGCACTACCGGTCGACCGTCGCCAACTACGCGGCCGGGGTGGAGAACCCGTTCCCGGGGGCGTCCTGGCTGCGCGCGTTCGAGATGCACCTGCCCTTCACCCCCACGCTCGTCGTCCACTTCCCGGACGGCGGCAGGCTGGGTCTGTTGAACGCCGCGACCCCGGTGAGCGCCCGGTCCACCCGGCTGTTCTGCCTGGTGGCCAAGGACGTCTTCACGCAGCAGACCGTCGCCGAGGTGGAGGCGTTCAACCTGCGGGTGTTCGCCGAGGACCGGGCCATCGTGGAGGCCCAGCGCCCGGAGAACCTGCCGTTCGACCCCCGGATCGAGGTCAACATCGCCGCGGACCGCAGCTCCGTCGCCTACCGACGGGCGCTGCGCGGCATGGGACTCGGTCGGTTCTTCCAGGTGTAAGGAGCGCGAGATGCACGATTCGGCGGTGGGCGAGGTGCTCGCCGGGTTGAAGCGGGCGGGGGTGAGCGTGGCCTGCTACCTCCCCGACTCGCTGTTCAAGCCGCTCTATCCCGCGATGGACGCCGATCCGGACCTGCGCACGATCCGGGTGACGAACGAGGGCGAGGGTGCCGCGATCTGCGGCGGGGTCTTCCTGTCCGGGAGGCGGGCGGTGCTCGTCATGGAGAACTCGGGGCTGCGCGCCTCGGTGGAACCGTTGGCGCGGATGGGCCTCGGCGCCGGGATCCCGGTCGTCATGCTGATGAGCTACCGCGGCGAGATGGGTGAGAACAACTGGTGGGCCGTCCCGCACGGGGTCACCATGGAGCCGGTGCTGGACGCGCTGCGCATCCCGTACCGGGTGGTCCGGGAGGAGTCCGAGATCGCCCGGTCCATCGTGGATGCCTACGAGCTGGCCTACGCGAGCTACTACCACTCCGCGGTCGCGCTGGGCGGGGGAATCGTCCGATGAAGCGGTACGACTGCATGGTCGAGCTCGCGGGGCTGCTGTCCGACGAGCTGGTGGTCCTGTCCCTGGGCGGCAGCGTCGACGAGTGGTACACCGCCGCCCCGCACATGCGGGCGGCCAGCCTGTTCCAGCAGCAGCTGGGCTGCGTGACACCGGAGGCGTTCGGGCTCGCGGTCGGGCTGCCGCACCGGCGGATCGTGTCCCTCGACACCGACGGGGGGTTGCTGTTCAACCTCGGGATCCTCGCGACTCTGGGCAACGAGCAGCCCGCGAACCTGTTCGTGGCCGTCTGGGACAACGAGCGCTACCAGTCGATCGGCGGCCCGCCCACGCACACCGCCTCCGGCCGCGTCGACCTCGCCGCGATCGCCCGTGGCGCCGGGGTGACCGAGGCGCACACCGCCCGGACCGTGGAGGAGTTCGCCGCGCACTGCGCGGCCGGGCTCGCGGCGACCGTGCCGTACGTGGTGGTGGCGAAGGTGTCCGGCGAGGTCGAGCCCGGGATCACGCGCAAGCACAGCGACGGCCGGGAGGACAAGTACGTGTTCGTCCGGCACGTCGAGGAGTCGGAGGGCATCGTGATCATGGGGCCCAGTGAGCACAACTGACTACCTGGTGATCGGGGGCGGCAGCGCGGGCTGCGTGCTCGCCCGCAGGCTGTCCGACGACCCGTCCGTGCGCGTCGTGCTCCTGGAGGCGGGGCCCGCGGAGGGTGGCGCCGCGGTGCGCGACCCGGCGCGCTGGACCGAGCTGATCGGCGGTCCGTTGGACTGGGGGCACGCCTACGAGCCTGCCGCGCCGACGCTGCACCGGCACATCCCGATCCCGCGCGGTCGTGTGCTGGGCGGAAGCAGCGCCACCAACGCGATGCTCTGGTACCGCGGCCATCCGGCCGACTACGACGCCTGGGGCGAGGGCTGGGACTTCGCCTCCCTGCTGCCGTACTTCCGCAGGTCGGAGGACTGTGCGAGCGGGGGTGACGAGTGGCGGGGGCGCGGTGGGCCGATGCACGTCGAGCGCGAGGCCGATCCGCACCCGGTCGCGCTCGCGGTGCTGGACGGAGCCGCGGAGCGGGGCCTGCCGCTGATCGCGGACGCCAACGGCGCCTCGAACGCCGGAGCGACGGTCCCCGAGTTCACCGTGTGCGCGGGCCGCAGGCACGGCGCCGCGGACGGGTACCTCGCGCCCGTCGCCGACCGGCCCAACCTGGAGATCCGCTGCGGAGCGGTCGTGACGGGGCTGGAGTTCGCGGGGGAGCGCTGCGTCGGCGCCCGGTACCGGATCGACCACGGCGCTCGTGCCCCACGGGCCTCGGCTGTGCTGCGCGTCGAGCGTGAGGTGATCCTCTGTCCGGGCGCGCTGGAGACGCCGCGGCTGCTCATGCTCGCCGGCATCGGGCCTGCGGACCACCTGCGGGACCTCGGGATCGGAGTGCGGGCGGACCTGCCGGTCGGGGAGCGGCTGGCCGACCATCCGCTGGTCACCGGGATGACCTTCCGTGCCCGCGAGCCGCTCGGTCCGGTCCGCGGCACCGGCGGGGGCGCGATGCTCAACTGGTGCGGCCCCGGCGCCGACCGGCCGGACCTGCACGCCTTCGTGGTGCAGGGTTCCCACGCGACGCCCGAGGTCGCCGCGCGGTACCGGCTCGATCCGCCGGTCTTCGCGGTCTCGCCCGGGCTGATGCGTGCCCGAAGTCTCGGTTCGGTGCGGCTCACCTCCGCCGATCCCGCTGCGCCCCTGCGGATCCAGCCGAACCTGGTGGCCGATCCGGCGGATGTGGCTGCACTCTGCGCGGGCGTCGAGTTCATCCAGGAGCTGGGGGAGACGCGGGCGCTGCGGGCGGTGAGCGCGGGCCCGGCCGCCCCGGAACGCAGGCTCGGCGCGGCGGAGCGGGAGGCGTTCGTCCGGCTCGCGACCTCGACGTTCTTCCACGTGGCGGGCACTGCGGCGATGGGGCCGGTCCTGGACCGGGAGCTGCGGGTGCACGGTGTGGACGGGCTGCGGGTGGTCGACGCGAGCGTCTTCCCCAGCCTGCCCTCCTGCAACACCAACGCGCCGGTGATCGCGGTCGCCGAGCGCGCCGCGGACCTCGTGAAGGAGTCGGTGTGACCCGAGACGGTGGTGAGACGCTGCTGGTCGGCGGGAAGTGGATCTGGTCCGGCGCTCGCTTCGAGACGTCCGACCCGGCCACCGGTGCGGTGCTCCGCGAGGTCTCGCCGGCGGGGCCCGCCGAGGTCGACGCCGCGGTCACGGCCGCCCGCCGCGCCTTCCCCGCCTGGTCCCTGCCAGAGCAGCCGGGCCCGGACGCTCGCCGAGCCATGAGCAGCGGGGAGTTCCAGGGCATGATCGACGGCGGTCGGGCGCGACCTGGTGCGCGGGGCGGCGGACCGGTTCACCCGGCTGTGCTCACCGGCGGTCGCGCGGAGGGGGCGTTCGTCCGGCCGACCGTGGTCGTCGGGGCGGAGCCGGACTCGCGGCTCGTGCGCGAGGAGATCTGCGGCCGGTCGCCGGGCTCGTCCCGCTCGACTCGCTGGACGAGGCACTCGCCCCGGCGAACGACACCCGGTACGGGCTGGCCGCGAGCGTCTGGACCCGGGACCTGAGCACCGCGGAGCCGGCCGCGCAGGCGCTGCGGGCGGGCACGGCCTGGGTCAACTGCCATTCGTACTTCGCCCCGGAGCTGGTCAAGGCGGGCACGGGATCTCGGGCCGGGGCTCCGAGAACGGCGCCCCCGGCCAGCCGCCCACCAGGAGCTCAAGACCGTCTGCACCCTGATCTGAGGAGTCACCGTTGGACCTCCCCGACTACCTGCGACGCCTGCCCAAGGTCGAGCTGCACTGCCACTTCGTGGCCACCATCCGGCCTGCGACGCTGATCGAGCTGGCCCGGGAGAAGGAGGTGCCGCTGCCCTCCTACGACCCGGAGGTCCTGTTCGGCTACGACAACATCGTGGACTTCCTGGTGGCCTTCGAGGCCGCGAACCACGTGTTCACCGACAAGGGCGTGTTCGAGCGGGTGGCCTACGAGTCCGTCGAGGACGCGGTCGCCGCGGGCAACCTGCGGTACCGGGAGTACTTCGTCAACGCCGACCTCTTCCCGATCCCGTACACTGAGGTGCTCGACGCGATGGTCGCCGGGCTCGCGGCGGCCGAGCGGGACTTCGGCGTGGGGTTCGGGATCATCCCGGCGGTCGCCCGGCACCGCCCGCCCGAGGACGCCGTCGCGCTGGTCCGCACGGTGCTCGACGACGGCCGCCCCGAGGTCGTCGGGATCGGGCAGGACTACCTGACGCCGGAGAACACGGAGTCCCCCGAGCTGTGGACCGAGGCGTACGCCCTCGCCTCGCGGCACGGGCTCAACCGGACCGCGCACGTGGCCGAGATCCCGGGCTCGACGGCCGAGGCGGTCACCATCGCGATCGAGCAGCTGGGCTGCGCCCGCATCGACCACGGCTACCACGTGATGGACGATCCGGCCGTCGTCGAGGTCGCCCGGGAGCTGCAGATCCCGTTCACCTGCACGCCGTACTCGACGCAGGTCCTCTCCGGGTGGGAAATGACCCCGGAGCATCCGGTGGCGCGGATGATCCGGGCAGGCCTGAACGTCACGCTGAGCACGGACGACCCCACCTTCTTCCGCACCGACATCGGGCGGGAGTACGCGGAGGCGTTGCCCGCCATGGGGTTCGGTGCCGAGGACGGGGCCCGGATCGCGCTGGCGGGCGTGGAGGCGGCCTGGCTGCCGCCGGACCGCAAGGACCGGCTGCGGGCCGAGTTCGCCGCGCAGATCGCGTCCCTCGACGAAGCGTGAGGACGCAGCGTCAGCCGGACGGGGGTCGTCCGATCGACGTGCGTGCGCCGACCGTGGTTGCGGCGTCACGCGAACTGCGTAGATTCGCCCCGTGGGCACCATCCGTCACTCCCGCCCACTGCGTACCGTCACCAGACGCCTGGGGTCAGTAGCGGTGGTCGTGGCGCTGTGCGCGGGCGGGGGAGTCGCGCTGCAGGGCCAGGCGCTCGCCGCACCGGCCCCGGAGACGGTCGCCATCGACGGGGTCGACTACCCGAATCCGTTGCGCCGCGACGACGGTGGCGCCGTCACCACGGTGGCGGACTGGGAGGGCGTCCGACGCGCCGAGCTGCTGGAGGCCTTCCAGGAGAACGTCTACGGGCGGAGCCTGCCCGCGCCGACCGCGCAGACCTTCGGGGTCGCGCAGTCCGAGGTCGGGGGTGTGCGGCGGAAGATCGTGACCATCACGCTCACCGGTCCCCGGGGGACGAGGAGGATCGAGGTCCCGCTGTTCCTGCCCGCGGCGCGCCCCGCGGGCACGTTCCTGATGATCGACCATCGCGGCGCCGTGGACGAGGACCCCGCACGGTCGTCGGACTACGCGCCGGTGTCGACGATCGTGAAGGCCGGCTACGCCTTCGTCGCGCTGCGGACCGATGACCTCGCGCCGGACGGCGGCGACTACCGCGACGGGGTCATCGATCTCTTCCACCCCGCGGGCGAGGAGCTGCCCGCGGACGCGGGTCGGGCGATCAGCGCCTGGGCCTGGGGCGCGAGCCGGGTCATGGACTACCTGGAGACCGACCCGGACGTCGATGCCGCGAAGGTCGCCGTCCTCGGCCACTCCCGCAGCGGCAAGGCGGCGCTCTGGGCGGGGGCGCAGGACACCCGGTTCGCGGCGGCGGTCGCGAACGACGCCGGTTCGACCGGCACCGCGCTCGCGCGCCGCAGCGGCGGCGGGGAAGGCGGCGAGAGCGTCGCCCAGCTCACCCGGGCGTTCCCCCACTGGTTCCCGCCCGTCTACCGGGCCTACGGGGACCGGGTGGACGAGCTTCCCGTCGACCAGCACCAGCTGCTGGCGCTGATGGCGCCCCGCAGGGTCGTCGTCGGGAGCGCCACCGAGGACGCCAACGCCGACCCGGAGGGCGAGTTCCTGGCCTACCGGGCCGCCGCCCCGGTGTACGCGCTGTACGGGCTGGGCGACACCGGCCTGGCGTCGACCGCGTGGCCCCCGGCCGCGGACCAGGGCTTCCGGGGACCCGCGATGAGCTACCACCTGCGCTCCGGCGGACACGGCCTGACCGCTGCCGACTGGACGAACTACCTCGACGGCGACCTGTTCGCCGCGGTGGGTGCGGCCCCGGTCCAGGGGTAGCCGGATGCCGGTGACGGGGCGCGCCTCGCTCGCCGCCTGCTCGGGCGGCGGGACCGCCGCCGGCGGCTCCGTGGCCGAGGGGCCGCTCGTCGTCCCGGCCGCGACGGCGAACAGGATCCTCACTGGAGGGAGACGGCCGAGGTCACTCCGGTGCCGCAGGTCACCACTCCACCGGCAGCCGGGTCACGCCGTTGATGAAGTTCGACGTGAGGCGGCGCGGCTCACCTGCCGGGCGGAGCGGCGGCAGCGCGAGCAGGGCGGAGTGGAACTCGCGCAGCTGCAGACGGGCGA
The DNA here is from genome assembly GCF_039541715.1 of Pseudonocardia xishanensis. Taxonomy (NCBI): domain Bacteria; kingdom Bacillati; phylum Actinomycetota; class Actinomycetes; order Pseudonocardiales; family Pseudonocardiaceae; genus Pseudonocardia; species Pseudonocardia xishanensis. Next base: position 95,845 of record NZ_BAABGT010000053.1, read on the forward strand.
ACGCGGCGCCGAGGCAGAGGTGCGGGCCCTGGCCGAAGGCGAGGTGGTCGTTGTCCGCGCGGGCCAGGTCGAGGCGGAGCGGGTCCGGGAAACGGCGCTCGTCGTAGTGCGCGGACACGTGGTACACGACCACCTTGTCGCCCGCCGCGATGCGCCGCCCGCCCAGCTCCAGGTCGCGCGTCGCGGTGCGTCGGAAGGTGAGCACGGGCGGGTGCCAGCGCAGCAGCTCCTCGATCGCGCTCGGGAGCAGGGCGTGGTCCGCGCGCAGCCGCGCGTGCTCCTCCGGATGGTCGAGCAGGGCGAGCAGGCCGCCGGGCAGGGCGCTGCGGACGGTGTCGTTGCCCGCGACCACCAGCAGGAAGAAGAACATCTGCAGCTCGGGGCCCGTGAGGTCGCCGCCGTGTGCCAGGGCGCTCATGACGTCGTCCGCGGGCTCGCGGCGCTTCGTCGCGGCGAGCCGGTCCGCGTAGCCGAACATGTCCGCGAGCTGGGCGGGGGAGCGGGGGTTCACGGGTTCGCCCTCGGCGTCGGTGACGACGGTGGCGTGCTCGGGGTCCTGGTAGCCGATCACCCGGTTCGTCCAGTGGAGCAGCTGGGCGCGATCCTCGGCGGGCACCCCCAGCAGGTCCGCCAGGTTCTGCAGCGGGAAGTCGTCCGTGACGGCGGTGAGGTCGCCGCCGCCCTCGCGCCGCAGCCCGTCGAGCAGGCGCTCGGCCCGGGCCCGCACGGTCGCCGCGAAGGTCTCCAGCCGCCGTCGGCTGAAGGCGCCGGTGACCAGTCGACGCAGCCGCATGTGCTCCGGCGGGTCCATGTTGAGGATCATCCGGCGCAGGAACGGCAGGTCCGCGGGGTCCGGGTCGCGGATCTGGGTCGCGCCCAGCGAGGACGAGAAGTCCGCGGGGGTGCGCAGCACGGTCCGGACGTCCGCGTACCGGGTCACCGCCCAGAAGCCCGGTCCGGCAGGCCAGATCCCGACCTCGTGCTCGGGCTGCCACGAGACGGGCTCCTCGTCCCGCAGCAGGCGCAGGGACTCGTGCGGGATCCCGGCCGCGAAGATCCGCGGATCGAAGACGTCCGGGGTGACCTTGCTGCGCACACCGCGAGCCTAGGCGCCCGGGAGGAAGAGGCAGAACGGATGGCCGTCGGGATCGCGAAGCACCCGCACCCACTCCGCGGACTCCTCGACGGTGTCCCAGCCGAGGAGCCCGCGGTAGAAGGCGGCGAGCGCGGGCGGGTTCGGCGACCCGAGGACGACGGCGGCGAAGGAGACGCTCATGCCCCCGGCCTACCCGCACCGGCCGGCGCGCACCCCTCCGGCGCGCCGAACGCAGGCCGCACCCGGGCGGGTGCGGCCTGCGGGACCGTCAGACCTGGGCGGGCAGGACGTGCTCGCCGGTCTTGTCCTGGCTCAGGCACAGCGAGCAGACGTGCGCGGAGTGCGCCTCGCAGGCCATCATGTCCGGGCGCTCGATCGACTCGCCGCAGACGTGGCAGTCCAGCACCTCGCCGGACGGGTTGCCGTGCTCGTCGTACATCGGCAGGTCGATGCCGTCGTCCGTGCGGCGCAGGTAGTACCTGCCCTTGGTGGCGATCGCCAGGAGCGGCGGCAGCACCACGGCCAGGCCGATCGCGACCAGCGGGCTGTACGGCTGGATGCCGGAGCCGAAGGCGCCGAAGAAGACCAGGATGGACACCCCGGCGGAGACCAGCATCGAGCCGAAGCCGACCGGGTTGACGTTGTAGAGCATCCCGCGGCGGAACTCGGGCTGGATGGGCGAGAGCTTCAGCAGGTACTTGTTGACCGCGATGTCCACGGCGACCACGACGATCCAGGACATCCCGCAGTTGGCGTAGAAGCCGAGGATGGTGTTGAGGAAGTCGAACATGTTGGCTTCCATCAGCACCAGCGCGATCAGCAGGTTCACCCCGACGAACACCAGGCGGCCGGGGTAGTGCTTGGTGACCCGGGTGAAGGAGTTCGTCCAGGCCAGCGAGCCGGAGTAGGCGTTGGTGACGTTGATCTTGATCTGGCTGATCACGACGAGGATCACGGCGAGCGCGATCGCGGCCCACGGCGGCAGGAACTGGTTGTAGATCTCCAGGAACTGGTGCACCGGCTCGTTGGCCACGTCCGCGCCGCCCGCGACGTTCGTGATCAGGTAGACGGCGAGGAAGAGCCCGACGACCTGCTTGATGGCGCCGAAGAAGACCCAGCCCGGCCCGGCGAGGACCATCGCGGTCCACCAGCGGCGCTTGTTCTCCGGGGTCTTGGGCGGCATGAAGCGCAGGTAGTCGATCTGCTCGGCGATCTGGGCGATCAGCGACAGGCACACGCCTGCGGCCAGCATGACGGCGCCGAGGTTCGGCGCGCCCGTGCCGTTCTCACCCTGGTAGCCGAAGAACTGCCCGATCGAGTCCGGGTGCTGGATCAGCAGGTAGACGAAGGGCGCGACCATCAGCACCAGCCACAGCGGGGTGGTCCACAGCTGCAGCTTGCTCAGCAGCGACATCCCGTACATGACGAGCGGGAAGATGATGATCGTGGACAGCGCATAGCCGAGCCACGGTGGGATGCCCAGGCCGAGCTCGAGGCCCTGGGCCATGATCGAGCCCTCGAGGGCGAAGAAGATGAACGTGAACGTCGCGAAGATGACGTTCGTGACGACCGAGCCGTAGTAGCCGAAGCCGGAGCCGCGGGTGATCAGGTCGAGGTCCAGGTTGTAGCGCGCGGCGTAGTAGGCCAGCGGGAAGCCGGACACGAAGATCACGACGGCGAAGACGAGGATGCCCCACAGCGCGTTGACCGTGCCGGAGGCGATACCGATGTTCGCGCCGATGGCGAAGTCGGCGAGGTAGGCGATGCCGCCGAGCGCCGAGACGGCGACCGTGCCGGTGCCCCACTTCCGGTAGCTGCGTGGGGCGAAGCGGAGGGTGTAGTCCTCCAGGGTCTCCTTCGCGGCGCCCGTGCGTGCGGGCGCCGTGGTGGATGGGGCGTCCTCGATGCTCATCGCGGCCTTCCGATCACAGGGATGTCGATGAGCGGAAGTGAACGCGGGAGCGCTAAACGTCCGCCAAATGCCCGCTGAGCTGCCGCAACGCCGCGCTCACCCGCGCGTACTCCGCGGCGGCCGCGATCGGGTCGCCCGCGCGGCACCGCGCGGCGAGCGCCGTGGCGCCGAAGGTCTCGGCCAGTCCGGCGAGGGTGTGGGCCGCGCGTGCGGAGTCCTCGCCCCGCAGGGCGGCGACCAGGGCGGGCGCCTCGGCGAGGAAGTCCTCGACGAGCCCGGTCAGCGTCTCCGGGTCGTGCCCGACGAGCTCGCGCAGCCGGTCCAGGGCGACGGGGTCCAGCGGTGCGGGCCCGAGCGGTGCCGGTGTGCTCGCGCGGGCCAGTGCCTCCGCCAGCTCGGCGGCGACCAGCGGTTTGGTCAGGTGGTCGTCCATCCCCGCGGCGAGGCAGGCCGCCCGCCCGCCCGGCTCGGCGGTCACCGCGATGATCCACGGCTGTCTGCCGCCGAGGGCCCGGATCCGCCGGGTCGCCCCGGGCCCGTCCAGCTCGGGCATCCGGACGTCCATCAGCACCACGTCGTAGTGCCGGTCCCGAACCGCCTCGACGGCCTCGAGCCCGTTGCCCGCCAAGTCCGCGCGCAGCCCGAGCCGGTGCAGCAGCAACAGGACCAGCCGCTGGTTCACCGGATGGTCCTCGGCCACGAGGATCCGGGCGCCGGGCACGACCGGGTCCGCCGGGGCGTCCGCCAACGCCCGGTAGAGCGGCGCGGGCCGCACCGGCTTGGCGACGACGGCGGCCACCCCGGTCCGGTCGGCGTGCGGCACCCGGCCCAGGGCCGTCAGCAGGACCACCGGCATCCCCGGCTGTCGCTCCTGCACCGCGGCCGCGGTGGCGGGCTCGTCCACCACGGCGACGTCGAACCGGCGACCCTCGGCCAGCCAGCGCAGCGCCGTGGCACCGGAGGTGGTGTCCGCGACCTGCATCCCCCACGAGCCCAGCCTGCGGCGCAGCTGGCGCAGGCTGCCGGCGTGGTCGTCGACGACGAGGGCGTGCAGCCCGCGCAGCGCGTCCCCGGTGGGGACCGGGTCGCGGCGGGCCGCCTCGGTGGGCTCGGCCCGCACGGTGAACACGACCGCGGAGCCCGCACCCGGGGTGCTCGTGGCCCGGACCGTGCCGCCCATCAGCTCGCACAGCCGCCTGCAGATCGCGAGGCCGAGGCCGGTGCCGCCGTAGCGGCGGGCGGTGGTGGCGTCCACCTGCGTGAACGCCTCGAAGATCGCGTCCAGCCGGTCCGGCGGGATGCCGATGCCGGTGTCCCGCACGGTGAACACCCACTCCCCGTCGTGGTGCCCGACGGTCACGCCCACCTCGCCGCGGTCGGTGAACTTCACCGCGTTGCTGAGCAGGTTGAGCAGCACCTGCCGGACCCGGGTCACGTCCCCGACCAGGCCTTCGGGGGTCCCCGGCTCGACCAGGCAGAGCAGCTCGAGGTCCTTGGCGGCGGCGTCCGCGGAGACGAGCTCGAGCGCGCCCTCGACGCACTCGGCGACGTGGAAGGGGGCCTGCTCCAGTTCCAGCCTGCCCGCCTCGATCTTGGAGAAGTCGAGGATGTCGTTGATCAGCAGCAGCAGCGAGTGCGCGCTGTCTCGGACGATCCCGGCGAACTGCCGCTGCTCCGGGGCCAGCTCGGTGTCCAGCAACAGCCCGGACATGCCGATCACGGCGTTCATCGGGGTGCGGATCTCGTGGCTCATGGTCGCGAGGAAGGCGCTCTTGGCGCGGTTGGCGGCCTCGGCGGCGGTGGCGGCGTCCCGCAGCGCGTCGGCCGTGCGGACCCGGTCGACCACCTGCCCGAGCTGCGCGCCGACGTCCGCGAGCAGCGCGAGCTGCCCCGGGTCCCGTTCGGTGCGGCGGCCCGCGACGAACTCCAGCACGGCCACGGTCTCGGTGCCGACCCGCACCGGGAGCCCGATCGCCGAGCCCGCCCACACCGGCTCACCGCTCTCCCGCACCCGCTCCACCAGCGCGGGATCGACCGGCATCCGGCCGTGCTCGTAGACGGCGTGCTCGAACACCGCGCGGCCCAGCGGCCAGCCGGTGTGCCCGCAGACCAGCGCCAGCACCTCGCGGGTCGCGGTCTCCAGGTCGGTGGCCCGGTGCGCGGTCGCCGCCACCCGGTGCAGCAGCATGACGTCCGCCTGCCGGGCCCGCACGCGTTCGGCCATCTCGTTGAACCGGGTGGCCAGCGCGCTGATCTCGCCGACGCCTTCGACCGGCGCCCGGACCTCGGGCTCCCCCGCGGCGATCCGGGCGGTGGCGGCGTCCAGCTCGCCGACGGGCCGCAGCACCGCCCGCCGGGTCCACAGGACCAGCACCGCCATCCCCGCGAGCAGCAGCACCGCGACGGTGATCGCCGCCGCCGACCAGCCGCGGGCCCGGGCCGTGGCGTCCGCGGTCTCCTGTGCCGTGCGGGTGTCGACGAGCCGGATCACCTGCCCGATCGGGTCCATGATCTCGGCCTTGGCGTGCAGGTACTCGGCGTCGTAGAGGAGCGCGGTGGCCCGGTCGCGGTCCGGCAGCAGCGCGAAGGCCTCCTCCTCGATGCCGGCCAGCTCGTCCGAGCGGGCCTGGGCCGTCGCCAGGAGCTGCTGCTCGTCCGCGGTGAACCCGGCGCCGTCCGCCAGCGCGGCGAACGCGGCGGGCGCCTCGAAGGGGGTGGGTCGCCGTCCGGTGTCGCTGACGACGTCCCAGTAGATGCCGTCGTAGTCCACCGGGCGCGGCGCGGTGCCCGCCCGGATCGCGAGGATCTCCCGGAACCAGTCGAGGTAGTGCGGATCACCGGTGGCGACGTAGGACCGGGCCATCCGGGTGAGGTCGTCCGAGGTCTGGCGCAGCTCGTAGGCCAGCCGCAGGGACTCCGAGCGCCGCACCTCGGCCTCGGTGGCCCCCTGCATGCTCTGTTCGGCGAACAGGCTGACCAGCAGCACCACCGCCAGCAGGACCCCGCCGAACCCGAGGCCGACCGGGAGCAGCCGCTTGAGCGTGCGCCGCTCGCCACCCGGCCTCATCCGCTCGCCACCCGGCTGCGGAGCTCGGCGATCTCGGCCTGCAGGGCCCGCTCGCGCTCCTCGACCTCGCGGGTCATCTCCCGCAGCTGTCGGGACAGCAGGTCCACGGCCTCCTCCCGTTCGTCCGCGAGCCTGCGCAGCTCGGCGTCCCGCAACCGCTTGGCCGCGAGCGAGGACCGCAGCCGCGCGCGCAGCATCTCGGCGCCGAAGGGCTTCGGCAGGTAGTCGGTGGCGCCGAGCTCGATGCAGCGCAGCACGCTGGCCATCTCGTGCACGGTCGACACCATGATCACCGGGAGGTGGGCGAGCGCGGGATCGGCCTTGATCTCGGCGAGCGTGGAGTAGCCGTCCAGGACGGGCATGAGCAGGTCCAGCAGCACGACGTCCACGGGGTGCGCGGCCAGGTGCTCGAGCGCGGCCTTCCCGTTCTCGGCGGTGTGCACCTCGTGACCGAGCTCGGCCAGCGCGGCGGCCAGGACGCGGCGGTTGACCCCGCTGTCGTCGACGACGAGGACGCGGCCGGGTTCGTCCACCGTCGGCGGCGGGCTCGCGGCGGGCAGCACGACGGGCGGTGGCGCGGCCCAGGCCAGCGCCGGGTCCTGCCGCAGCACGGCCTGCTCCAGCTCGCGCAGCCGGGCGCCCGGTTCGAGGCCGAGCTCGTCGGTGAGGATCCGGCGCCCCTCGCGGTAGGCGGCCAGCGCGTCCGCCTGCCTGCCGCAGCGGTAGAGGGCGAGCATCAGCTGGGCGCGGGAGCGTTCGCGCAGCGGGTGGGTGCGGACCCGGCGGGCCAGCTCCGGGGCGAGTACGTCGTGTCTGCCGAGGGCGAGCTCGGCGTCCGCGCGGTCCTCGGCGGCCCCGAGGCGCAGCTCCTCCAGCCGGGCCGCCTCGGTGCGGGCGAACGGCGCCTCCGGCAGGTCGGCGAGGGCGGGGCCGCGCCACAGCCCGGCGGCCCTCGCCAACAGCTCGGCGGCGCGCTCCGGATCGTCCCCGGTCAGGGCCTCGCGCCCGGCCCCGACCAACCGTCCGAACTCGTGCGCGTCCACCGCGGCGGGATCGACGGCCAGCCGGTAGCCGGGGGAGGCCGTGGCGAGGATCCGCGCGGGGGCGCCGCGGGGGCGGTCCGGTTCGAGGGCGCGACGCAGGTTGGACACGAAGACCTGGACCGTCGCCGCGGCGCGGGCGGGCGGGTCCTCCGGCCAGAGATCGTCGATGAGCTGCTCCTGGGAGACCACCCGGCCCGCGCGCAGCGCGAGCGAGGCGAGCACGGCGCGTTGCTTGGGTCCGCCCAGCTCGATCCGGGTGCCGGCGCTCCATGCCTCGACCTGACCGAGCAGTCGGAACTCGATCAGCGGCTCGTCCCCGGCGCCGACCATGCGAGGAGCATGCGCAGTGCAGGTCAACGTCAGGTTTCCGACGGGTGACCATCACATCAGGCGCCCCGGGCGTACCGCGGCCTGGACCCCGGCTGCGGGAGGGCCTAGCCTCGGCGACGGTCAAAGCTTTGACCAGGCAGTTCCGGCCAGTCACGCAAGGGAGCGTCGAGATGGCTCGTCCGTTCGCGTCGTCCGCCGACACGGCCGCCAAGGAGCAGACCCTCGAGATCCTCGCGGACGGGGTGTACGCCCTGACCGCGGAGGGCGACCCGAACGTCGGGGCGATCGAGGGGGAGGACTTCCTCGTCTGCTTCGAGGCGCTCGCCACCCCGGTCGCGGCGCGGAAGTGGCTGGACCGGCTCCGCGAGCACACCGACAAGCCCGTCCGCTACCTGGTGCTCAGCCACTACCACGCGGTGCGCGTGCTCGGCGCGAGCGCGTTCGAGGCGGAGGCGATCGTCGCGCACGAGAACACCCGGGCTCTCGTCGCGGAGCGCGGCGAGCAGGACTGGGACTCGGAGTTCGCGCGGATGCCGCGGCTCGCCGAGGGCGCCGACTCGGTCCCGGGCCTGACCTGGCCCACGCTGACCTTCGCGGACCGGCTCACGATCGACCTCGGCGGTGACCGCGGCGACCTGGTCCTGCAGTTCCACGGCCGCGGGCACACCGAGGGCGACCTCACCGCCTGGCTGCCGCGGCACCGGATCCTGTTCGCGGGCGATCTCGTGGAGGCCAAGGCCGCGCTCTACACCGGGGACGCCTTCCACCGGGACTGGGCGGGGTCCACGTTGGACCGCGTCGAGGCGGTCGGCGCGGAGCAGCTCGTCGGCGGGCGCGGTGCGGTCAGCCGCGGGCGCGCCGAGGTGGACGCGGCGATCGAGCAGACCCGCGGGTTCCTCGCGACCATGCTCCGCGAGGTCGGAGCGGTGCAGCAGCGGGGCGGGACGCTGAAGGAGGCCTTCGAGGCCACCCACGCCGCCCTCGTCGACGACTACGGGCACTGGCCGATCTTCGAGCACTGCCTACCCTTCGACGTCTCGCGCCTGTGGGACGAGCTGTCCGGGATCGAGCGGCCGGTGATCTGGACCGCGGAGCGGGACCGGGAGGTCTGGGCGCAGCTGCAGGGCTGAGGCGATGGATCCGGTACTCGTCGTCGGCGCGGGCCCCGTCGGCCAGACGACCGCGCTACTGCTGGCGCGCTGGGGCGTGCCGTCGGTCGTGCTCGACGGGCGCCCCGCCCGCACGGCCGCGGGTTCGCGGGCGATCTGCCAGCAGCGGGACGTGCTCGACGTCTGGGAGGCGGTCGGCGCGGGCCGCCGGATCGCGGACGCCGGCGTCACCTGGACCACCGCCCGCACCTTCCACCGGGGCGAGGAGCTCTTCGCGACGACGCTCGACGAGCCCGGCCGCCCCGCCTTCCCGCCGTTCGTCAACGTCTCACAGAGCACCACGGAGGCGATCCTCGACTCGCGGATCGCCGAGCAGCCGCTGGTCGACGTGCGGTGGGGTCACCGGGTCACCGACCTGGTGCAGGACGCGGGCGGGGTGTCCGCGACCTGCGCGGACGGAACCACCGTGACCGGCTCGCACGCCGTGCTCTGCGCCGGCGGTCGGGCGGACGACCTGCGTGCCCGGCTGGGTGTGGCACTGCGGGGCCGCTCCTTCGACGACCGCTTCCTGATCTGCGACGTCCGCGCCGACCTGCCCGGCTGGGCCACCGAGCGGCGCTTCCACTTCGACCCCGAGTGGAACCCCGGCCGCCAGGTGCTGATCCATCCCTGCCCGGACTCGGTGTTCCGGATCGACTGGCAGGTTCCGCCGGACCACGACCTCGACGCCGAGATCGCCGCCGGGGCCCTCGACGCACGGATCCGGAAGGTCCTCGGCGGGGCGCTGGAGCACGACTACGAGCTGGTCTGGTGCTCGGTGTACCGCTTCCAGTCCCGCGTCGCGGACCGGATGCGGTGCGGCCGGGTACTGCTCGCGGGGGACGCGGCGCACCTGCTCTCGCCCTTCGGTGCGCGTGGGCTGAACTCCGGCGTGGCCGACGCGGAGAACGCGGCCTGGAAGATCGCCTACGTCCGCAACGGGTGGGCGTCGGAGGCGCTGCTGGAGACCTACCACGCCGAACGGCACGCGGCGGCGCGGGAGAACCTCGAGGTCACGACCGCGACCATGGACTTCCTGGTCCCCGGCGACGCCGCCGCGCGGGAGCGGCGCGCCACGGTCCTGGCGGGAGCGGCCCACGATCCCGCGGCCCGTGCCGCCGTGGACTCGGGCCGCCTGGCGGAGCCCTTCTGGTACGTGGACTCCCCGCTCACCACACCGGACCCGCGCCGCCCCTTCGCGGGCCGCCCGCCACGGGGTCGGACCCCGCCCGCGGGCCCGGGCGTGCTCGTGCCGGACGGCCCTGTCCACCTCCCCGATGCGCCGGGTGCAGCCCGTCTGCGGGCCCTGGCGCGGGACGGGTTCCTGCTGCTCGGTGGCGGTGCCGTGCCCCCCGCGGTCGACGTCCCCGGGCCGGTCCGGGCCCTGTCCCTGCCCACGATCGACCCCGACGGCACCCTGACCGCCGCGCTCGGCGCACGCCCGGACGAGACGTGGGTGATCCGCCCGGACGCCCACGTCGCGGCCGTCGTCACCGACCCGGTGGAGCTCCGCCCCGCCCTGGCGCGGGCACTAGCGTGACCGGCGGTCCTTCACCCGCTGCAGCTTGCCGACCGAGCGCTCCAGGCTGTCCGGCTCGACGACCTCGCAGGCCACCGACACGCCCACGGTGTCCTTGACCGCGCGGACCAGCTCGCCCGCCGCGGCCGCGCGGCGGTCCGCGGAGGTGTCCGGGCGGGCCTCGACCCGGACCGTCAGCGCGTCCATCCGGCCCTCGGTGGTCAGCTCCAGCTGGAAGTGCGGCGCGAAGCCGGGGGTGCGCAGCACGATCTCCTCGATCTGCGTCGGGAAGAGGTTCACCCCGCGCAGGATGATCATGTCGTCGCTGCGGCCGGTGATCTTCTGCATCCGCCGCATCGACGGCCGCGCGGAGCCCGGCAGCAGCCGGGTCAGGTCCCGCGTCCGGTAGCGGATGATCGGCAGCGCCTGCTTGGTGAGCGAGGTGAAGACCAGCTCGCCCTCCTCGCCGTCCGCCAGCCGGGTGGCGTCGAGCGGGTCGATCACCTCCGGCAGGAAGTGGTCCTCCCAGATGTGCAGCCCGTCCTTGGTCTCCACGCACTCCTGCGCCACACCGGGCCCCATGACCTCGGACAGCCCGTAGATGTCCACGGCGTGCATGTCGAGGCGGTCCTCGATCTCGGTGCGCATCTGCTCCGTCCACGGCTCGGCCCCGAAGATCCCGACCTGGAGGGTGGTGGAGCGCGGGTCCACGCCCTGGCGCTCGAACTCGTCCAGCAGGGTGAGCATGTAGGACGGGGTGAGCATGATGACGTCCGGGCCGAAGTCCTGGATGAGCTGGACCTGCCGGGGCGTCATGCCGCCGGAGACCGGGATCGCCGTGGCCCCGAGCTTCTCGATGCCGTAGTGCGCGCCGAGCCCACCGGTGAACAGGCCGTAGCCGTACGCGTTGTGGATCAGGTGGCCGGGCCGCCCGCCCGCCGCCCGGATCGAACGGGCGATCAGCCCCGCCCAGGTGTCGATGTCCTGCGCGGTGTAGCCGACGACCGTCGGCTTCCCCGTGGTGCCGGACGACGCGTGCACCCGCCGGACCTCGCTGCGCGGCACCGCGAACATCCCGAAGGGGTAGTTCGCCCGCAGGTCCGCCTTGGAGGTGGTGGGGAACTTCGCGAGGTCGGTCAGGTCGCGGCAGTCCGCCGGGTGCACCCCGGCCTCGTCGAACGCGCGCCGGTAGTGCGGGACGTTCTCGTAGGCGTGTCGCAGCGTCCACCGCAGACGCTCCAGCTGCAGGGCGCGCAGCTCGTCGGTGGACATCCGCTCGGCCGCGTCGAGGGTCTCCGGCGCGGGCGCCTCCCCGAGCCTGCTCACTGCTCGGCCTTCTTGGCCACCAGGGTGAGCACGTCGTACCGGGCGACGGACTCGCCGTCCTGCCGCGTGACGTCGGCGTCCCAGCGGACCTCGCCGTACCCGGCGGAGTCCCGGGGGGTCAGCTGCTTGCAGGTCAGGGTGACCGTCAGCTCGTCCCCGAACTTCACCGGGGTGAGGAAGCGCAGGTCGTCCACCCCGAAGTTGGCCAGCACGGGCCCGGGATCGGGATCGACGAACAGCCCCGCGGCGAGGGAGACGATCAGGTACCCGTGCGCGACGCGCTCGCCGAACAGCGGGTTCGCCGCCGCGGCCTCGGCGTCCATGTGGGCGTAGAAGGTGTCGCCGGTGAACTCGGCGAAGTGCTCCACGTCCTCCTGGGTGACCCGCCGCGGTCCGGCCACGAGCGTGTCCCCGGGCCGAAGCTCCTCGAGGTGCAGCCGGAACGGATGGACCTCCGTCGGACGCCGTTCCGAGCCCGGGACCCAGCGCCCGGTGAGCGTGGTGAGGGTGTCCGGGTCCGCCTGGATCGCGGTGCGCTGCATGTGGTGCAGCACCCCGCGGATGCCGCCCATCTCCTCGCCGCCGCCCGCGCGGCCGGGGCCGCCGTGGACGAGCTGGGGGAGCGGCGAGCCGTGCCCGGTCGACTCCTTCGCGTCCTTCTCGTTGAGCACGAGGATCCGGCCGTGGAAGGGGGCGACGCCCAGCACGACCTCGCGCACGAAGGCGGGGTCCTCGCTGACGACCGACCCCGCCAGGCTGCCCTGGCCGCGGGCGACGTAGTCGATCAGCTGGGCGGTGCTCGCGTACGGCAGGATCGTCGAGACCGGGCCGAAGGCCTCGACCTCGTGCGGCTCGGCGCGCTCCGGGTCCCCGACCAGCAGCACCGGGGAGAGGAAGGCGCCGCGGCCGTCGCCCGCGTCCGCCTCGGGATCGCCGAAGACGACGCGGCCCGCGTCCGCCAACGACTTGACGCTGCGGCGGACCTCCTCGCGCTGGTCGAGCGAGGCGAGCGCGCCCATCCGACCCTCGGGGCCGACCGTGACCTCCGCGAGCCGGGCGGTGACGGCCTCGACGACGGCGTCCACCGTGTCGGCGGGCACGAAGGCGCGCCGGATCGCGGTGCACTTCTGCCCGGCCTTCACGGTCATCTCCGTGACCAGGGACCCCACGAACAGGTCGAGGCTGCCGTCCGGACCCAGCGCGGAGAAGTTCAGCGAGTCCGCCTCGGCGGAGAAGCGGACCGAGTTCCGCACGATCGCGGGATGCGCGCGCAGGGTCTGCGCCGTCGACGCGGAGCCGGTGAACGCGACCATGTCCTGGCCGGTGAGGTGGTCGAGGGTGTCGCCGAGCGACCCGGCCACGAACTGCAGCGCGCCCTGCGGCAGCAGTCCCGAGTCCACGATCAGCTCGACGAGCCGCGCGGTGAGGAACGCGGTCGGCGACGCGGGCTTGACCAGCGACGGGACGCCGGCGAGGAAGGCCGGGGCGAACTTCTCCAGCGGGCCCCAGACGGGGAAGTTGAACGCGTTGATCTGCACCGCGACGCCGTGCAGCGGGGTGCACAGGTGCTGGCCGACGAACGTCCCCCCGCGCCCCAGCTGCTCGACGGCACCCTCGACGTAGACGGTGTCGTTCGGCAGCTCGCGCTTGGCCTTCGAGGCGTAGGCGAGCAGGACGCCGATGCCGCCGTCGACGTCGAACTTCGAGTCGGACAGGGTCGCGCCGGTCCGCGCCGACACGGCGTAGAGCTCCTCGCGGTGCTCGCGCAGGTGCTGCCCGAGGGCCTTGAGCAGCGCGGCGCGCTGGTGGAAGGTCGACGCCCGCAGGGCGGGCCCGCCGACCTCGCGGCCGTACTCCAGCGCGGCGCGGAAGTCGACGCCCGTCGAGGAGATCCGCGCGACCTCGGCGCCGGTGACGGCGTCGTGGAGGGGGCGGCCCTGGTCGGGTGCGGTGTGCCAGCTGCCGCCCACGAAGGAGCGCAAGAGGTCGGTCATCGGCGGTGATGCCTCCGATCGGGGTCGTCATCGGCGAACGATCGTTCGGTTGCCCGGGAGGCTAGCACGAGGGCGGAGAGATCGGCAGGCCTCGACGCGGTTGCACGGGGGCCCGAAGTGCGTCATCATCCAACGAACGAACATTCGGTTATGGAGGTTCGCGATGACCGCGACCGATGAGGGACTCGCTCTCTCCGCCGACTTCGAGGCCGTCATCGGCTCCGGGGGACGCATCGAGCCCCGGGACTGGATGCCCGAGGCCTACCGCAGGACGCTGATCCGGCAGATCGCGCAGCACGCGCACTCCGAGATCATCGGGATGCAGCCCGAGGGGAACTGGATCACCCGCGCGCCGTCGTTGCGGCGCAAGGCGATCCTGTTGGCCAAGGTGCAGGACGAGGCAGGCCACGGCATGTACCTCTACGCGGCGGCCGAGACCCTCGGCGTGGACCGCGAGGAGCTGACCGAGAAGCTCATCTCCGCGAAGCAGAAGTACTCGTCGATCTTCAACTACCCCACCCTGACGTACGCGGACGTCGGCGTGATCGGCTGGCTGGTCGACGGTGCCGCGATCTGCAACCAGGTGCCGCTGTGCCGCTGCTCCTACGGGCCGTACGCGCGGGCGATGGTGCGGATCTGCAAGGAGGAGTCGTTCCACCAGCGGCAGGGCTACGAGCTGCTGCTGGCGATGGTCAACGGCACCGACGCCCAGCGCGAGATGGTGCAGGAGTCGGTGAACCGGTGGTGGTGGCCGTCGTTGATGATGTTCGGCCCCGCCGACGGGGACTCGCCCAACACGCAGCAGTCCATGGAGTGGGGCATCAAGCGGCACACCAACGACGAGCTGCGCCAGCGGTTCGTCGACATGTCGGTCCCGCAGGCGGCGGCGCTGGGCGTCACGCTGCCGGACCCGGCGCTGCAGTGGAACGACGAGCGGCAGGCGCACGACTTCGGGGAGCCGGACTGGTCGGAGTTCCAGGCCGTGATCAGCGGCGCGGGCCCGGCGAACGCGCAGCGGCTGGCCCACCGGCGGCGGGCGCACGAGAACGGGGCCTGGGTGCGCGAGGCGGCGCAGGCGTACGCGGACAAGCAGGAGGCACGGGCATGAGCGGGGACGCTCCCGAGGTGACGGCCGAAGGCGGGCACGGCGCCGTCCCCACCACCGGCGTCGAGACCGGGCAGGGCGAGCTCCCGAGCCGCCGGACCTGGCCGCTGTACGAGGTGTTCGTGCGCGGCAAGCGCGGACTGAACCACGTCCACGTGGGGTCGCTGCACGCCGCGGACGCCGAGATGGCCCTGCACAACGCCCGCGACCTCTACACCCGGCGCAACGAGGGCGTGTCGATCTGGGTCGTGAAGGCGGAGGACATCACGGCGTCGAGCCCGGCGGAGAAGGACCCGTTCTTCGCGCCGAGCGGCGACAAGGTCTACCGCCACCCGACCTTCTACGCGATCCCGGAGGAGGTGCCGCACCTGTGATGAGCCCGCACGCCATGGAGGAGGACGCGACCAACGCCTACCAGTCGCTGTCCGAGACGACCGACCACGACGACCCCCGCTGGGCCTTCGGCTCCGGGTTCGACGAGGTGGAGGCGGAGATCACCGCCCCCGCTCCCGCCGATCCCGCCACGCTGGCCGCGTACTGCCTGATGCTCGGCGACGACGCGCTCGTCCTGCAGCACCGGCTGTCGGAGTGGGTCGCGAACGCGCCGGAGCTGGAGGAGGAGGTCGCGCTCGCGAACATCGCGCTGGACCTGCTCGGCCAGGCGCGGGTGCTGCTCGCGCGGGCCGGTCACCTGACGGACTCGGACGAGGACTCCCTGGCCTACCTGCGCGACCAGGCGGAGTTCCGCAACGTCGCGCTCGTCGAGCAGCCGGACGACCTCGACTTCGCCCGCTGCATCGCCCGGTTGCTGGTGTTCTCCACCTGGCGGCTCGCGCTGCTGCAGCGCCTGGAGGGCTCGGCCGACCCGGTGGTCGCGGCCGTCGCGGCGAAGGGTGTCAAGGAGGTCGCGTACCACCGCGACTACGCCGCCCGCTGGACCCTGCGGCTCGGCGACGGCACCGCGGTGTCCCACGACCGGATGCAGGCCGCGGTGGACTGGGTGTGGCCGTTCGTCGACGAGCTGTTCCGGACCTCGGACGCCGAGCGGGCGCTGCCCGGCGTGGCCGTCGACCCCGCGGACACGCGCGAGGAGGTCGAGACCGTGCTGGCCGAGGTGCTTCGCCGGGCGACCCTGACCCCGCCGCGCGCGAAGCCGGTCGGCACGGTCGGTGGGCGCGGCGGCAGGCAGGGCCTGCACACCGAGCACCTCGGGCACGTCGTGGACGAGCTGCAGAGCCTGGCGCGCCGACACCCCGGAGCGAGCTGGTGAGCGCGCGCGGGGTGGTGTCCGAGGTCGTGGACCCGGAGATGCCCATGCTGACCCTCGCCGACCTGGGCGTGGTCCGGTCGGTCGACGAGACCGGCGACCGGGTCGTCGTCACGATCACACCGACGTACTCCGGCTGCCCGGCGGTCGAGGAGATGCGCACGGACATCGCCGCGGCCCTGACCGGCGCCGGGTACGGGCCGGTCGAGGTCCGCACGGTGTTCTCGCCCGCGTGGAGCACGAACTGGATCAGCGAGGCCGGGCGGCGCAAGCTCGCCGAGGCCGGGGTGGCCCCGCCCGGGCCGGCCCCGGTGCGGGCGGCCGGGCCGATCCCGCTCACGCTGGGTCCCGCGCCCGCCGTCCGCTGCCCGCGCTGCGGCTCCCCGGCGACGGACGAGATCTCCCGCTTCGGGCCCACTGCCTGCACCGCGCTGCGCCGCTGCCCCTCCTGCCGGGAGCCCTTCGAACACATGAAGGAGATCTGACGTGGCGTTCCACCGGTTGCAGGTCGCCGAGGTCGAGCGGCTGTGCGAGGACGCCGTGGCCGTCACCTTCGCGGTCCCGCCGGGCCTGGAGCGGGACTACGCCTTCCGTCCCGGTCAGTTCCTGACCCTGCGACAGGGGGAGGAGCGGCGGTCCTACTCGATCTGCGCCCCGGTCGGTGCGGCGCCGCGGGTCGGCGTGCGCCGGGTGGACGGCGGGCTGTTCTCCGAGTGGCTGGTCGACCGGCTCGCGAAGGGGGACGAGGTCGAGGTCGGACCGCCCGCGGGCGGGTTCACCCCGGAGCTGACGGCGGGCACCCACCACGGGCTGATCGCCGCGGGTTCGGGGATCACCCCGGTGCTGTCCATCGCGTCCTCGCTGCTCGCGGCCCATCCGGACACCCGCGTGACACTGCTCTACGGCAACCGCCGCACGGACACCGTGATGTTCACCGAGGAGATCGCGGACCTCAAGAACAGCTACGGCCCCCGGCTGCACCTCGTGCACGTGCTGTCCCGCGAGCCGCTGGACGCCGAGATCGTCAGCGGACGGCTGGACTCCGACCGGCTCCGGCTGCTGCTGAGCTCGCTGGTCGACGTCCCCACGGTCGACGAGTGGTGGCTCTGCGGACCGCTCGGCATGACCGAGGCGGCGGTCGAGGTGCTCGGCGAGCTCGGCGTGGAGCGCGGCACGGTCCACCGTGAGCTGTTCTACGTGGACGAGCCGCCGCCCGAGCTGCACCGCCCCGACGAGGAGACGGGGGAGGGCGCCGAGCTGACCGTCGTGCTCGACGGCCGCACCACCCGCCTCACCCTGCCCCGCGGCGTCCCGGTGCTCGACGGCGCGCAGAAGGTCCGCGGAGACCTCCCGTTCGCCTGCAAGGGCGGGGTCTGCGGAACCTGCCGGGCGAAGGTCGTCGAGGGCGAGGTCACGATGCGCCGCAACTTCGCCCTGGAGGACTCCGAGGTCGAGGCGGGGTACGTCCTCACCTGTCAGACCCACCCGGTCTCCGACGCGGTGACCGTCGACTTCGACGCCTGAGGCCCGCCACATCACGATCAGGTCACGGTGTCGGGGCGGCGTGATCCCTCGCGGGGGTCGGTGCGTAACCGTTCCGCCGGGAACACGCCCGGTCCGCGAGAGGAGCCTCATGACGACCGCTGCCGCCACCTCCAGGACCGCTCCGGCCGGGCTGGTCGCCACGGTGCGGGTGACGTCCGTGCTGGCCGCGCTGATCGTCGTCGCGCAGGGCGTCACGGCGGGGGAGATCATCGTCCGCAACCGCGCGGCCGAGATGCTCCACACGCTCGGCGCCTACGGGGTGCACGTGTTCACCGGGCTGACCATGATCGTCGCGGTGCTGCTGGTGCGCCGGACCGGTGGGCGGCAGTGGCCCGCGGTGCTCGCGGCGGCGGTCTTCGTGCTGAGCTTCCTGCAGGCCGCGCTCGGTCATCTCGGTCTGATGGCCGTGCACGTGCCGCTGGCGATGCTGCTGCTGGTCGGCTCCGTCGGGGTGGCCCTCTGGTCGGTCACCGGCACTCGCGGCTGACGACCCGTGCCGCCGGACGACCTGCTTCTCGCGGGGCTCGCCTCGGGCGACGCCGACCTGTCCGCGGCGTTCGTCCGGCGGTTCCAGCACCGGGTGTTCGGGGTGGCGCTGGCGGTGCTCGGGGACGTCCGGCAGGCGGAGGACGTGGCCCAGCAGGCCTTCGAGCGCGCCTGGCGGCACGCCGCCGTGTTCGACGCGCGGCGCGGCTCGGTCGGGGCGTGGCTGGCCACGATCACCCACAACCTCGCCGTGGACACCGTCCGGGCCCGACGCACCGATCCCGTCGATCCCGCACTGCTCGACGCCCTGCTCGAGCCGGACGCCGGCTCGCCGGAGGGGGCGGCGCTGCGGGCGGAGTCGGCGGCCGAGCTGCACGACGCGCTGCGGTCGCTGCCCGTGGAGCAGACCCGGGCGGTCGTGCTGGCGGCGTTCCGCGGTATGACGGCCCGGGAGGTCGCCGCCGCCGAGGGCATCCCGCTGGGCACCGCGAAGAGCCGGATCCGGGTCGCGATGCACCGGCTGGCGGACGTCCTGGACGCGCCGAGGAGGTCGTGGTGAGCGACTGCGCGACAGTCCGCGAGCTGGCCCCGGAGCTGGCGTTGGGGCTGGTCACCGGGCAGGAGCGGGCGGCGGCGATGGCGCACCTGCAGTCCTGTCCGGGCTGTCGGGCCGAGCTGGACCGGCTCGCCGGGGTGGGGGACGCCCTGCGAGCCCTGGTCCCGCCCGCCGAGCCGCCCGCGGGCTTCGAGCAGCGGGTCCTCGACCGGCTGGAACGCGCCCGCGAGCCGCGGCCCCGGCGCGGGCGGCTGCTGCTGGTCGCCGCGGCGCTGGTGGGGGTGGCGGTGTTCGGCGCGGGCTGGGCGGCCGGGTCCTCGACCGCGCCGCGGGTGGTCGCCGCGGCCGTGGCCGAGCCGCTGACCTCGGGCGACCACCGGGTGGGCGACGTCGTGGTGGACCGGGACCGGCCCGACCTGCTGTCCGTGTGGCTGGAGTCCCCGTCCGCGGGCAGGCTGACGTGCGATCTCCTCCGCCGCGACGGCACGGTCGCCGCCTCCGTCACCTACGACGCGACCGGCGGCGCCGAGTGGTGGGGCGTCCCGCGTCCGGACGGCGAGGTGGCGACGATGCGGATCGCGGACGAGGCGGGCGGGTTCGTCGCCTCCGGGTCGGTGCCCAGCCCTCCGTGAGGGCCGGGTCGGTAGCGTCGCCGTCATGCCTCTCACCGCCCCCGAGATCGCCGCGATGATCGACCACGCCGTGCTCAAGCCCGAGCTCACCCGGGCCCAGGTGGACGCCGAGCTGGCGACGGCGGCGCGGTACGGGCTGCTCAGCGTGTGCGTGCGGCCCTCGGACGTGGGGCATTCCGCCGAGGCGCTCGCCGGGACCGGGGTCGCGGTGTGCACCGTGATCGGCTTCCCGCACGGCACCACCTCCACCGCCGCGAAGGTCGCCGAGGCGCGGCAGGCGATCGCCGACGGCGCCGTCGAGCTGGACATGGTGCTCCACATCGGGTGGCTGCGCAGCGGTCTGGTCGCCGAGGTGGAGGCGGACGTCGCGGCCGTCGTCGCCGCGGCCGGGGGGCTGGTCGTGAAGGTGATCCTGGAGACGGTGTTCCTCACCGACGCCGAGATCGTCGCCGCGTGCGGGGCCGCCGAGCGGGCCGGGGCCGCGTTCGTGAAGACCTCCACCGGGTTCGCGGGCGGGGGCGCCACGGCGGCACACATCGCGCTCATGCGTGCCTCGGTGGGGCCGTCGGTGCAGGTCAAGGCCTCCGGCGGGGTGCGGGACCTGGACACCCTCCAGCAGCTCCACGACCTCGGTGCCACCCGCTTCGGCACCAGCGGCTCGGCGGTCCTCCTGGACGACGCCGCCGCCCGGGACGCGGGCACCGCCGTCACCCCCCGCACCGACACCGCCTCCTACTGAGCCCGATGTCCGACACGGGTGGCGGAGGTGCGGGACTCGCGGAGTCCCCCACCTCCCGCGCCCGAGCCGGACCTCAGAGCAGGTCGCTGCGGCTGAGGACGCCGACGAGGCGGCCCCCGTCGACGACCGGGAGGACGCGGAAGCCGCGGTCCACGACCAAGGACCGGGCCTGGGCCAGGGCCGTGTCGGGGTACAGGACCGTGGGGGAGCGGGTCATCGCGCCCGCGACCGTCCGCGGGGGAACGCCCCGCTCGCCCGCCAGCGGGTCCCGCAGCAGGTCCGCCTCGCTCACGATCCCGACCAGCGTGCCGTCCGGCTCGACGACGGGGAGCGCGGTGAAGCGGTTGGCCAGCAGCAGCTCCACCGCCCGGGAACAGGGTGTCCCGGGCGCGACCGTGACCAGCCCGGTCCGGGTCATCACCTCGCCGACGAGGCGCGCACCCTCGACCCGCGGGCGCGGGAGCCGCGGCGGGGTCGGGTCCGGGAGGCTGGGGCGGAGCAGCCGGGCCAGGCGCCCCGGCTCCTTCCGCGGGCCTCGGAGCAGGTCGCTGCGCGTCACGACCCCGACCAGCCTGCCCCGCTCGACGATCGGCATCACCCGCAGCTCGCCGTAGCTGCGCAGCCGGTGCGCCACGACGGCGGCGCTCGTGGTGGGGGAGAGGCTGAGCACGTCGTCGGTCATGATCCCGCCGACCGTCCCGTCGGAGCCGGTCGGCTCCTCCCGCGCCCGCAACACGTCGACCAGGCTGACGATCCCCACCAGCCGGTCGATGTCCCGCACCACGGGCAGCGCGGAGAAGCCCGCCTTGAGCATCCGCCGTTCGGCGAGCTCGACCGGGTCCTCCGCGTCCACGGTGAGCACCCGGCGGGTCATCACGTCTCGCGCTCGGATCACGACGAGAAGTCTGCACCCGAGGTCGTCGGCGCGGGCTTGAGGCCGAGGTGCTCGCGCAGGGTCGTGCCCTCGTACTCGGTCCGGAAGGCACCCCGCTCCTGCAGCAGCGGCACGACGGTGTCGGCGAACTCGTCCAGCCCGCCGGGCGTGACGTGCGGGACCAGCACGAACCCGTCGCTCGCGTCCGCCTGGACGAACTCGTCCAGCGCCGCGGCGACCCGCTGCGGCGTGCCGATGAAGTTCTGCCGCCCGGTGACCTCGATGATCACCTCGCGCGTGGTGAGGTGTTTGGCCTCGGCCAGCGCCCGCCACTCGTTCGCCGTGGCGACCGGGTCGGTGTACATCCGCACGCTCGCGCGGCCGCGCGAGATCGTGTTCTCCCCGACGACCGGGTCCACCGCGGGCAGCGGGCCGTCCGGGTCGTGGTCGGAGAGGTCCCGGTTCCACAGCTGCTCGAGGAACTTGATCGCGGTGGCCGGGCTGACCTGCTGGTAGCGGACGTGCCGGGCCCTCTCCTGGGCCTCGGCGTCGGTGTCGCCGAGCACGAAGGTCGCGGCGGGCATGATCTTCAGATCCTCGGGGTCGCGGCCGTACTTCGCCAACCTGCCCTTGACGTCCGCGTAGAAGGCCTGGCCCGCCTCCAGGGTGCCGTGCCGGGTGAAGATCGCATCCGCGCCGGAGGCGGCGAACTCGCGGCCCTCCTCCGAGTCCCCGGCCTGCAGGATGACCGGGCGGCCCTGCGGGCTGCGCGGCACCGGGAAGCGGCCGGAGATGTCGAACTGGTCGGTCCGGATCGCGAACTCCCCGGTGGGCCGCCAGAACTCGCCGGACTCCTTGTCCGCCACGATCTCGTCCCCGCGCCAGGAGTCGAACAGGTCGAACGTGGCGGCGAGGAACTCCTTGGCCCGGGAGTACCGCTTCTCCCGGGGCAGGAAGCCCGCGCGGCGGAAGTTCTCGCCGGTGAAGGCGTCCCAGCTCGTCACGACGTTCCAGGCCGCGCGGCCCGCCGACAGGTGGTCCAGCGAGGCGAACTGGCGGGCCACCTCGTAGGGCTCGTTGAAGGTGGAGTTGATCGTGCCCGCGAGCCCCAGCCGGTCGGTGACGGCGGCGAGCGCGGCCAGCACCGCGAAGGTGTCCGGCCGGCCCATCACGTCCAGGTCGTAGATCACGCCGTTCTGCTCGCGCAGGCGCAGCCCCTCGGCGAGGAACAGGAAGTCGAACCTCGCGCGCTCGGCGGTCCGCGCGAAGTGCTCGAAGGAGGAGAAGTCGATGTGGCTGCCGGACTCCGGGTCGCTCCAGACCGTGGTGTTGTTGACGCCGGGGAAGTGCGCGGCGAGGTGGATCTGCTTGCGCGGCATGGCGGCTCCTCTCAGGCGGCGTAGCGGTCGGCGGGCCTGGCCAGGCCGAGCAGCCCGCGCAGGGTGTCCGCCTCGTAGGCGGTGCGGAAGGCGTCGCGGCGCTGCAGCTCGGGCACCACGGCCCGGGTGACCTGCACCAGGTCGTGGTCCACGGACCCGGGCCGGAACCGCACGCCGTCCAGCCCCGCGGCGTGCCAGTCCGCCACCAGGTCGGCGAGCTCCACCGGCGTCCCGACGAACACGTGCGCGTCGCTGACCAGCTCCCGGCCCAGCCGGGAGTCCATGCGGCCCTTGCGGTCCCGCGCCGCCTCCGCGGACTCGTCCAGGAACACCACCACGTCTCCGAACACCAGCGGCTCGTTCGGGATCTCGGCCCTGATGCCCGCGATGTCCGCGGTCGCCATCGGCGTCACGAAACCCAGGTCACAGGCCTTCCCGACGAGCTCGTACGCCACCTCCCGGTGCGCCAGCGCGCTCACCACGGGCTGGCCCTGCGGCGGCCGCGGGGTGATGGAGGGGCCGCGCACCGAGAACTGCGGGCCCTCGAAGTCGATGTAGTGCAGCTTCTCCCGGTCCACGAAGCGGCCGGTCGCGGCGTCCCGGATCTCGGCGTCGTCCTCCCACGAGTCCCAGAGCCTGCGGACCACCTCGATCCAGTCCACCCCCTCGGCGAAGAGCTCCTCCCGGGTACCGGGCGTGCGGCGCCCGACGAGGGCGAACTCGTCCGCCCGCGAGGAGACCCGCACCCGCACGCCGGCCCGGCCGCGGCTGGCGTAGTCCAGCGTGGCGATGGCCTTCGAGAAGTGGAACGGCTCGGTGTGCGTGGCGACCGCGGTCGGGACGAGCCCGACGTGGCGGGTCAGCGGGGCGACCCGCGCGGCGACGAGGGTGGCGTCCAGCCTGCCGCGGACCTGGTCGGTGCGCTCGTCCGGCTCGAAGGGGCGCGACGACTGGATCGCGAAGGTGTCCTCGAAGGTGACCAGGTCCAGCAGCCCGCGCTCGGCCTCCTGGACCTGCCCGGTCCAGTAGTCCGCGGTGAACAGCTCGGTGGGGCGTGCCTCGGGCTCGCGCCAGGAGGCGGGGTGCCAGCCGGTGCCCTCGAGGGCGACGGCGAGGTGCAGGGTCATGTCGGCGGCTCTCTGCTCGTGGTGGTCAGGGTCAGCCGGCGCGACACCCGGTGGTCTGGACACGGCAGCAGTCGATCCACCGCCGCTGCGTCAACACCCCCGGGAGCACGTCTTCGACAGTAACCGCGCGCGGGGTCCCGATCGACGTCGTAAGGTCCCGGACTGTGGCCGGCACGACACTCGCGTACGACCGTGCGGGCTCCGGTCCGCCCGCGCTCCTGCTGCACGGATGGCCGGGGGACCGATCGGACTGGGCCCTGGTCGGGGACCTCCTCGAGGCGGACGTCATCCGCCCCGACCTGCACGGGTTCGGGGAGTCGGCCCCGGCCGGGGACCCGAGCGCGGCGGGGCAGACCGCGGCGCTGGTCGCGCTGCTGAACGACCTCGACATCGACCGGGTCGTGGTCGGCGGGTACGACGTGGGCAGCCGGGTCGCGCAGACCCTCGCCGCCACGCACCCGGACCGCGTGTCGGCGCTGGTGCTGGCGCCCCCACTGCCCGGTGCGGGGCGCCGCGTGCTGGAGCCGGACGCCGTCGCCGAGTTCTGGTACCAGTCCTTCCACCAGCTCCGGCTCGCCGAGGAGCTGGTCGACGGCAGGGCGGACGCGACCCGCGCGTACCTGCGGCACTTCTGGGACCACTGGTCCGGCCCCGCCTTCACGGTCTCCGAGGAGCGGCTGGACCGGCTGACCGCGCGGTACGCCCGCCCGGGCGCGTTCACGGCGTCGATCGGCTGGTACCGGGCGGGGGCGGGGATGGTGCGCGCCTCGCTCGCCGAGCAGCCGCCCGCCGACCGGCTCGCCACCCCGCTCACGGTCCTGTGGCCCGAGTTCGACCCGCTCTTCCCCCGTGCCTGGTCCGACCGGGTGGGCGACTGGTTCAGTGCCGCCGACCTGCGGCCGCTCGACGGCGTGGGCCACTTCTCGCCGGTCGAGGCCCCGCAGGCCTGGGCGGCCGCACTGACGGAGGTGCTCACGTGATCCCGCTGTCGATCCTCGACCTCTCCCCGGTGCCCCGGGACGGCACCGCCGGGGACGCCCTGCGCAACTCGATCGACCTGGCCCTGGCCGCCGAGCGGGCGGGGTATCACCGCTACTGGGTGGCCGAGCACCACCTCAACGAGGGCGTGGCGTCCGCGTCCACGCCGGTGCTCGTCGCGCTGATCGCGTCGGCGACCTCGCGGATCCGCGTCGGATCCGGGGCCGTGCAGCTGCCGAACACCCGGCCGCTGCAGGTGGCCGAGCAGTTCGGGACCGTCGCGGCGGTGCATCCGGGCCGGGTGGACGTCGGCCTGGGGCGGTTCGACCTGCACCGGATCCTGAGGCTGATCCGCCACGGCCCGACGGGACGGCGCTCCGGCACCCCGCCGGAGACGCGGGTGGTGGACGGGCTGCTGCTGCCCGCGCCCGGCCGCGTCGACTCCGACCTCGCGCTCTACGGCTGCCTCGCGGCCCTGCTGGGCTTCGACGCCGACGAGACCCCGCCGGACTACGCCGCCGAGGTGGACGAGGTGCTGTCCTACTTCGCAGGCACCGCACCGGGCCCGCACGGTGAGACGCTGCAGGTCACGCCGGCGCTCGGGGCGGACGTGGACGTGATCGTGCTCGGCTCCACGCCCGGGGACAGCGCGCGGGTCGCGGGGCAGCGCGGGCTGCCGTTCGCGGTGAGCTACCACCTCGTCCCGCACCTCGTGCTGGACGCCGTCGAGGCCTACCGCGCCGCCTTCCGCCCCGGCCGGGTCGCCGCGCCGCACGTGATCGTGTCCGCGGACGTCGTCGTCGCCGACTCGGACGACCGGGCCCGCGAGCTGGCCGCCCCGTACGGACAGTGGGTGCTGGACATCCGCTCCGGCCGCGGCGCCCGCCCCTACGTCACCCCGGAGGAGGCGCTCGCCCGGCCGTGGACCGCCGAGGAGCGGGCCGGTGTGGCGGACCGGGTGGACAGCCAGTTCGTGGGGTCGCCGCAGACGGTCCGCGGCGGGCTGGAGACGCTGGTCAGGGTCGTCGGGGCGGACGAGCTACTGGTCACCACGATCACCACCGAGCATGCCGACCGGGTCCGCAGCCACGAGCTGCTGGCGGAGGTCTGGGGCTGATCCCGATCGGTGCCGCCCGCTGGTCGCTGACGCTCACACCACCCGGACGGAGCAGCGCGGCTTGATCACGCGGGCGGGCCGCCGCGGCGGGGAGGGGCTAGGGTTCCCCCGTTCCACGTCGGCTGCCCTGCCTCCGTGACGAGGAGATCAACGCGTGCCCGATCACCGCCCCCAGACCATCGCCTACCCGGGCCCGGGATCGCGCCCGTTCCGGCGCGACCCGGAGAGCCTGAAGCCGCACGTCATCGTGCTGTTCGGGGCCACCGGCGACCTGGCCAAGCGCAAGCTGCTGCCCGGTCTGGCCTACCTGTCCGAGTCCGAGCTGACGCCGTCGATCCGGATCGTCGGCACGGCCATGGAGGACATGTCCACGGACGACTTCCGGCAGATCGCCAAGAACGCGGTGCAGAACTTCGGCACCCACCGCCTCGCCGAGGAGGACTGGGCGGACTTCTCCGAGAAGCTGACCTACGTCCCCCAGGGCGCCGGACCGGAGGCGCTCACCGCCGCGGTCAAGGAGGCCGAGACCCTCCTCGGCGAGGAGACCCGCAGGCTGCACTACCTGTCGGTTCCGCCGAAGGCCGCCAAGGCGGTCATCTCGATGCTGCGGGACGCCGACCTCGTCGACCGGTCGCGCGTGATCATGGAGAAGCCGTTCGGCCACGACTTCCCCAGCGCCATCGAGCTCAACGACTACGTCCACACCGTCTTCGACGAGACGCAGATCTTCCGGATCGACCACTTCCTGGGCAAGGAGGCGGCGCAGAACATCCTGGCGTTCCGCTTCGCCAACGGGCTGTTCGAGCCGATCTGGAACCGCAACTTCATCGACCACATCCAGATCGACATCCCGGAGACCCTCGGGCTGGACGCGCGGGCCAACTTCTACGAGTCCACCGGTGCGTACAAGGACATGGTCGTCACGCACCTGATGCAGGTGATGGCGTTCGTCGCCATGGAGCCGCCCACGGCGCTGGAGCCGCGCGCGATCTCCGAGGAGAAGAACAAGGTCTTCCGGTCGATGCTGCCGGTGCACCCGTGGGACGTCGTCCGCGGGCAGTACACCGGCTACCGGGACGAGGACGGGGTCGCCCGGGACTCGGACACCGAGACCTTCATCGCGCTCAAGGTCGGGCTGGACAACTGGCGCTGGGCGGGGACCCCGTTCTACCTGCGCACCGGCAAGAAGATGGCCGAGGGCCAGCGGATCATCTCGATCGCCTTCAAGGAGGCGCCGCGGACGATGTTCCCGTCCGGCTCCGGCGTCGGGACCCAGGGCCCGGACCACCTGACGTTCGACCTGGCCGACTCCTCGAAGGTGTCGCTGTCGTTCTACGGCAAGCGGCCCGGGCCCGGGTTCCGGCTGGAGAAGCTGTCGATGCAGTTCTCCACCCAGGAGACGGACTCCGCGGCGGACGTGCTGGAGGCCTACGAGCGGCTGATCCTGGACGCGATGCGCGGCGACCACACCCTGTTCACCACGGCGGACGGCATCGAGTCGCTCTGGGAGCGCTCGGCGCCGCTGCTGGAGGACCCGCCGCCGGTCAAGAGCTACTCACCCGGCTCGTGGGGCCCGAACGCGATCCACCAGCTGATCGCGCCGAACGCCTGGCGGCTGCCCTTCGAGCGGGCGTGGCGGGAGAAGAAGCAGTAGCCCCTCACCAGCCCCTCACCGCAGGTGCCGGGCGAGGAACCGGTTCCCGGCGTCCCCCGCCGCGGCGGGGACGCCGGCGTGCCCGCCCATGTTCGCGTTCAACGTCTTCTCCTCGGAGCCGAAGGCGTCGAACAGGTCCAGGGCCGCCTGCCGGTCGTTGTGCTCGTCGTCCCACTGCAGCAGGACGTGCAGCGGGATGGTGACCCGTCGGGCGTCCTCGAGGATGGCCCGGGGCACGAAGCTGCCCGCGAACAGCACCGCGGCCGCGATCCGCGGCTCGACCACCGCGAGCCGGACGCCGACGGAGATGATCCCGCCCGCGAACCCGACCGGGCCGGTGATCCCGGGCTGCGCGAGGAGGGCGTCCAGGGCGGCCCGGCACTCCGGGACCGCCTGGTCGACGAGCGGGAGGACGAGCCGGTCGACGATGTCGTCCTCGACTCCCTCGCCCGCCCCGATCGCCCGACGCAGGTCGGCCCGGGCCTGCTCGGCGGCGGCGGAGGGGGGCCGGTCCCCGCTCCCGGGGAGCTCGATCGCCGCCGCCGCGAAGCCTTCCCGCACCACCGCCCGGGCCCGGGCGGCGAGCCGGGGGTGCATGCGCCGCAGTCCGCCGGGGTGGCCGAGCAGGACGAGCGGGGTCGGGGTGGACGAGAGGGCGGGGTCGGCGGGGGTCCAGAGGAGGCCGGGGATCCCGTCGGGGATCCCGTCGGGAATCTCGGCGGGAATCTGGTCGAGGACGAACCCGCGCTCGACGACGCCGTGCTCGTCCAGGCGGGGTTCGGAGGTGAATCGCATCAGTCGTGCCCTTCGGGAGTGCCGATGGCGCTCCCGGGCGACCTACCGCCCGACCGTGACCCCGAGGGGGAGCACCCACGTCGCTACAGCGTCCACGGGACTCACCTCCTCTCCCTCTCGCACGGCTGCGGGGACCGTAGCCCCGCGCGGCCGCGGTCCGCCACCGGGTTTCAGCGGTCCCAGAGCGGGTGGGGATCGCGGCCTGCGGACATGATGAAGCGGTCCCGCCAGGAGACGTCGTCGGGGACCGGGGTGAGGGGTTCGCCGAAGTAGCCGAGCTCCTGCCAGCGGTCGTGGTCCTTGGCGGTGTGCTCGTAGAGCGTGCGGGCGAGGTCCTCGGTGAGCGGGTTGACCGATCCGGCGTGGACGGACACCTCGTGCGCGGTGATCGCGACCGCGACCGCGCGGCGCCAGAGCGTCTCCTCGTCGTCGGCACCGGCGGCGGCCTCGGCGATGCCTGCGGCCGCCGCGCGGGCCAGGTCCGAGAGGGCGCGGTGGTGGTCGAACGGCGCCTGTTCCACCGGCTCGTGCCCGGTCAGCTCGGCGGGCAGCGCGAGGTCCCGCGCGACGACGACCCGGACCAGCGCCTCGACCGACCCGGCCGTCGGGGGCCCGTCGGGGACCGCGGGCACGCGCGCCCGCCATCTCTCGGCGCGCACGCCGTCGAGCACCTGGACCCATACCCGTTCGGCCTCGATGAGGCATTCCGCAGCCCTCAGCATGGGGGGCAGCAGAGCACAGGACGGCGTCGCTGTGGGCCGGATGGAGCACACTGAGACACCGTGCGGGCGTGTCAGCGCGTGTGATGGACCTCCTGCAGGCCGTAGACGGGCGTCGGGATGCCCTCCTGGCGGGCCTTGAGCTGCAGGGCGAGGTAGAGGGAGTAGTGGCGGCTCTGGTGCAGGTTGCCGCCGTGGAACCACAGCGCCTCCTGCTGCGTCGGCTTCCACATGTTCCGCTGCTCGCCCTCCCACGGACCGGGGTCCTTCGTGGTGTCCGAGCCCAGGCCCCAGACCTTGCCGACCTTGTCCGCCACCTCCTGGCTGATCAGGTCGGCGGCCCAGCCGTTCATCGAGCCGTAGCCGGTCGCGTAGACGACGAGGTCCGCCTCCAGCTCGGTGCCGTCGTCGAGCACCACGGTGCGCTCGGTCAGCCGGACGACCTGGCCCTGGACGAGCTTCACGTCGCCGTTCGCGACCAGGTCCGCCGCCCCGACGTCGATGTAGTAGCCCGAGCCGCGGCGCAGGTACTTCATGAACAGGCCGGAGTCGTCGTCTCCCCAGTCGTGGCGGAAGCCGCTCGCCTCCAGCCGGTCGTAGAAGTCCTGGTCGCGCTCCTTGATCGCGGCGTACACGGGCTGCTGGAAGGTGTGCATGATCCGGTACGGCAGCGACGCGAAGATCATGTCGGCCTTCTGCGTGGTCACCCCCGCGGCCACGGCGCGCTCGGAGTACAGGTCGCCGAGGCCGAGGTCCATCAGCGATTCCGACCTCACGATGTGCGTCGAGGACCGCTGCACCATCGTCACGTCCGCGCCGACCTCCCACAGCGCCCCGCAGATGTCGAAGGCCGAGTTGTTCGACCCGACGACCACGACCTTCTCACCCTTGTAGGCGTCCGGACCCGGGTGCTGCGAGGAGTGGTGCTGCTCGCCCTGGAAGACGTCCTGGCCGGGCAGCTCGGGGATGTTCGGTTTGCCGGACATGCCGGTGGCCAGCACGAGCTGCGTCGGGTGGAGGGTGATCTCCTCGCCGTCCCGGTCGAGGACGACGGTCCACTCCCGGGCCGCCTCGTCGTAGGAGGCCGAGCGGCAGGTCGTCCTCGACCAGTAGGTGACCTCCATGACCTTCGTGTAGAACTCGAGCCAGTCCGCGATCTTGTCCTTCGGCGCGAACACCGGCCAGTTCTTCGGGAAGTCCAGGTAGGGCAGGTGGTCGTACCAGACCGGGTCGTGCAGGCAGAGGGACTTGTACCGGCTGCGCCACTGGTCGCCGGGCCGGTCGTACCGGTCGACGACGACGTGGGACACGCCGAGCTGGCGCAACCGCGCCCCGAGCGCGATGCCGCCCTGCCCGCCGCCGACCACGAGGACGTACGGCTCGCGCGTGCGGCCCATCTCCTCGGACTCCGCACGGCGGGCCTCCGCCCAGGTCACGCGGTCGCGGCGGGCGCCGTGCTCGGCGCCCATCGGACGGGCCTCGCCCATCGGCTCCTCGTGGCCCGTCAGCTCGTAGAGCGTGGTGAGGAGGGTCCAGGCGCCCTCGTCGGTGAGTCGCAGGTGGCCGCGGCCGCGACCGACCGCGGTCTCGAAGCCGATCCAGGCGTCGACGACCCCGTCCGCCTCGGTCGGCGGCTCGGTGGTGTGGAAGTTCCGGGCGTCCGTGGTCTCCATGGTCGCGCGCAGCAGGTCGGCCACACCCTCGCGGTTCTCGACCGTCTTGATGTTCCAGGTGAAGGCGACCAGGTCCCGCCAGAACGACGTCGTCGCGAAGAGGCCTGCGGCGCGCTCGGCGTCCCGGGCGGCGAGCGCGGCCTCGAAGTCGGCGAGCCACGCGTCGACCCGTTCCTGCGTGGTGGTGCCCGTCTCGAGGGTCTGGGTCATGCGGACCTCCTTGTCCGTGTGTGTCGTGCGACACAAGCTGAACAGTGCTCGACGGCTGCGGCAAGAGGTGCAGCACCGTTCGCACCTCGCCGATGTGTCAGGCCGGGTGTGGCACCGTGGGGACGTGACCTCCGTGCGCCGCATCGGCATCGGGCTCGCCGCCGTCGGCAGGCCCGCCTACATCAACGCCGGACGGGAGCGGGACCTGAGCGCGGCCCGGTCGGTCGACGCGCTGCGCGAGCGGACCTGGGCGGTGCTCGACGCCGCCTACACCCTCGGGGTCCGGTACGTCGACGTCGCGCGGTCGTACGGACGGGCCGAGGAGTTCCTGGCGGGCTGGTTGGCCCGGCGACCCGAGGTGACGGACGTCGAGATCGGGTCGAAGTGGGGCTACCGGTACGTGGGGGAGTGGCGGCTCGACGTGCCGGTCCACGAGGTCAAGGACCACTCCGCCGCCGCCTTCGCCACCCAGTCCGCGGAGTCGCTGGCCCTGCTCGGCGGGCGGCTGGCCGTCTACCACGTGCACTCGGCCACGCTGGACACCGGCGTGCTGGAGGACACCGAGCTGCACCGCGCCCTGGCCGACCTGCGCGAGCACGGGATCCGCGTGGGCATCTCGACGTCCGGTCCGCAGCAGGCCGCGGCCGTGCGCCGCGCGCTGGACGTCACCGTCGACGGCGAGGGCCTGTTCACCTCCTTCCAGAGCACCTGGAACATCCTGGAGCCGTCGGTGGGCCCGGCCCTCGCCGAGGCCGCGGACGCGGGCGCCCGGGTGATCGTGAAGGAGCCCGTGGCCAACGGGCGGCTTGCGCCCGGCGGGGCGCTCTGCCCGTCGGACGCCCGGGTGGCGGCGATCGCCGCCGACCTGGGGTGCGGGGTCGACCAGCTGGCGATCGCGTGGGTGCTCGTGCAGCCCTGGGCGGCCACCGTGCTCTCCGGTGCCGCGACGCCGGACCAGGTGCTGAGCAACGTCGGTGCCGCCGGGCTGATGCTGCCCACCGAGATCGAGGACGAGCTGCTGGACCTCGCCGAGCCCGCCGAGCGCTACTGGGCCGAGCGCCGGGCCCGCGCCTGGTCCTGACCGCCCACCCATCCGACCAGACCGGGGGGCTATGCGGAAGGCGCCACCCGCAGGACCGGCTTGCCGGGGGCGCGGTCGGGGGAGTCGAGGTAGGCGTGGGCCGCGGCGACGTCCTCGAACGCGAAGACCCGGTCGATCATCGGGCGGAGGGCGCCGGTCTCCAGGCCCGCCCGCACGAACGCGATGGCCCGACGGAGGGCCGCCGGGTCGCCGGTGATCTCGAAGACCCGGTAGCGCCGCAGCCAGACCGCCGCGTACCCGCCGCCGGGCAACGGAGTGGGCAGCCCGGACAGTCCACCGTGGACGATGACGCTCGCGCCCGGCGCGCAGGCGGCGACGAGCCGGGTGACCTGGGGGCCGCCGACGGCGTCGAGGACCAGGTCGGCGCCCTGCCCTCCGAACGCCGCGCGGAGGTCGTCGGTGAGACCGGGGGAGTCGACGTCGTGCGGACCGGTCACCACGACCTCGGCCGCGCCCGCCGCGAGCACGGCCTCGCGATGGGTCGTGTCCGGCAGGGTGGCGACGGGGACCGCACCCAGGAGCCGGAGCACCTGCAGCGCCGCGACCCCGATGCTGTTCGCCGCCGCCGTGACCACGACCCGGTCCCCGGGCCGCGCGCGGACCACCTCGGCGACCATCCCGTAGACCGTCACGTACGGCATCCAGACCGCGGCGCCGGTGACGGCGTCCATCCCCGGCGGCCTCGCCACCAGCGCGGACGCCGGCACGACGGCCTGCTCGGCGTAGACCGGGTGGTCGTTCTGGGAGAAGGCGGGGATGACGCTGACCGCGTCCCCCGCCGCCCAGCCCGTCACGCCGGGGCCGGTGGCCAGGACCTCGCCTGCGGCCTCGGTGCCCAGCCCGGCGGGCAGCCGCGGGTCCTCCAGATAGGTGCCGCGGCGGAAGTTGACCTCGGCTCGGTTGAGCCCGACGGCGTCCACCCGGACCAGCACCTCGCCCGGCCCTGGCCGCGGGACGGGGACCTCCTCGATGCGCAGCACCTCGGGCCCGCCGAGAGTGTGGAAGCGGACCGCGCGCACGTCAGGACCGCTCGGAGCGGCGCAGCACGGCGGCGGCGATCCGGACCACCGACGAGTCCACGATCACCCCGGCGATGCCCCACGGCCCGATCCAGCCCGCGGCCGGGTTGCCGCCCGCGGCCAGCGCCACCCCCAGCACCGCCAGGAAGCTCGCGACACCGACCATCCCGAGGACCGCGGTGCCCAGGACGACGGGCGCAGTGGGCCGGGTGACCAACAGGCCGACGACGACCAGCCCCGCCACACACAGCACCCCGGACATCACCTGCGCCCACAGCGCCCCGCCGACCACCGCCAACCCACCGTGCGCGACGGCGGCGGCCGCCACCAGACCCAGCAGGAGCTTCGGGGGTGTCAGGGCGGGCGCGTCCACCCCGTCAGCGTAGGGCCACCCCGACGCGCCGGGGCCGCACCTTCCCTCCACCCGTCCGGAGCAGCAGACTGACGCCACCTATCGAGACCAGGGGGACGGATGTCGAGCGGCTACGGACAGGGCGGCGGGTACGGCAGCTGGGACCGCGACGAGCCGACGCGGGAGTTCGGTCGCGAGCAGCCCTACGAGCCGCCGCAGCGCACCCAGCCGCCGAAGCCGACGGTGGACGCGGCGCGGCTGTGGTCGGCGGGCATCGCGACGGCGATCGTCGCGGCGCTGGTGGCGATGGTCGGGACGCTGGTGGTGCGAGCGGTGCTGCGGATCGCGTTCAACGGGCCCGCCGAGTCCGGCGTGCTGGGCGACTCGCGGACGGTGCTGCTCTGCGTGCTGGCGGCGGTCGCCGCGCTGGCCGCGACCGGGCTGGCGCACCTGCTGCTGTTGTCGACGCCGCGGCCGATGACGTACCTGTCGTGGATCGTCGGGCTGGTCACGGTCGTCGTCGCGCTGCTGCCGCTGCTGGGCAGCGGACCGATCGCCGAGCGCGTGACCAGCGCGGTGATCTACCTGGTCATCGGCCTGGTGATCAGCAGCCTGGTGGCGGGGGCGGGCGCCTCGGCCCGCAGGCCCCGCTAGGGCTCAGGCCAGCGCCCGGCGGATCGCCTCGGCGAGGACGGTCCGCCCCCGCACGGTGGGATGGACGTCGTCCGGGCCCAGCAGGCCCGGGTCGGCGGCCACCAGCGCGCCCCAGTCCACGAACCGGACGGTCGGGGCGTGCCGCTCGGCGGCCGCGCGCAGGACGGCGTTGTTGCCCGCCTCCCAGCGCCGCGGCACCGACACCCCGACGAGCACGACGGGCCGGTCCTCCGCCGCGGCGATGACGCTCTCGACGTCGTCCGCCTCGACGGTGCCGTTCGCGCCGAGATCGACGACGACCGGCCCGGGGTTGCGCGCGGCCCAGCTCCGGACGGCCTCGGGGGCGCCCGCGTACTGGCGGCCGACCTCGGCGTCCACCGTGGTGCCGGGGCCGAGGGCGGCGGTGATCGCCTGGGCGCTGCCGAGGGCGATCGAGTCGCCGAGGACGTAGGCGGGGCCGAGGGCGACCGGAGTGGTCGGGGCTGCGGGGACCGGCTCCGCTCGGGCGGCACCCGGGCCCGGGAGCGCGGAGGGGGCGGGTGGAGGAGCCGGGGGATCGGTGCCCGGACCGGCCGCGGCCAGGTCGGTCGCGCTCGTCGGGGCGTGGGACACGAGGCCCGCGGGCGCGGTGAGGGCGAACACCGCGGACACCGTCAGCGCCGCGACGCACCCGCCGACGACCCCAGCCGCGAGGCGGTTCAGCCGAACCCGCTGCGTCATCCGTCGGATCGCTCCTCGCCTGATCGGGGTCTCCACCCACCGATACGATGCCTCGGCGACCAGCAGTGTGGCCAGCACCCGGCCCAGGTCCAGCAACCAGCCGTGCGCGGCGAGGTCGCCGGTCGGCCTGGTCAGCACCAGGATCGGCCAGTGGTAGAGGTAGATCCCGTAGGAGCGCTTCCCGACGGCGACGAGCGGCGCGCGGGCCAGCAGGCCGCTCACCGCGGGTCCGGCGCCCGTGGCGGCGACCAGGACGACCGCCGTGACCAGGCCGGTGCGGAGGAAACCGCCGTGCAGGTAGAGGTCGGAGGCGAACTCCGAGGCCGTCCCCAGCCCGAGCAGCAGCGCGACCAGCGCGGTGACCCCGACGAGGTCGAACGCGGTGCGGGCGGCCGGTGAGCGCGGCCGCCACGCCGCGGGGAGCCAGAGCAGCGCCGTCGCGGCTCCGATGAGGAAGCCCGACGCGCGGGCGTCGGTGGCGTAGTAGGCCGCGCCGCTCGCGTCCGGGTCGAACCGCCAGGCGCACGCGACGGCGGAGACGAACGCGAGCAGCAGTGCCGCGACCGCGACCCGGCGCCTGCCCAGCACGGCGAGGACGCCGGCGAACAGCAGGGGCCAGACGACGTAGAGCTGCGCCTCGACCGCCAGTGACCAGAGGTGCAGGAAGGGCGACGGCCGCGCGAACGACTCCGAGTACGGCACCCCGCCGATCAGCAGGTGCCAGTTCTGCAGCCAGGTCAGCGAGGCGAGCGCGTCGCCGCGCAGCCCGGGGGCGTTCGCGGGCAGCAGCACCGCGACCAGCACGAGCGTGCCGAGCACCGCGAGGACCAGCGCCGGGACCAGGCGCCGGGCGCGGGCGAGGACGAAGCCGCGGACGTCGATCCGGCCGTGCCTGCGCAGCTCGGCGACGAGCAGCTGGGTGATCAGGAAGCCGCTGAGGGTGAAGAAGACCTCGACGCCGAGGAAACCGCCGCCCGCCCAGCCGAGGTCCAGGTGGTAGGCGACGACCGCGAGCACGGCCAGGGCGCGCAGGCCGTCCAGCCCGGGAGCGTGGGGCACGGCGAACGGGTTGCGGACCGGACGCACCCGGACGGGGACGGCACGCGGCCGGGCGGGCGCACGGGAACCCTCCAGTGTGGCCACCGGCCTCCCTCCTCGATCGGGTGACGATCGCACGGAAGATCGTCCGGCGCGAGGGGCCGCCCGGCGTGTGTCGCCGCGAGGCACCCGGACGGACGAGCCCCGGTCGAGTGGATTCGCCCGCGGTGCCCGAGTCGCCGCCGGGCGGCGGGCCGCCTGCGTGGTGGGCTGTGCGCACCGCAGGGACGGGCTCTGGGGACGAGCATTGAGGGGGCCACATGACGGCACTCGTCGACGGCCGGGGACCGGGAGGGCTCGGCACGGGCAACGAGGTCGTCGGGGCGCGCTGGGGCGGCACTCGCGAGGAGCCGCACACGCAGCCGCGCCGAGCCCGGGCGGAGTCGTTGACGGAGCCCTCGCGAGCGATGCTCGGCGAGGTGCTCGAGTCGGTCCTGCGGGCGCGGGCCGTCGGGACCGTCACGGTCGTCGGTGCGGACCCCCACGCCGGGCTGTACGCCGACCTCGGGGCCGGGTCCGTGCACGTCGTCGCCAAGTCGCCGACGCCCGCGGTGCGCGCCGCGGTGACCGCGGACCCGGCCCTGCACCTGGTCACCGACGGGGACCCGCCGCCCGCGGAGCTGTACGTGCTGGCCGGGGACACCGGCTACCACGGCACCCGCCGCGAGCTGGAGCGCGTCATGGCCGAGGAGCCCGACGCCGTCGTCCTGGTGTGGAACGTGCTGTGGCCCGCGGGCAGGCGGGACGTGCTGCCCGGCGTCGGAGCGCACGGTCCCTCGGTCGGGCGGGACGGGCTGGGCCCCGCGGGACTCGGCGCCGGTGCCGTCGACGCCGCCGACGAGGCGGGTGGCGAGGAGAACGGCGTGCTCACCGCGGTCGAGGACGTGCTGGCCGAGGCCGACGAGTCCTGGACGATGGGCGTGGTCCCGGCGCTGTCGGGGCTCGCGGTGCTGGCTCGGGACGAGGCCTGGTTCGCCGAGGAGCTGTGGGAGACGCTGCTGCCCTGGACCACCTCCGAGCTGCTCGCGGGCCTGGAGCGCAACCGGATCGCGCTGGTCTCGCGCGTGCTGGAGCTGGAGTACGCCGCCACCGCCGCGGCGCGGGAGTCGGCGGACCACCAGATCCGCCTGACCCGCTGCCTGCAGCAGCTCGACGCGGCGTGGGACGAGATCGCCGACCTGCGCGCCGAGCACGCCGACAACGCCGACAACGCCGACAAGGCCGCCGTCTCCGCCGCCTCGCGTCCGTCCCTGCGCGCCCGCCTGCGCCTTCGCCGCACCCCCGCCGCCACCCACTAGCCCCACCCCCCTCCGCCCGACGTCGACAGTGGGACGTCGCCGGGTGCTCAGCCGAGCAGGGTGCGCAGGTGCTCCACGCTCGTGTACACGTCCGCGATCGGCCCGACGCCCGTCGGGGCCTCGGTGAGGATCGTGTCCTGCTCCAGGACGTACCAGCCGTCGTAGCCGCGGCCCCGCAGCGCGGAGACGATGGACGCGAAGTCCACGTCCCCCGTCCCGAGCGGGCGGTACATGCCCGCGCGGACGGCCTCGGTGTAGGTCCTGCGGCCCTCCTGCACCTGCCGCGCCAGCCCGAGGTCGACGTCCTTGACGTGGGTGTGCGCCACCCGCTCCGCCGCCTGCCGGGTCAGCTCGGCCGGGTCGACGCCGCCGATCAGCAGGTGGCCGGTGTCCAGGCAGAGCTGGATCGAGGAGCCCTCCAGGACACGCCGGACGTCGTCGCCGTTCTCGACCATCGTCCCGACGTGCGGGTGCAGCACGGTCTGCACCCCCGCGACGGCGGCGACGGCGGAGATCCGGTCCAGGTTGGACAACAGGGTCTTCCAGCCGAGCTCGTCCAGCTCGGGGCGGGCGTCGTACCCGGTCAGTCCGGTATCCGCGGACAGCACGAGCGTGCCCGCGGACGCCGCGGCGTAGGAGGGCAGCAGCGCCTCGACGCCGGGGACCGGATCGTGGTCGGGCAGGTGCAGCAGGGTCGGGGTGAACCCGCCGACGGCGGTCAGCCCGTGCTCCGCCAGCGTGGCGGCCCTGGCCTCGGGGGCGTGCGGGAGGAACCCGTCCGGACCGAACTCGGTGGCGGCGAGCCCGACCTCGGCCATCTCGGCGAGCACGCGCCCGGGGGTGAGCTGGAAGCCCCAGCCCGGGACCTCGCACACGCCCCACGAGATGGGCGCTCCGGCGATCCTGTTCATGCAGTGCTCCCTAGTCGTGGGTGCCGATCACGGCCTGGTCCCAGTCCACGACGGACCCGGTGACCACGCCGCTGCGGTCGGAGAGGAGGAGGACGATCATGTCGGCGATCTCGTCCGGATCGCCCAGCCGACCGGCGGGCAGCCGGGCGGCGGCCCGGTCGCGCCAGTCGTCCCCGGCGCCTTCGAACGTGCGTTGGGTCCGGTCCTCGCCATCCGTGTCCGTCCAGCCGATGTTCAGCTGGTTGACCCGGATCCGGTCGAAGCGGTGCGCGTGGGCGACGTTCTTGGTCAGGGCGGCGAGCCCGGCCTTGGCCGCGGCGTAGGGGGCGAGGGTGGGCGCCCCGCCGTGCGCCTGCTCCGAGCCGATGTTGACGATCGTCCCGGGGGCCTCGCGGCGCAGCATGTCCCGCACCACGGCCTGCATCAGGAAGAACGGGCCGCGCAGGTCGATCGCGATGTGCCGGTCGAACAGCGCGGGCGTGGTGTCCAGCAGCGAGCCGCGGTCGGTGAGGCCCGCGGCGTTGAGCAGCGCGTCCACCCGGCCGTACTCGTCCACGACGGCCTCGACGGTCGCGGTGATCCGGTCGGTGTCGGCGACGTCGCAGGGCAGATAGCGCGCACCGATGTCCGCCGCGACCTTCGCGCCCTGCTCCCGGCGCCGTCCGGTGACCACGACCTGCGCGCCCGCCCGGACCGCGGCCCGGGCCGCTGCGGCGCCCACCCCGGAGGTGCCGCCGCTGACCAGGACGACCTTGCCGCTCAGCATCCCCGACGCTCCGCGTGCGCGGCGAGGGCGGCGGCGAAGGCGGCGTCGTCCTGTCCCAGGAGCACGGCCTCGGTGACGAGGTCGGCCTGCGAGGGCGGGGCGAGGCCGTCGACCGGAGGGTCGCGGTCCAGGTCGGTGGGGAAGGCGTAGCCCTCCGCGGCCGCGGCGATCACCCGGCGCAGTGCGGCCTCGGAGGCGCCCGCGGCCCGCATCCGGCGCAGGGCGGGCAGCACGGCGCGGCTGACCCGGGCCCGGTCCACGTACTCCATCGCCCGCCCGAACGCCGAGGAGACCTGCAGCAGGTTGGCGGTGCGGCGGACGTCGGTGGTGCGGTTGGCGCCCGCGCCGTGCAGCAGGGCCGGGTTGAAGAACGCGGCGTCCCCCTTGGCCAGCGGCAGCTGGACGTGGTGCTCGGCGAAGAAGGCCCGGAAGTCCGGCCGGTCCGCGACGAGGTAGCCGTGCGCGTACTTCTGGGAGTGCGGAAGGTAGAGCGTCGGGCCGGTCTCGAGGGGCATGTCGCAGTGGGCGACCGCGCCCTGCAGCGTCAGCGCCGGGGTCAGGGCGTGCTGGTGGGCCGGGTAGCGCGCGGCGCCCGCGGGAGACAGGAACCCGAGGTGGTAGTCCCGGTGCGGCGACTGCGCCCTCCCTCCGGGATTGACGACGTTGACCTGGCTCGTGACCTGGTAGGCCGGGCCGAGCCAGGCCTCGCACACCAGGGCGAGCACGTCCGAGGCGTAGTAGGCGGCGAAGGTGTCCGGGTCGGCGACGGCGAGCTTCTCCAGCGCATTCCAGATCCGGTCGTTGCTGCCGGGGGCGGCGAAGTGGTCGCCCACCGCGTCGCCCGCCGCCCTCTGTGCCTCGATCAGCCGGAGGAAGGCGTCCGTGGCCCGGTCCAGGACGGCGTGGTCGGCGAAGGCGCCACGGAGGACGACGATGCCGGGTCCGTCGAGCAGGGCGTGGACGAGCTCGGCCTGGATCTCGCGTCGGGATGCGGACCGCAGGTCGTCGGCGGTGTAGACGGTCACGCCGGAGACGATCTCGGCGTGCGGGTAGTCGGCCGGATCGGTCGGCTGCCCGACGGTCGCGCGGAGGTCCTCCACCCGGGCGTCGGCCGGGTCGAGCCACGCGGCGGCGCGGCGGACGGAGCTCGTCATCGGGACCCTCCGGAGTGTTTAAAGCGCTTCAAGTCCAAGTATCGTGCGGTGTGGGGTTGGATCGTGTCAAGAGAGGGGAGGCGCCGGTGGCGAGACGGGTGCGACTGGACGACGTGGCCGCGGCCGTCGGCGTGTCGCCCGCGTCGGCGTCGCTGGTGCTGCGCGGCGCGCCCGGCCCCAGCGCCGCGACCCGGGCCCGCGTGCTGGAGGCGGCGCAACGGCTCGGCTACCGGCCGGACCGGGCGGCGTCGCTGCTCGCCAGCAGGCGGAGCAGGCTGATCGGCCTGCTGATCGACGTCCGCAGCGCGTTCCACGCCGAGGTCGCCGAGCAGCTGCAGGACGCCGCGGAGGACCGCGGGTACGACGTCGTGCTCTCCACGGTGACCCGCCGCCGCGGCCAGGCCCGGGCGGTCGAGACCCTGCTGGACTCCCGGTGCGAGGCGCTCGTGCTGATCGGCCCGGAGGCTCCGCAGCCGGACCTGGAGAGACTCGCCGCCACCGTCCCGCTGGTCGTGCTGTGCCGCAGGCTCGAGGCCGCGACCGGTCCGGACGTGGTCCGCACCGCGGACCAGGCGGGCACCGCCCTGGCGGTGGACCACCTGCACCGCCTGGGCCACACCGCGATCGCCTACGTCGACGGCGGGATCGGCACCATCGCCGAGGACCGGCGGGACGGCTACCTGCGGGCGATGGGCGAGCGGGGGCTGGCGCCGCGGGTGCTCCCCTCGACCGGCCCCACCGGCCCCACCGGCACCGAGAGCACGGGCATCGAGGCGGCGGCACATCTGCTCGACGACCTCCCGACGGCCGTGGTGGCCTTCAACGACCGCACCGCCGTCGGGCTGCTGGACGCGTTGGCGCGCAAGGGGATCTCCGTCCCCGAGGACCTCTCGGTGGTCGGCTACGACGACCAGCCGCTCGCCCGCCTCGCCCACGTCGGCCTGACGACGGTCGGGCAGGACACCGAGGCCCTCACCGCCCGCGCGCTGGACGCGGTGGTGGCGCGACTGGACGGCGGCCGCGAGGGCCCGGGCCCGGAACAGGTCCTGGACCCCTACCTCGCGGTCCGCCGCACCACGGCACCGCCCCGGGTCAGCGCTTGAGCTCGTGGGCCAGCTCGGCGAGCTCCTGCCCGCCCGCCATCTCGGCGGTGAGCTCCTCCAGGGAGACCTCGGAGCGCTTCTTGTCCAGCACCCGGCGACCGAGCTTCAGGATGATGAAGTGGTCGCCGACCATGTAGGCGTGGTGCGGGTTGTGCGTGATGAACACGACGCCCAGCCCGGCGTCCCGCGCGGCGGAGGTGTACTTGAGCACCACGCCGGACTGCTTCACACCCAGCGCCGCGGTGGGCTCGTCGAGGATCAGCACCCGGGCGCCGAAGTACACGGCGCGGGCGATCGCCACACACTGGCGCTGACCGCCGGACAGGGTGCCGATGGGCTGGTTGATGTCCTTGACCTTGATGCCCATCTTCTGCAGCTCGGTGTCCGCGATCTCGCGCATGGCCTTGATGTCCATCGGCGCGAGCGGGTACTTGCCCTTTCGCAGCTCCGAGCCCAGGAAGAAGTTGCGCCAGACCTCCATCAGCCCCACGACCGCGAGGTCCTGGTAGACGGTCGCGATCCCGTGGTCGAGAGCCTCGCGCGGCGAGCTGAAGCCGACCTCCTCGCCGTCGACCTTGAGCGAGCCCTCGCTGTGCGGGTGCAGTCCGGAGATGATCTTGATGAGGGTGGACTTCCCCGCCCCGTTGTCCCCCAGGACGCAGGCGACCTCGCCGGCGTTGACCCTCAGGTTGATGCCCTCGAGCGCCCGGATGGCGCCGTAGGACTTGCCGACGCCCTCCATCTCGACCAGCGGCGTGCCCGCCTTGAGGTCCGGGGACGCGTGTTCGGCGATCGTGTCCGTCATCGGGTGCTCACTTCCTCGTCAGGGCGTAGTTCTTGACGTACAGGTTGACCAGCACCGCGAGCAGCAGCATGACACCGAGGAAGGTGTAGAACCAGTTCGGGTCGAAGCCCGCGAACACGATGCCCTGGGTCGTCATGCCGAAGATGAAGGCGCCGATGGCGGCACCGATGACGGAGCCGTAGCCGCCGGTCAGCAGGCAGCCGCCGACGACCGCGGCGATGATGTAGATGAACTCGTTGCCGACGCCGAGGCCGGACTGCACGGTGCTGAAGTTGAAGAGCAGGTGCATGCCGAGGAACCAGCACATGAAGGCCACGGTCATGAAGAGGCCGATCTTGACGGCCTTGACCGGCACACCGACCGCCCGGGCGGAGTCCTTGTTGCCGCCGACGGCGAAGATCCAGTTGCCGACGCGGGTCCGCAGGAGCACCCAGGTCCCGATGGCGGCGAAGGCGATCCACCACAGCACGGTGATCTTGACGGTCATGAAGCCCAGCGGGATGTCCGAGGCGAAGACGGCCTTGGCCGAGTCGAAGCCGTCGATGTCGGAGACGTTGGCGGTGGCGACAGTGCCGGTCACACCCTTGGTCACACCGATGTTCACGCCCCGAAGCACGAAGAACGTCGCCAGCGTGATCAGGAAGCTCGGGATGCCGGTGCGCACCACCAGGTAGCCGTTGAGGAACCCGACGCCCAGCGCGACCACGAGGCCGAGGACGACGCCGACCCACATGTTCAGGCTGAGCTGGTAGCAGATGATCGCGGTGGTCAGGGCCGAGGTGGTGACCTGCACACCGGAGGAGAGGTCGAACTCGCCGCCGATCATCAGCAGCGCCACGCCGATCGCCACGATGCCGATGGTCGAGCTCGCGTAGAGGACCGTCGAGAAGGCGTCGGCGGACCGGAACGGCGTGGCGATCACGAAGAAGAAGATGAAGATCGCGACCGCGGCGGCGATGGCACCGACCTCCGGCCGGGTGAGGAGGCGCGAGGCGAGGGATCGGCGCGGTGCCGCAGGCCGGTCCGCGGTCGGCGGAGGCTCGGTCGCCAGTGACGAGCTCATGTCAGCTCCTAGGATCGGCGCGGCGGGGGAGCCGGAGTTCACGTCCGGCTCCCCACGGCCCGCGGCTCAGCGGGTGTTGTTGTTGGCGAACTGGAGGATCTTGTCGATGTTGGCGCTGTCGACGTAGGACGGACCGGTCAGGACGGCCTTGCCACCACCGAGGTCGTTGCCGTTGGTGAGGTTGAGCCACAGCATCTGCACGGACATGAAGCCCTGCAGGTAGGGCTGCTGGTCGACGGCGAAGAGCACCTTGCCGTCCTTGATGGCCTGCGCGGTGTCCTTGTTCAGGTCGAAGGTCGCGATCTTCGCCTGGCTGTTGCCGCTCGAGACCGACTGGGCCGCGGCGAGCGCGTAGTCGGCACCGAGGGTGACGACGTAGCCGATCGAGGGGTCCTCCTGCAGCTTGGCCCCGATGGTCTGCTGGACCGACGGCAGGTCGCGTCCGTTGACCTGCAGGATCTCGACGTTCGGGTAGGTCTTGGCGACGCCTGCGCACCGGGTCTCCAGGGCGACGTTGCCCTGCTCCTGGATCACGCAGATCGCCTTGCCGGTACCTCCGGACCGGCTCAGCCTGGTGCCGACGGCCTGGCCCGCGACGTCCTCGTCGGAGCCGAAGTACATCTTGGCGCCGTACTTCTGGTACTGGTCGAGACCGGCGTTGAACGCGACGGTCGGGATGCCCGCATCCGAGGCCTTCTTCAGGACCGGCCCCACGGCGTCCGGGTAGGCGAGGCTGACCGCGATGGCGTCGACCTTGGAGTCGATCGCGTTCTGGACAAGGGTGGCCTGGGGCCCGGAGTCGGGATCGTTCGAGTACTTCAGGTCCACGCCGAGCTGGGTCGCGGCGGCCTGGGCGCCGGACTGGATCTTGTCCCAGAAGGTGTCGCCGGGAGGGGCGTGGGTCACCATCGCGATGGTGTACTTCTGCCCCCCGGGCGCCGTGCCACCCGCAGGCGCGTTCGCGGCGCCGGAGTTCTGCGCGCCCCCCTGGCTGCTGCACGCAGCCGTGACGAGGGCGGCACTCGCGAGGACGGCGGCGAACACCGTGGCCCGCTTCGCGGATCGGAACATCATTGTCCTTCCTGAACTTCGTCTCATCGATGAGTGAAGGTGGCGCGGCATGCTAGAGCAGCCGCACCGCGGCGTCGACGGCCCCGGAGACGTCGTCGTCCGGTGGGTAGAGCAGGGACCGGCCGACGACCAGTCCCTGGACGGTGGGCAGGGCCAGGGCCTTGCTCCAGCGGGCGAGGGTGGCCTCCTGGTCGTCGGCCACCTCGCCGCCGAGGATCACGGCGGGCAGCGTGGTGGCCGCCATCGCGCGTTCCATGTCCTCGACCACGGGCACCTTCAGCCAGGTGTAGGCCGACGTGGTGCCCAGCCCCGCGGCGACGGTCATCGCCCGGGTCATCGCGTCCGCGGTGAGCTCGTTGCGGACCCGGCCGTCGACCCGGCGGGACAGGAACGGCTCCACCATCGCCATCAGCCGGTGCCCCGCCAGCTCCGACACCGCGTGCCCGCAGGACTCGAGCGTCGCGACGCTGGCGGCGTCGTCCGCGTCGATCCGGGCGAGCATCTTGCCGCCCTCGAAGCCCGCCGCGGCGATGCTCGCGGCGTCGTAGGCGGTGAAGCGGTCGTCGAGCTCGAACGCGGTGCCCACGAGGCCGCCGCGGTTCATCGAGCCGATGACCACCTTGTCGTCCAGCGCG
Organism: Pseudonocardia xishanensis; assembly: GCF_039541715.1. Classification (NCBI taxonomy): domain Bacteria; kingdom Bacillati; phylum Actinomycetota; class Actinomycetes; order Pseudonocardiales; family Pseudonocardiaceae; genus Pseudonocardia; species Pseudonocardia xishanensis. The sequence continues at coordinate 139,887 of NZ_BAABGT010000053.1, forward strand.
CCGAGCAGGAGGAGGTCCTCCAGCACGTCCGGGGTGCCGAGCACCCCGTTCACCCCGGGCCGGGACAACGCGAGCACCAGCCGGTCCAGCAGGTCCGCGCGGTCGCCCATGGCCTGCGGGCGGTCGCCCGCGGCAAGTGCACCGCGGGCCGGGTGGTCGGCCGCCACCATCATCAGGCGGCCGTGGTCGCCCAGCAGCGAGGTCGGCCTGCGGCGGTTCGCGGCGGCCGCGGCCACCGCGTCCGGGCGGCGCACCCGGGTGCGGACGAGATCGGAGAGCACCGCGTCTCGCATGAGCTGCCTCTCCGTCGGACGTCCCGGCAGTCCCTGCCGGGGCCGGTGATCGAGTTCGTTGTGACTCCGAACACCGCGATAGGTGTACGCTCCTGCGAGCAGTACGTCAACACTTTGTCCTGACATACTTTGTCAGGACATGGGAGAGAGGCAGTGTCGCGTGGACCGAATGGGCGGCGGAGCGTTGGTCCCGGACGTGACCCTGGACCGCACGAGTCCGGTCCCGCTGTACTTCCAGGTCGCCACCCGACTGCAGCAGCAGATCGAGGAGGGCGACATCCCGGTCGGCAGCAGGCTGGAGAACGAGGTGGAGCTCGCCGACCGGCTCGGCGTCTCCCGCCCGACGATGCGCCGCGCCATCTCCTACCTGGTCGAACGCGGCATGCTGATCCGCAAGCGCGGCGTCGGCACCCAGGTGGTGCACCCCAAGGTGCGCCGCCCCGTGGAGCTGACCAGCCTGTACGACGACCTCGCCAAGAGCGGGCAGGCGCCCCGCACCGAGATCCGCGAGTTCGACATCCGGCCCGCCCCGGACCAGGTCGCGGAGGCGCTCGGCATCCCGTTCGGCTCCGAGGTCACCTGGGTGGAGCGGCTGCGCTTCGCCGGGGACGAGCCGCTGGCGCTCATGCACAACGCGGTCCCGGTCGACCTGCTGCGGCTGCGTCGCGAGGACCTCGAGCGCGGCGGGCTCTACGACCTGCTGCGCGCGGCCGGGCACGTGCCGCGGATGGCGAACCAGGTCGTCGGCGCGCGGACGGCGACGGCGGCCGAGGCCCGGATCCTCGACGAGACCCGCGGCGCCCCGCTGCTCACCATGACCCGCACGGCGTGGGACGCGGCGGGCAAGGCCGTCGAGTACGGCTCGCACCTCTACCGGGCCAGCCGGTACTCCTTCGAGCTGAACCTCACCAGCTGAGTTGTGACCTGCGCGGGAAGGGGAAGCACCGGCGGCCCGGGGGGCGTTCGACCGGGTGGACACTTTCCACGAGGAGGAGCGACGGTGATGGGTGAGTTGGTGCGGGCGCGTCTGCGGCTGCTGCACGACGAGTACGTGGCGGCGGTGAACACCGCGGTCGCGGAGGGGCGCGAGGACCAGGTCGCGCGGCTCGTCGAGGACTACCCGGACGCCGCGCTGCGCGTGATCTCCGAGCTGGAGGACACCGCCGCCTGAGCGGTGACGATCACGTGAGGGATTCGCCGAGTTCACCTGGGCGTCGCCCACGGTAGGCCCCGTGCTCACCCTCGACCGGTGGGGTGGCGGGATGCGGGTGGCGGTGGTGGACCTCGTCGGGACGGCGGTGGCCGACGAGGGGCTCGCGCTCGACGCCGTCCGGCGCGGCCTGGTCAGCGTGGGCGTGCCGGTGGCGGGTCCGCGGGTGCCCGCGCTGGAGCGGCAGGCGCGCGCGGCGATGGACCGCCCGGTGGTGCGGATCTTCGCCGACCTGCTCGACGGCGACCTGCGCCGCGCCCGGATGGCGGCGGAGGTCTACGAGGCCTGGCTGTGCGACGAGGCGGGCGCGGGCCGCGTGCGCGCGGTCGCGGGCGCGGGAGCGGCGATCGCGGCGTTGCGCGAGGCGGACCTCGCGGTCGCCCTCGTCGGGAACCTCTCGACCCGGGCCTGCGACCGCCTGGTGGCCGCGACCGGGCTGCCCGCGGACCTGGTGCTCGGACCCGGGGACGTCGGTGGGCGCGGCCTGCCGGACCCGGACCTGGTGCTCGCCGCCGCGGTGGCCGCCGACGCCGACCCGGTGGAGGTCGTGCTCGTCGCCGACACGACGGCGGGAATCCGCGCGGCCACGCGGGCGGGCGCCGGGCTGGCGCTGGGCGTGGCGGGCGGCGCCCACCCCACGAGCACGCTACGGGCGGCGGGAGCGCACGACGTGCTGGGCTCGGTGGCCGACCTCCCCGCCCGTCTGGGCCTGCCCCAGACTCAGGACTCCTCGGCCCCGCTCGGCGGCAGCGGCGCGGTGATCCCGTAACCGCCGCGGTAGAACAGCAGCGGCAGCCGCGCCTCGTCCGCACCCAGGTCCGAGACCGTGCCGATGACGATGGTGTGGTCGCCGCCGTCGTACTCGTTCCACAGCGTGCAGTCGATCCAGGCGCTCACGCCCTCCAGGATCGGCGAGCCGCTGGGGGCGGGGGACCAGGTCACGCCCGCGTACTTGTCCGTGCCCGAGCGGGCGAAGCCGTTGCTGTACTCCGAGTGGTCCGATGCCAGGACGTTCACGCAGAACGTGCCGATCTCCCGGATCTTGGGCCAGGTCGACGAGGTGCGCGCGGGGGAGAAGGAGATCAGCGGCGGGTCCAGCGACAGCGAGGAGAAGGACTGGCAGGTGAAGCCGATCGGGCCCTCCGGCCCCTGCGCGGTGATCACGACGACGCCGGACACGAAGTGCCCCAACACCTCCCGCATGATCTGCGGGGTGACCGGCTGCGGGGTGTCCTGGGCACTCGACGGGGCGCTCGACGTCATGGGTCGAGCCTAGGCAACCGGCTGCGGGAAGACCATCACTGTTTCGACCTCCGAAATGCGATGTGACGCGGACCGCCCCCGTGTCCACCGATCGAGCCCGCCCCGTCGGACGGGTGCGGGGCAGGCCGGGCCGGACAATGACCACCGGTCGACGTCGTCCCGACTCGTGGGGAGCCCGGAGGGCGACGTCGGCCGCTCACGCGAGAGGCGCGGCACCGGATCGGTGCCGCGCCTCGTCCGCGCCGGGGGACCGGGATCAGCTGGCGTAGGCCCGCAGCCGGTCGGCGCGTTCGCCGACCCGCAGCTTGGCCATGACCTCGCGCTCGATCTGGCGCACCCGCTCGCGGGAGAGCCCGAAGCGGCGGCCGATCTGGTCCAGGGTGCACGGCTGGCCGTCGTCTAGGCCGTAGCGCATCCGGATGACCAGCTGCTCACGCTCCTCGAGGGTGCCGAGGACGCGGCGCAGGTCGTCGTGCAGCAGGTGGCTGATCACGGTGTTCTCCGCGTCCGCAGCCTGGTCGTCCTCGATGAAGTCCCCGAGCGGGGCCTCCTCGTCGCTGCCGACCGGCATGTCCAGGCTCACCGGGTCCCGCGCGTGGTCGAGCAGGTCCGCGATCTTCTCCTCGGGCAGCCCGGACTCGGCGGCCAGCTCCTCGTGGGTGGCCTCGCGGCCCAGGCGCTGGTGCATGTCCCGCTTGATCCGCGCCAGCTTGTTCACCTGCTCCACCAGGTGCACGGGCAGCCGGATCGTGCGGGCCTGGTCGGCCATCCCGCGGGTGATCGCCTGCCGGATCCACCAGGTGGCGTAGGTGGAGAACTTGAAGCCCTTCGCGTAGTCGAACTTCTCGACCGCGCGGATCAGGCCCAGGTTCCCCTCCTGGATCAGGTCGAGCAGCGGCATGCCGCGCCCGGTGTAGCGCTTGGCCAGCGACACCACGAGGCGGAGGTTGGCCTCCAGCAGGTGGTTGCGGGCGCGCTCGCCGTCTCGCACCACGGCGCGCAGGTCGCGGGCGTAGTCCGCCGCCAGGGCGGTGCCCTCGGTGTCGAGGACGTGCTTGGCGAAGACCCCGGCCTCGATCCGCTTGGCCAGGTCGACCTCCTGCGCCGCGGTGAGCAGCGCGGTCTTGCCGATCCCGTTCAGGTACACGCGGACCAGGTCGGCCGCCGGGCTCTGCGCGTCGAGGTCCTCGGCCGTGAGCTCCGGCCGGACGTTCTCCTCGGTGGCCTCGCCCGACTCGTCCGCGGGCTCGGTCTGCGCGCTCCGCACCACCCGCCCGGCGGACGGAGTACGCTGGCCGGGAACGCGCGGATTCGTACCGCGGCCGGCCGTGGGTCGACCCGCGGTGTCGTCGGCAGGAGCGGCTGCGGGATCCACCGTCGTTGCCAGTGTCATGGACGTTCCTCCCCTAACGCGACCCGGGCGGTTCGCCGTGGAGGCCTTCCGCCGGGGTTCTACAGGGTTGAACGCAGGACGTCGGATAAACGTTCCCGGCCCCGCGCATCCGCCGTGCGGGTGAACGGGGCCGGGACGGTCAGGCGACGCCGGTGATCCCCGCCGTGGAGTGCCGGTGCACCTCGTCCATCAGCGCGGGCCAGTCGTGGTGCAGCGCCCTGTGCCCGGTGAACAGGCCGAGATGGCCGCCCGCGGCGGTCCGCCTCACGATCTGCGACGCGGGCGTGGACACGTGGTCGGCGATGGCGAAGAGCTGCTCCGGCGGCGTGATGTGATCCGTGGCACCCGCCAGCAGCAGGACCGGGCAGTCGATCGCCGACAGCCGCACCGGGCGCCCACCGACCTCGAGGTCACCGCGGACCAGCTTGTTCTGCCGGAACAGATTGTCCACCAGCCACAGGTAGAACGCCCCGGGCACGTCCTGGGTGTGTTTGAACCAGTCCTCGAAGACCCGGTACCGCTCCACGTGCTCCGGGTCGTCGACGTGCGCCAGCAGCTGCAGCTGGCGCGAGATCTCCGCCTGCGGCTGGATCATCAGGAAGTTGCTCAGCACCGCGGCGCCGGACATGGTGCCGCCGTTGGCCGCGACGAGCGCGCGGTAGGGCGCCATGCCGAGACTGCCGGACAGCGCCTTCGTCGACGCCGCGATGACCGACTCACCCGCGTGGAAGTCGATCGGCGCGCCGGCGAGGGTGAGGGTGTGCACGCGCTCGGGGTACAGCGCCGCGTAGATCGCCGCGAGCCAGCCGCCCTGACAGTCCCCGACGAGGTTGGCGCGCCCGCCCATGCGCCGGATCGAGCGGTCGACCACCTCGATGTAGTCCTCGACGGTGACCCGCTTGGTCTTCGAGGTCGCCCCGCGCCACTCGAGCGCGTAGAGCCGGGTGAGCCCGGCCTCGCGGATCGCGGTGAGCTGGCTCTGCCCCGGCGCGAAGTCGACGACGGTGGAGCTGTGCCCGGCCTGGGGCGGTAGCACGAGCGTGGGGACGACGGCGTCGTCCCGGTGCTCGTCCAGGGTGAAGTCCCGCAGTCGCGCGAAGTCGGTCTCCAGGGCTGTCCGGTTGGCCAGGTGGAACCGCGGCTCGGCGCGGTCCGCGATCGTCGACAGCCACAGGGCCGTGCGGGCGGGCGCCGCCCACGGCCTGCGCGCCGTCGACCACCACGCCGCTCCCGCCGCCCGTGCCGCGGCCTCCGCCGTCCGCGCCGCGGTGCGTGCGCCGTAGCGCATCAGGAACCGGTAGGGATGATCGGCCGCCGGGCCACCGACCTGGGGCGGGATCGCACCGGGCGCGGTGTCCTCGTGGACGACGGAGGTCGGATCCCCCGCCGCCGTGATCGCGCTGCTCATGGTCGTCTCCCATCGCCTGTGATGTCGACCTTGCTACCGGAGAGTAGGTCGTGATGGGTATCCCTAGCAACAGCGGGGCTACTCGGGGGTAGTGCTTGCTATACCAAGCGCTGGTGACGGGGCATACAGAGTGACGTGGGTCGACTCCGGACCGCTACCGACGCGTACCCCCTCACCATGGGTGAACCCACTGCGGTGAGGCCGGTTCCGGCCCCGCGGGACCGGGTACCCCACGCACGTACTCCAGGGAGGGACCACGGCCGATGACGTCCAGCAGCACACCGGACACGGGATCGACGGAGGACCGCGCGCGCCGGATCGTCGGCGGCGTACGCGAGGCGCTCGACGCGAAGGCGCTCGTCGCGAAGGTCGACCCGATCGGCTTCGGGCCCGCGCTGGCGGGCGCGGTGCGGTCGGCGGCCGCGCATCCGGGAGCGGTGGCGCGCACCGGTCTCGGCTGGGGACTGGACGCGGGTCGGGCCGGACTGGTCTCCGCCCTGCGGGCCGTCGGGAGCACGTCGGGCGGGCCCGCGGTGCTGCCCGAGAAGGACCCCCGGTTCGCGGACCCGGTCTGGGAGGAGAACGCCTGGTACTGGTTCTGCCGCCAGCAGCACGCGCTGCTCGCGGACCGGCTCTCGACGCTCTCGCGAACACTCGAGCTGGAGCCGACCGCGCGGCGCAAGATCGACTTCCTGCTCGACCAGGCCGTGCAGGCCGCGGCCCCGCAGAACTGGCCGCTGTCCAGCCCGGGCCTGGTGCAGAAGGCCTTCCAGACGGGCGGGCGCAGCGTCGTCCGCGGGCTGCACAACGCGCTGCGGGACGTGGTGCAGAACGGCGGGATGCCGCGCCAGTACACCCCCGGTGAGTTCACGGTCGGGCAGGACCTGGCCACGACCCCGGGCAAGGTGGTCTACCGCAACCGCCTCATCGAGCTGATCCAGTTCGCCCCGCAGACCCCCAAGGTCCGGGCGATCCCGCTGCTCATGAGCCCGCCGTGGATCAACAAGTACTACATCATGGACCTGGCGCCGGGCCGCAGCCTCGTCGAGTGGGCGGTGCAGCACGGGCACACCGTGTTCATGATCAGCTACCGCAACCCGGACTCGTCGCTGCGCGACCTGACCATGAGCGACTACCTGCGCGAGGGCCCGGTTGCGGCGCTCGACGCCGTGCAGGAGATCACCGGGGCGGACAAGGTCAACGTGGCCGGGCTCTGCCTCGGCGGCACGATCGCGGCCTCCACGCTGGCCTGGCTGGCCGCGCGCGGGGACGACCGCGTCAACTCGCTGACGCTGATGAACACCCTGCTGGACTTCACGAAGCCCGGCATGCTCGGCGTCTTCGTCGACGAGCCCACGGTGGACCGCCTGGAGCGGGTGATGGCCAAGGACGGGTACCTGCCCGCGGCCAGCATGAAGCGCACCTTCGACCTGCTGCGCGCCACCGACCTGGTCTGGAACTACGTCAACACCAGCTGGCTGCAGGGCGGCGACCCGGTCCCGTTCGACATGCTGACGTGGAACGCGGACTCGACCCGCATGCCCGCCGAGATGCAGACCGAGTACCTGCGCACGCACTACCTGCGCAACGAGCTGGCCGAGGGCAAGCTCGAGCTGGCGGGGGAGCGGTTGGACCTCGGGGACGTCACGCAGGACGCGTACGTGATCACCGCGGAGCGGGACCACATCGCGCCCTGGGAGTCGGTGTACCTCGGCGCGCGCAGGCTGGGCGGCACCGTCCGGTTCGTGCTGTCGAACTCCGGCCACATCGCCGGGGTGGTGAACCCGCCCTCGCCGAAGTCCCGGCACTGGTTCTCCGAGACCGCGGAGCTGCCCGCGAGCTCGCAGGACTGGCGAGACGACGCGGCCGAGCACCGCGCGAGCTGGTGGGAGGACTGGGCGCCGTGGATCACCGAGCGGGCGGGGGACCTGCGCACGCCGCCGGACTTCGGGAGCGCCGCGCTGCCCGTGCTCGGGGACGCGCCGGGCGAGTACGTGTCCCGTCCCTGACCGCCCCACTTGCGCGTCCGGGAGACTGGGACGCATGACGACGGGTGATGCCGGGCCGCGCGCGGAGCGCGCGACGCGCGGCGACGGCTGGTCCCAGCAGGTCAACGCGCTCGGAGGGTTCATCCGGGCGCAGCGCCAGATGGCCAAGCTGTCGCTGCGCGAGATGGCGTCGATGACGCGGGTGTCCAACGCCTACCTCAGCCAGGTGGAGCGCGGCCTGCACCAGCCGTCACTGAAGGTGTTGCACTCGATCGCCGACGCCCTGCAGCTCAACACCGAGCAGCTGCTGCGCCAGGCGGGCTGGGGGGAGACCCCGGCCGCGAGCGGCGTGGCGCCCGGCGCGGGCGAGCCCGGCTCCCGGGTGTCCTCGGTCGAGGAGGCGGTCCGCGCCGAGACCCGCCTCACCGAGGAGCAGAAGGCCGCGATCATCGGCGTCTACCGGAGCTTTCTGGACGCCTGAGCTGCGGTGGTTGACATACTTAACGCTCGTGCGTAGTTTCGGTAGCACCGAAGCCACACATGGAGGTTCACTCATGTCCACCACCACCGACCGCATCACCGACTTCGCCAAGCGCGGCCAGGACGCCGTCTCGGGCGCCTTCGGCACCTGGACGGACGCGGTCACCGCCCTCACCCCGTTCCGCCCCACCGCCGAGGACGCGCGCGGCCTGCTCGACAGCGGCTTCACCGCCGCGCAGAAGGTCCTCCAGGTCCAGCGCGACTTCGCCCGCGGCGTCCTCGACGCCGGTGTCCAGGTCGTCGAGAAGGCGACCGAGGTCGGTGACGAGGCGCGCTCGACCAAGGCCTGAGCGCCCGACCCTCAGGTCTCGACGAGGATCGTGAACGGGCCGTCGTTGACCGACGCGACCCGCATGTCCGCGCCGAACACCCCGGTCTCGACGTGGGCGCCGCGCTCGCGCAGTGCGGCGACGACCGCGTCGACGAGGGGGGCGGCGACCTCCGGACGGGCGGCGGCGGTCCACGAGGGGCGGCGGCCCTTGCGGGTGTCGCCGTAGAGCGTGAACTGGCTGACCACCAGCAGCGGAGCACCGGCGTCCGCGCAGGACCGCTCGCCGTCCAGCAGGCGCAGCTCCCAGAGCTTGCGGGCCATCCGGTCGACGTCCTCGGGGCCGTCCGCATGGGTGATCCCGAGCAGGACGAGCAGTCCCTCGCCCTCGATCGCGCCGACGATCCGCCCACCGACCTCGACGGACGCGCCGCGGACCCGGGCCGCGACGGCTCTCACGCCCGGGCTCTCACGCGGGGACCAGCACGCCGTGTCGCACGAGCTCCCGCACCGCGGGCAGGGCGGCCCGGACCAGCGCGTCCACCGGCCGGTCGTGGGCGAACGAGAGCAGGGCGAACAGGTCGTCCAGGGGGAGGGCGCCGGAGCAGCCCGCCAGCAGGGCGGCGGCGGGCTCGTCCACCTCGTGCCGCCACTGTGGACCGTCGGCGAGGACGACCGCCGCACCGGCGTCCGTCCAGCCCTCGGCGCCCGCGACGGAGTAGCGCTCCAGGGTGGCGCCGGGGGACAGCCGCAGCCGGGCGCCGAGCAGGGCCTCGTCCGAGGCGTGCGCGCCCAGCCAGTCGATGCGGTCCAGCCACTCCGCCATCTCGAGGTTGAGCGGGTCGGCGAGCTCGCCGGGCAGGTCCTCGACGACGACCTCACCGGGCCGCCCGGCCCCATCGTCGGAGTGGCGGCGCAGCAGCAGGAACCCGAACCCGACGGCCTCGACGCGCGCGGCGTCCAACCAGTCCAGCCACTCCGACGCGGCCGCGCGGGTGGCGGGCGCGCTCAGGTCCAGCCCGGCGTCCCGCTGCCAGGTGCCCACGTGCAGGGCCGGGTCGGTGACCTCGCGCTGCAGGATCCAGGCGTCGCAGCCCGCGGGGATCCAGGACCGGACGCGCTCCGGCCAGTCCTCCCCCCGGACGTGCAGCCACGAGCCGAGCAGCTGGGCGCGGCCGCCCGGGTTCAGTCGCGCGGGCAGGTCGGCGAGCAGCCCGGCCAGCGCGGCGTCCCCCGCCCGGCCGGAGTCCCGGTACACGTACTCGACCCGTGCGGGCCCGGGGACGAACGGGGGGTTGGAGACGATCGCGTCGAACCGGCGGTCGGCCACCGGAGCGAGCCAGGGCCCCTCGACGAGCTCGACGGTGCGCACACCGGACAGCGCGAGGGTGGCGCGGGCGACCTCGAGCGCGCGGGGCGCGACGTCCGTGGCGACCACCCGCCCGGAGAACCGCGAGGCGTGCAGCGCCTGCACCCCGCAGCCGGTGCCGAGGTCCAGGGTCTCCCGGACCGGCGTCCTGATCAGCGACGACGCCAGCGTGAGCGACGCCCCGCCCACCCCGGTGACGTGGTCGCGGTCCTGGCGCGCGGCGGGGGTGTCCAGATCGGACAGCACGTACCAGTCCGCCTCGCCGCCGACGTCCGCCTCGCCGTAGGGGCGCAGGTCCATCGCGGCCCGGTAGCCCTCGGGACCGGAGGTGAGCAGCCCGCCTGCGACCAGCGCGTCCAGCTCCGGGAGCGGGGGCTTCTCCTCGGCACCGCCGAGCAGGAACAGCCGGACGAGCGCGCCGAGCGTCCCGGCGTCCCGGGTGGCGCGGGCGGGGGCCTCCAGCTCGCCGCGGGTCAGCGCGGCGTGGGCGCCGGGGCCGAGCAGCGCCCGCACCCCGGTCGTGGTGAACCCCTGCTCCAGGAGGGTGTCGCGGAGCCGGGCACACAGATCGTCGGGGAGCACGCCGTGACGCTACCGTTGGGCGCGTGCTGAGCCTCTCCCAGGACGCGGCGGCGGACGCCCTGCTCGACCGCGATCCCCTCGCCCTGCTCACCGGCATGCTGCTGGACCAGCAGATCCCCATGGAGCGCGCGTTCTCCGCCCCCGCCGAGCTGGCCGCCCGGCTGGGCACGGACACCCTCGACGCCCGGCGGATCGCCGAGTACGACCCCGAGGCGCTCGTGGAGATCTTCGCCCGCACCCCGGCGCTGCACCGCTACCCCAAGTCGATGGCGGGCCGGGTGCAGGCGCTGTGCCAGGCCGTCGTCGAGCGCTACGCCGGGGACGTGACCGGTGTCTGGTCGGACGTCGCGGACGGGCGGGAGCTGTTCCGGCGGCTCTCCGCGCTGCCCGGGTTCGGCACACAGAAGGCGCAGATCTTCGTGGCGTTGCTGGGCAAGCAGCGCGGGGTCACGCCGGAGGGCTGGCGCGAGGCCGCGGGCAGCTACGGGGACGAGGGCTCGTTCCGGTCGGTGGCGGACGTCGTCGACCAGGGGTCGCTGGAGAGGGTCCGCTCCTTCAAGCAGGCGGCCAAGGCCGCGGCGAAGGCGGGCGGCTGAGCGGGCGCGCGTAGGATCACCGACGTGCACAAGGTCCCCACCGACCGTCGCGACCTGCGGGTCATCGATCCCGACCAGGTGTGCGACGCCACCGCCGTGCTGGCGGACGGCGAGCGCGTGCAGCGGGCGGCCACGGTGCTCGACGCGCTCGGCGAGGTCAACCGGCTGTCCATCCTGCTGGCCCTGCAGCACGCGGGCGACCTCTGCGTCTCGGACCTGGCCGTGGCCGTCGGGATGAGCGACTCGGCGGTCTCGCACGCGCTGCGGCTGCTCCGCGCGCACGGGATGGTCACGGCGCACCGCGAGGGCAGGCTGGTCCGCTACCGGATCACCGGCGGGCTGGCGAAGCGGCTGCTGGAGGTCGTCTCCGAGGAGGCCGTGGGGCCGGTGCGGCTGCACGCGCACGGAGACGCGGTCGACCCTCGCCACGGCGAGCGGGATGACGACGCGTAGCACCCCTTCGTGGCGAGGTGAACGCGCGTACCGTGGCGGCGGGTGCCACGATGAGAACGCACGATGGGAACGGAGGTGGTCCCTTGACGACCGAGTCCAGTCGTCCGCCGGGCCGGGACGCCGATCCCGTGCTCATCACGGACGCACAACGCTCCTACGACGAGGAGCTCGCGGTGCGCAAGCGCCGCTACAAGATCACGATGGGGATGCGGATCCCCTGCATGATCCTCGCGGCCGTGTTCTACAACATCCCCTGGCTCGCGGTGACCCTGCTGGTCATCTCGATCCCCCTGCCGTGGATCGCGGTGCTGATCGCGAACGACCGGCTCCCGCAGAAGCGCGAGAAGGTCAACCGCTACAAGCCCGAGCGCCTCGAGCTCGAGGACCGGGAGCACCTCGTCATCGACGAGTCCCCGAAGTCGGAGAGCTGAGAGCCACCGCGACCTGCGCGGCGAGCCGCGCGTTCGCCCGCACGAGCGCGACGTTCGTGTCCAGGCTGGCCCCGCCGCTGGCGGAGTGGAAGTGCTCCAGCAGCGCCGGGGTCACGTCCTTGCCCGTGATCCCGCGCTCCGCCACGAGGGCGAGGCCCTCGGCGAGCAGCCGGTCGTGGAGGGCCTCGTCCAGCTCGTCCTGCTCGGGCACCGGGCGGGCCAGCACCATCCCCGATCCCGTCCCGTGGGCGGCCCAGATCCGCGCGGCCCGGTCCGGTGACTCGACGCGCCAGGGCACCGGGAAGCCCGAGTCCCGCCGGTAGAAGCCGGGGAAGCGGTCCGTGCGGTAGCCGAGCACCGGGACCGAGGAGGTCTCCAGGACCTCCAGCGTGGCGCCGACGTCCAGGATCGACTTCACCCCCGAGCACACCGTCAGCACGGGGGTCACGGCCAACGCGGGGAGGTCCGCGGAGACGTCCCAGGTCTCGCGGGCGCCGCGGTGCACCCCGCCGAGCCCGCCGGTCGCGAAGACCTCGACGCCGACGAGCGCGGCCAGCCGGGCGGTGGCGGCGACCGTCGTCGCGCCGGAGAGCCCGAGTCCCGCGGCGACCCCGAGGTCGCGCACGGACAGCTTCTCGACGGGCTCGCTGCAGATCCGGTCCAGCTGCCCGGCGGTGAGCCCGACGTGGGGCACGCCGTCGAACACGGCGATGGTGGCGGGGACGGCCCCGGTCGCGCGGACCTCGGCCTCCAGCTCGTCCGCCGCGGCGCGGTTGCGCGGGGCGGGCAGACCGTGGGCGAGGATCGTGCTCTCCAGCGCGACGACGGCGGTGCCGGCCGCGAGCGCGTCCGCCACCGCGGGGGAGACGACGGGGGACGTGCCGGGGGACCCGGTGGGGGAGCGCACGGGGGTGGCCACGTGGGGCATCATGGTGCACATGGCCACCCAGGTTCTGCCCGACACCGAGACTCGACCGGAGACCACCGAGTCCACCGGCTCCGACGAGCCGAAGATGTTCCACTACGTGAAGAAGGCGAAGATCGCCGAGAGCGCGGTGCTGGGGAACATGGTGGAGGCCCTCTGCGGCGAGCGGTTCCCGGTCACCAAGTCGCCCAAGCCCGGTTCGCCGGTCTGCCCGGACTGCAAGAAGATCTACGAGAGCCTGCCCGGCGACGGCTCCTGAGCCTCACGCGGGCCGGTTGCGGCCCGTCCGGCGGGTCGGGGTCGCGGTGCGCGGGTCCTCCGGCCAGTGGTGTCGGGGGTAACGTCCCCGCAGCTCCGCCCTGACCTGCGGGTATCCGGTGTCCCAGAAGGACTCCAGGTCGTCGGTCACGGCGGCCGGGCGGCCCGCGGGCGAGAGCAGGTGCAGCAGCACCGGCTCGCCCCCGATCCGCGGGCCCGCCCGCCAGCCGAAGGTCTCCTGGACCCGCACCGGCAGGACCGGCCGGTCGCCGGAGTAGTCGACCGCGACCTTCGAGCCGGTCGGCACCTCGAGGCGCTCCGGAGCCAGCTCGTCGATGCGGCCCGCGAGCGGCCAGCCGACGAGGGCGCGGAGCACGTCGCCCGCATCGACCGCGGCGAGGTCGGCGCGGCGGCGGGCCGAGGCCAGCCGGGCGGCGAGCGGACCGGCCGGGTCCTCCGCCGCCGCCAGCAGGTCCTCCTCCGCGACGCCCGTCCACGGCGCACCGAGCGTGCGGTGCAGGTGGGCGAGCCGCTGCCGCAGGACACGGTCGGCCCTGGACCAGCGCAGCAGCCCGGTGCCTTCGGCGCGCAGCCCGGTCAGCAGGGCCTCCCGGACGAGCGCGGGATCGGGATCGCGCAGCGGCCGCTGCTCCAGCACGATCGCGCCGAGCCTGCGGACACGGCGGGCCTGGACGTCCCCGTCCACCCAGGCCACCTCGTCGGTCTCGGCGAGCAGCGCGGCGGCGACCTCCTCGGCGAGGGCCCGGTCCGCTGCGGCGGCCGCCCGGACCCGCCCGTGCACGGCGCCGGGGGTGCGGTCGGCCACGGCGACCGCCAGCCACTCCCGGCCGCCCAGCGCCGGATCGCCGCTCAGCTCGACGGCGGTGCCCCCCGCCATGAGGAACACCGGCGCAGAGCCGGTGCGCCGCCGGGCCAGCCGCTCCGGATGCGCCAACCCCACGACCAGCGCCACGGCGCGCGCGGCGCCGAGGGCGGCCGGGTGGGGCTCTGCGCTGCCCGCGTCCGGGCGGTCGGGCTTCCGGGGGCGGAGCAGGGCGGTGAGGCGGGTGACCTCGGAACGCCAGCGTCCCACCGCGGGATGGTGGCCCGCGCGGAGGCGACCCAGCTCGGCGGCGAGGTCGACGCCGGAGGTGAGGGTGTCGTCGTCCAGCACCGCGACGATCTCGGCCGCCGCGCGGGCGCCGACGGCGTCGGCACCGTCCAGCAGGGCGCGGGCGAGGCGGGGGTGCAGGCCGAGGGTCGCGAGCCGCGACCCGCGGGGGGTGAGGGAGCCGTCGGGGGAGACCGCGCCCAGGGCGCGCAGCACCTCCCGGCCCGCGGCCAGGGGCCCCTCCGGCGGGGCGTCCCACCAGCGCAGCGCTCGGCCGTCCGGGGTACCCCACACAGCGAGGTCGAGCGCCAGCCGGGTGAGATCGGCGGTCCGGATCTCCGGCTCGGGGAACGGCGTGAGCAGCTGCCCCTCGGGCCAGCAACGCAGCACCGTGCCCGGCGCCTCCCGTCCGGCGCGACCGGCGCGCTGGTCGGCGACCGCGCGCGAGACCGGGACCGTGACCAGCCCGGACATCCCGCGGCGGTGGTCGACCCGCGGGACCCGGGCCAGGCCCGCGTCGACGACGGCGCGCACCCCCGGGACCGTCAGGCTGGACTCGGCGACCGCCGTGGCCAGCACGACCCGACGCCCGGAATCCCGCAGTGCGGCGTCCTGCTCCGCGGGGGACAGCCGTCCGTGCAGCGGGAGCACGGGTACTCCGGCGCCCCGCAGGGCCGACTCGGTGCGGCGGATCTCGCCGACGCCCGGCAGGAACGCCACCACGGACCCGTCGGTACCGCCGAGGGCCTCGCGGACCCCGCGCGCCACGCACGCCTCGATCCGCTCGCCCCGGTGCGGCGGCAGGTACCGGACGGCTACGGGGTACGTCCGGGCCGCCACCTCGACCACCGGGGCGTCGCCCAGCAGCGCGGCGAGCCTGCCCGCCGCGACGGTGGCGGACGCGGCCAGCACGGGGAGGTCCGGCCGCAGACCCTCCCGGGCGTCGAGCAGGAGGCTGAGCAGCAGGTCGGCGTCCAGGTGACGTTCGTGGCACTCGTCGAGCACCACGGCGCCCACCCCGGGCAGGTCCGGCTCGGCCACCAGCCTGCGCAGCAACAGCCCCGCCGTGACGATCTCGACGCGGGTGCGCGCGGAGCTGCGGGAGTCACCGCGCACGGCGTACCCGACCCGCTCCCCGACGGGCTCTCCGAGCAGCGACGCCATCCGCTGCGCCGCCGCACGGGCGGCGACCCGGCGGGGCTCGGCCACCAGGACCCGCCCCTCGACCGCGCCCGCGAGGGCGAGCGGGACGAGCGTGGTCTTGCCCGTCCCGGGCGGCGCGACGAGCACGGCCGAGCCGTGTGCGGTCAGGGTCCGGGTGATCTCGTCGAGGGCGGCGCGGACCGGCAGGTCGGGCAGCGCGCCGAGGTCGGCGACGAGGGCGGGCACGCGACCAGTCTCCCCGGTCGACCGCGGGCGGGGCCTGCGGCCCGGCCCGGCGACGATCCACGGCTGCGCGCGACGAGGTGAGCGTCGGTGGGCGCGCAGCACGGACCGCGGGGGGTCGTGCGCAGGCGGGTTCCGAAAGACGGCCGGGTGGCCGTGCCCGGGTTCCGTGCGGGGCCGGTCAGGCCTCGGCGGTCCCCGAGGTGCTGGCCCGCCGGGTGGCGGTGGCGTCGACCGCGGCTCTCGCCCGGGCGAGGTTGCGGGTGACCAACGCGATCAGGCCGAACGTGCCGACCACCGCGACGAGCACGGAGACGGCACCCCCGAGCCCCCCGACGACGCCGGCCACGACGACCAGCACCAGGGCGATCAGCCCGAACACGATCCGCGCGACGCGGACCTCGCGGGAGGTGGGATGGGCCTCGCGGCGGAAGCGGCCGCCGAGGTCGGGGAACTGGCCGAGCAGGCGCTGCTCGAGCTCCTCGAGCTGCTGCCGCTCGGCATCGGTCAGGCGCGGGGGACGGGACTCCGGGACGCTCACCCCTCCGTCATACCCCCGAACAGGGGGTTGCGACACATCTCCGTCGATGTGGGCGACACCCGGTCGGTGAACAGCCGTGTTCGAGGGGCGAGCGGCCGGCCCTATCTTAACGATCGTTCATCTCCTATCGTCGGGCCATGAGCACCGTTGCCGACCGGACCCGGGTGGCCGAGGCCGCCGAACGGGTGGTCCGGGACCATGACCCGAAGGGCCCGACCCGTGATTTCCTCGCCGCCGCGTTCGACGCGGGGCTGGCGTGGGTGCACTTCCCCGAGGGTCTCGGGGGGCTCGGGGTCTCCCGGGGCCTGCAGGCCGTCGCGGACACGATCCTGCAGGACGCGGGCGGGCCGGTGCCCTTCTCGCAGAACCCCATCGGGTACGGGATGGCCGCACCGACCCTGCGCGAGCACGCTCAGACCGACGAGCTGAAGCGCGAGTGGCTGCGCCCGCTCGCCTCGACCGAGAACATCTGGTGTCAGCTGTTCTCCGAGCCGGGCGCGGGTTCCGACCTGGCCGGGCTCGCCACCTCGGCCGTCCGGGACGGCGACGAGTGGGTGATCAACGGGCAGAAGGTCTGGACCTCGCTGGCCCACCGGGCGAGCTGGGCCCTGCTGCTGGCCCGCACCGACCCGGACGTGCCGAAGCACAAGGGTCTGACCTACTTCGTGCTGGACATGCACGCGCCGGGCGTCGAGACCCGGCCGCTGCGGCAGATGACCGGGCAGGCCGAGTTCAACGAGGTCTACCTGTCCGACGCCCGGATCCCCGACGCGCACCGGCTCGGCGCCGTCGGCGACGGCTGGCGGGTCGCCATGACCACGCTGATGAACGAGCGCAGCTCGATCGGCGCGGGCGGCAGCAAGCGGGGCAGCGGGACGATCGCGGACGCCGTCGGCCTGTGGGCCGCGCGCCCGGACCTGCACACCCCCGTGCTGGAGGACCGGCTCACCCGGCTCTGGCTGCGCAGCGAGGCCCAGCGGCTGACCTCCGAGCGCTCCCGCGCGGCGGCCACGGTCGGCGGGCCCGGCCCGGAGGGCTCGGTCGGCAAGCTGGTCGGCGCCGAGCTGAACCAGCAGGTCTACGCCTTCTGCATGGATCTGCTCGGCCCGGAGGGCCTGCTCTACCACGACTACACCCTGCGAGACGTCGAGCGGGACGACGACTGGCGCGGGCCCCTGCAGCAGCGGTTCCTGCGCGCGCAGGCCAACACCATCGAGGGCGGCACCTCGGACGTGCTGCGCAACATCCTCGGCGAGCGGGTGCTGGGGCTGCCCGGCGACCTGCGGGCCGACTCGGGCAAGGCGTGGAAGGACGTGCCCCGTGGCTGACCACTTCGTGACGACCGACGAGCAGCGCGAGCTGCGCACCGCCGTGCGCAAGTTCGCCGCCGAGCAGTCGGACGAGCAGACGGTCCGCAGGCTCATGGAGTCCGATCCGGGCTTCGACACCGGGGCCTGGGCGCGGCTGGGCGCCGAGCTGGGCGTGCTCGGGCTGGCCGTCCCGGAGGCCGACGGCGGGGCGGGCGGCACGCTCGTCGACCAGGCCGTGGTGGTGGAGGAGCTCGGCGCTTCGCTGTTCTGCGGGCCGGTGTTCGGCACCGTGCTGCTGGCGATCCCGGCGCTGGTCGCGGCCTCGCCGGGCGAGGTGCGGGACGCGGTCCTGGGCCCGCTGGTGGAGGGCGCGCGCACGGCGGCGTTCGCGGTGGGGGACCGGGCGGGCGCGTTCGACGCCTCCGCGGTCACGGTCACGGCGAGCGGGGACACCCTGACCGGCACCGTCGAGCGGGTGGTCGACGCGGGCGCCGCGGACGACCTGGTGGTCGCCGCGACCGGACCGGACGGCGTGGGGCTCCACGTGGTCGACGCCGCGGGCCCCGGGGTGGAGCGCACCGCGCTGACCACGCTGGACCTCACCCGCCGCCAGGCCACCGTGCGGCTCTCCGACGCGCCCGCGCGCCTGCTGGCGGGGCCGGACGAGGCCGAGCGGGTGATCACGCACGCGTTGCGGGTCGGTGCGGCGCTGCTGGCCGCCGAGCAGGTCGGCGGAGCGCAGCACCTGCTGGACCTGTCCGTGGAGTACGCGAAGGGCCGCCTGCAGTTCGGCCGCCCGATCGGCTCCTTCCAGGCGGTCAAGCACCGGCTGGCGGACATGCTCGTCGACCTGGAGCACGCCCGGTCCACCGCGTACCACGCGGTCTGGGCGCTCGACGACGGCTCGGACGACCCCGCCCTGTCCACGAGCATCGCCCAGGCGACCTGCTCGGAGGCCTACGCCGGGATCGCCTCGGCCGCGGTGCAGGTGCACGGCGGCATCGGGTTCACCTGGGAGTACCAGGCCCAGCTGTACTTCAAGCGGGCGGTGACCGATGCGGTGCTGCTGGGCGGCGCGGAGGAGCACCGGGCCCGGATCGCCCGGCTGGTCCTCGCGACGGCCTCGGCCGACGGCGCCCCGCGGGTGGCCACCGGCACCGAGGTGCGCTGAGGCTGGTCCGAACGCCGGATTGCGGCCCGGGGGGTCCGAGGAGTGGGATGTATGCCCTTATCGGACGGCGAGGAGGCCGCGATGTCGAGGATGACGATCGACTGCCGGACCATCCCGAGCGAGTCGGGCTGCACGATGACGCTCACCGGGGAACCGGCGGACCTGATGGCGGCGGCCGCGGCCCACGCGGTCGCCGCCCACGGGCACGAGGACGGACCGGAGCTGCGCGAGGCGCTGGAGGGGGCGATGGTGCCCGCCACGGCGCTCGACCTCGGCACCGGGGCGTTCGTCCAGCTCATCGACTTCCGTAGCGACCGGATGGCCGAGTTCACCGCCGCCGAGGACGAGTGGCTGGCCGAGATCGGTGAGGCGCGCACCGCCGTCTGGTCGGTCATCGCCACCGACCACGACGACCCCGGGCGCCACTGCGAGCTCGTGGCCTTCCCCGACCACGAGTCGGCCATGCGCAACTCCAAGCACCCGGCGACCCAGCGCATCGCCGAGCGCATGGCCGCGATCGCGGGGGAGCCCGCCTTCCGCGATCTCGACGTGGAGCGCGTGCGGGTCTACTGACCCAGCCGCTCGGCGAGGCGCTCGAGGCCGCCCCGGATCGTGCCCGCGTACCCGGGGTCGGCGTCCTCGAGCGCGCCCAGCCGCGCCCGTGCGGCGGCCAGCTGCGCCCGGGCCTCGTCGACCAGGCCGACCTTGCGGCAGGCCTCGGCCAGGTTGAGGTGCAGCGACGGGTAGAACCCCGCGAGCTGCAGCGCCGGATGGTGGGACTCCGCGCGCCCGGGCGGCACCTCGTCCGCCGCGGCGAGCGCGCGGCGGTCCCACTCCAGCTCGGCGTGCGGGTCCTCCTGCACGTCCGCGGCGTAGTGCGCGAGCACGCAGCGGTGGAAGGGATCGACGAGCTCGGGCCAGAGTGCGGCGAAGCCCGCCGCCGCCTCCGCGCGGGAACCCTGGTGCGACAGGGCGACCAGCGCCGTGATCCGGTCCATCAGCGGGTCCTGGGCGGTGTCCTGAGCGGTGACGTGCGTGCCGTCCGTGTCGGTGTCCACGCCGCGGACGCTAGCGGTGGACACCGACGGGTTCCGTCGAGAGTGGCCGGCGCGGCGGCTGGGCTGGGAGGATGACCCGGTGGACGTGCGCAGGCGGATCCTCGACGCCGCCGTGGAGGTGCTGACCCTCTCCGGCTTCGACGCGGCCTCCCTCAGCGAGGTCGCCGCCCGGGCCGGCGTCTCGCGTCCCACGGTCTACCGCCACTTCGGTTCGCGGGAGCAGCTCGTGTCGGCGGCGCTGCTGCGGCTCTCCGGCGAGATCGTCGAGCGGATCTGGACCACGGCGAACCAGGCCGGGTCGGCCGCGGAGCTGGTCGTCGAGGCCACCCTGCGCGCCCGCTACGAGTTCCGCACCCAGCCCGCGCTCGCCCCGATCGCCTTCCCGGAGCGCGCGACCTTCGAGCTGGCCCGGTGGAGCCTCTCGCCGGACGCCGTGGCGATGACCAAGCGCTACCTGGCCCCCCTGCTGGACCACCAGCCCGAGCTGGCGGACCAGATGGACGAGATCGCCGAGACCGTCATCCGGTTCGTGCTCTCCCTCGTCTGGTTCGACGGGCACACCGGCGCCACGGACGACGAGCTGCGCGGCTACCTGCACCGCAGGCTGGTCCCGGCGCTCGGCATCCATCCCGCCCCCGCCTACAGCCGCGGGATGACGGAGGTCCCGTAGGCCTCGATCGTCGCGTCCCGGCCGTCGTGCATGGCGTAGATCGCGAACTGGTCGACGCCCAGGGACTCCAGCTCCGCGAGCCGCTCCCGCTGCGCCGCGGCGGGGCCGATCAGGCAGAAGCGGTCCACCACCTCGTCCGGCACGAAGTCGGTGGAGCGGTTCCCCGCTCGGCCGTGGTGGCTGTAGTCGTACCCCTCGCGGCCCTTGATGTAGCCCGTGAGCTCCTCGGGGACGACGCCCGAGGCGCCGTAGCGCGTGACGAGGTCCGCGACGTGGTTGCCGACCATCCCGCCGAACCACCGCGTCTGGTCCCGGCCGTGCGCCAGGTCCTCGGTGACGTAGGCCGGTGCCGCCACGCACATGGTGATCGTGTCGGGGTCCCGGCCCGCCTCCGCCGCGGCGGCCCGCACCGTCTTGATCGTCCATTCGACCAGGTACGGGTCCGCGAGCTGCAGGATGAACCCGTCCGCGCAGCGTCCGGCCAGCGCGAGCGCCCTGGGTCCGTAGCCCGCGACCCAGATCGGCACCGCGGGCGCGCCCTCGCGGACCCAGGGGATCCGCACGTCCGTGCCGCCGAGGTCCACCGCGTCACCCGCCGTGAGCCCGCGGATCACCTCGATCGACGACTCCAGCCGGGCCAGTGTGGTCGGCGGGCGCCCCTGCACGCGCATCGCCGAGTCCCCGCGGCCGATCCCGCAGACCGTCCGCGGGCCGTACATGTCGTCCAGCGTGGCGAACAGCGACGCCAGCACCGTCCAGTCCCGGGTGCCCGGGTTGGTCACCATCGGCCCCACGAGCAGCCGCGACGTCCGCTCCAGGATCCGGCTGTAGATGACGAACGGCTCCTGCCAGAGCACGTGCGAGTCGAACGTCCAGCCGTGGGTGAACCCGAGCTCCTCGGCGCGCACCATGAGGTCCACGACCTCCGACGCCGGCGGGTCGGTCTGCAGCACCAGCCCGATGTCGATCATCGCAGGTACCCGCACGTGTCGCGGGCCAGGAACGACCCGTGGCCCGCCGAGCCGAGGTACTCGCCGCGGTCGACGATCACCCGCCCCCGGGACAGCACGGTGTCCACCCGACCGGTGGTCGTCCGGCCCTCGTACGCCGAGTAGTCGACGGCCATGTGGTGCGTCGCGGCCGAATGGGTCTGCTGCGCGGTGGGGTCGTAGACGACGATGTCCGCGTCCGAGCCGGGCGCGATCGTGCCCTTGCGCGGGTGGAGCCCGAACATCCGGGCCGGTGTGGCACACGCCAGCTCGATCCAGCGCCGCCGCGAGATCCGCCCCTCGACGACGCCCTGGTGCAGCAGGTCCATCCGGGTCTCGACGCCGGGCATCCCGTTGGGGATCTTCGAGAAGTCCCCGAGGCCCATCTCCTTCTGCCCCTTGAAGCAGAAGGGGCAGTGGTCGGTGGAGATCACCGAGAGGTCGTCGTTGCGCAGGCCACGCCACAGTGCGGCCTGGTGCTCGGCCGGGCGCAGCGGCGTGGAGCAGACGTACTTCGCGCCCTCGAAGCCCGGCCGGGCGAGGTCGTCCGTGGACAGGAACAGGTACTGCGGGCAGGTCTCGGCGAACACGTTGTCCCCGGCCTCGCGCGCGGCCGCGACCTGGTCCAGCGCCTGGCGCGCGGACAGGTGCACGACGTAGAGCGGGGCCCCGGCGACCCGGGACAGCTGGATCGCGCGGTGCGTGGCCTCGGCCTCGAGCAGCGCGTGCCGCACGTCGCCGTGGTAGCGCGGGTCCGTCTGCCCCCGGGCCAGCGCCTGCTCGACGAGCACGTCGATCGCGATGCCGTTCTCCGCGTGCATCATGATCAGCCCGCCGGTCTCGGCGGCCTTCTGCATGGCCCGCAGGATCCTGCCGTCGTCGGAGTAGAAGACGCCCGGGTAGGCCATGAACAGCTTGAAGCTGGTCACGCCCTCGCCGACCAGCGCCTCCATCTCCTTGAGCGACGAGTCGTCGACGTCCGCCAGGATCATGTGGAAGCCGTAGTCGATCGCGCACTTCCCGGCCGCCTTGGCGTGCCAGGCGTCCAGCCCCTCGCGCAGCGACCCGCCCCGGCTCTGGATCGGGAAGTCGATGATCGTGGTGGTGCCGCCCCAGGCTGCGGCGCGGGTGCCGGTCTCGAAGGTGTCCGCCGAGAACGTGCCGCCGAACGGCATCTCCATGTGGGTGTGGGCGTCCACGCCGCCGGGCACGACCAGGCGGCCGGTCGCGTCGATCTCGGTGTCCGCGACGAACGGGACCGCCCCGGGGGAGACGACCCCGACGACCCGCTCCCCGTCCACGAGCACGTCCGCGACGACCTCCTCCGCGGCGGTGACGACGGTGCCGCCGCGGACGATCGTCCTCATCGGAGGGCCTCGACCAGGATGGCCAGGCCCTCGTGCGCCTCGTCGGCGGTGAGCGACAGGGGAGGGGCGATGCGCAGCACGTCCCCGCGCAGCCCGCCCTTGCCCACCAGCAGCCCGCGGTCCTTACAGGACTGCAGCACCGCCACCGCCCGCGCCGCCGTGTCCAGCTCGACGCCGATCATCAGCCCCTTGCCCCGGACGTCCAGGACGTGCGGCAGGTCGAGGGCCTTGAGCCCGTCGAGCAGGATCGGTCCGACCTTGGCCGCGTTGCCCTGCAGGTCGTGCTCGCGCAGGTGGCGCAGGTTCGCCAGCGCCCCCGCCGAGGTGATCGGGCTGCCGCCGAAGGTGGAGATGGAGTTGGCGGGCAGGTCGTCCATGATCGACGCCGGGGCGATCACCCCACCCATGGACAAGCCGTTCCCTATGCCCTTCGCGAACGTGACGATGTCCGGCGCCGCGCTGGTCCGTTCGGCGACGTGCGCCTGCCACCCCCAGAAGTGCTCGCCGGTGCGCCCCCAGCCGGTCTGCACCTCGTCGGAGATCCAGAGGATGTCCCGCGCCCGCAGCACCTCGGCGAACGCGCCGAGCAGCCCGTCCGGCCCCGAGGTGAACCCGCCGACGCCCTGGATGGGTTCGGCGATCAGCGCGGCGATGGAGCCCCCGGTCTGGTCCAGCACGTCCTCCAGGTCCGCCACGCACGCGGCGATGAAGTCCGCGTCGGACAGGTGCGCGAAGGGCGAGTGGAGACGCTGTCCACCGTGGACGTAGTACGTCTGGAAGGGCGACAGGGAGGTCGGCGACCAGGCGCTGTTGCCGGTGATCCCGATCGTGGAGAAGGAGCGGCCGTGGTAGCTGTTGCGCAGCGCCAGGACCTGGTTGGAGCGGTTGCGCACGCTGGCCAGCAGCAGCGCCGCGTCGTTCGCCTCGGTGCCGCTGGTGGTGAGGAAGACCTTGGCGTCCGGGATGCCGGACACCGCCGCGATCTCCTCGCAGAGCTCCACCATCGGCCGGTTCAGGTAGAGCGTGGACGAGTGGATGATCTTCGCGGCCTGCGCCGCCACCGCCTCGGTGACCGCGGGCAGCGCGTGCTCGGTCATCGTGGTGAGGATGCCGCCGAAGAAGTCCAGGTAGCGGTTGCCGTCCGCGTCCCAGACGTGCCGCCCGGAGCCGTGGTCCAGCTCGATCGGGTCGTCGTAGTAGAGGGCGAGCCAGCTCGGGAGCACGGCCCGCGTCCGTTCGTGGAGGTTCACGATTCCACCAGCGGGCCGTACGCGTCCGGGCGGCGGTCGCGGTAGAAGGCCCACTGCTGCCGCACCTCGTCGATCATCCCCAGGTCGAGGTCGCGGACGATCAGCTCCTCCTCCGAGCCGGACCCGACCTCGCCGACGAACTGCCCGCGCGGGTCGACGAAGTAGCTGGTGCCGTAGAAGTCGTTGTCCCCGTACTCCTCGACCCCCACCCGGTTGATCGCGGCGACGAAGTACTCGTTCGCGACGGCGGCGGCGGGCTGCTCCAGCTTCCACAGGTAGGAGCTCAGCCCCCGGCTCGTCGCGCTCGGGTTGAACACGATCTCGGCGCCCGCCAGGCCCAGCGCGCGCCAGCCCTCGGGGAAGTGCCGGTCGTAGCAGATGTACACGCCGACCTTGCCGACCGCGGTCTCGAAGATCGGCCAGCCGAGGTTGCCGGGGCGGAAGTAGTACTTCTCCCAGAACCCCTTCACCTGCGGGATGTGGTGCTTGCGGTACTTGCCGAGGATCGTGCCGTCCGCGTCGATCACCGCGGCGGTGTTGTAGTAGTTGCCCGCGCTCTCGACCTCGAAGACCGGCACGACGAGCACCATCGACAGCTCCTTCGCCAGCGCCGCCATCCGCTGCACGGTCGGCCCGTCCGGCACCGGCTCCGCCCAGCGGTAGTGCTCGGACTCCTGCACCTGGCAGAAGTACGGCGCGTTGAAGACCTCCTGGAAGCCCATCACCTGCGCGCCCCGTGCCGCGGCCGCCCGCGCGTGGGTCTCGTGCACGTCGATCATCGACGCGGTGTCCCCGGTCCACTTGGCCTGCAGGATCGCCGCCCGAACGGTGCGCCCCATGACCGACCCCCTTCACACCCGTTCCCGAAGGCGACACCATCGACCCGCGACGGTCCGGCGCGCAAGGGGCTGATGATCGACGGTCCAAGGGGAACCTCGCCGTAACACCCCTGTCACCTCGTGCCCAGAGGATTCCGGATCACCGCACGGCGCGAAGGGGACGGCATGAACGGCAGACTGCGGGGGGCGACGACCGCGGTGGCGGCCTTCGTGCTCCTCGTGGCGCTGTGGGAGCTGGCGAAATGGCTGCTGCCCGCCGCGGGCGTGACCGTCGGCGACACCCGGATCCTGCCCCGCACGGACGACGCCGCCATGCCGCACGTCTGGACCGTGCTGGCGAGGCTCGGCGCCCCCGAGGTGGCGGGCGCCGCCGACCCGCGCTCGGTCGGCGCCGCGGTGGCCGGGGGCGCGCTGGTCACCCTGGGCCTGGCGCTCGGCGGGCTGGTGCTGGGCGGGATCGGCGGGACCCTGCTGGCCGTGCTGATGCAGCGGTTCGCCCTGGCCGAGAAGGCCGTGCTGCCCTACGTCATCGCCTCCCAGACCGTCCCGCTGATCGCGATCGCGCCGCTGGTCGCGGGTTGGGGCGGCAGGATCGCGATCGGGGGCTGGACGTGGGAGCCGTGGGCCGGGGTCATGGTGATCGCCTCGTACCTGGCGTTCTTCCCGATCTCGGTCGGGATGCTGCGCGGGCTCACCTCCCCGCGCAAGGCGGACGTCGAGATGTTCCACGCACTGGCCGCGGGCTGGTGGACCACGCTGGTCCGGCTGCGGCTGCCCGCGTCGGTGCCGTACCTGGTCCCGGCCGCGCGGCTCGCCGCGGCGGCCGCGGTGGTGGGCGCGATCGTCGCGGAGATCTCCACGGGGACCCGCGGCGGGATCGGACGGTTGATCATCGAGTACGCGCAGTCCGCCACCGGCGACCCCTCGCAGGTCTACGCGGCGATCCTCGGCGCGGCGGTCCTCGGGCTGGTGGCGGCGGGTCTGGTCACGGTGCTGGAGCTCGGGCTCTCGCGCTACCGCGGGGCGACGGCGTGAGCGCCGCCGTCGAGCTGGCGGGGGCGGGCAAGGAGTTCGGGCCGGTCACCGCGTTGACCGACATCGACCTGACGATCGGCGCGGGGGAGTTCGTCTCGCTGATCGGTCCGTCGGGCTGCGGCAAGTCCACCCTGCTGCGGCTCGTCGCGGACCTGGAGCAGCCCACCTCCGGCACCGTCACCGTCACCGGCAAACCGGCGCGGCAGGCCCGGCTGGACCAGGACTACGGCATCGCCTTCCAGCAGGCGGGACTGCTGGACTGGCGCAGCGTCGCCGAGAACGTCGAGCTGCCGCTGCAGGTCCACGGCGTCGGCAGGGCGGAGCGGCGGGCGCGGGCCGCCGAGCTGTTGGAGCTGGTGGGGCTCGCGGACTTCGCCCGTTCCCGGCCGGGGGAGCTCTCCGGCGGCATGCAGCAGCGGGTCGCGATCGCGCGCGCGCTCGCCCCGAGCCCCAAGCTGCTGCTGATGGACGAGCCCTTCGGCGCCCTGGACGAGATGACGCGCGAGCGGATGCAGGCCGAGCTGCTGCGGATCGCGGGGGAGACCGGCGCCGCGGTGCTGTTCGTGACCCACTCGATCCCCGAGGCCGTGGTGCTCTCGGACCGGGTCGTGGTCATGTCCCCGCGTCCGGGCCGGGTCACCGAGATCGTCGCCGGGCGCCGTCCGGGCACCGTGCCGGACGACCCGGGCGCCGTCGAGTACGTCCGCGAGACCACCGCCTTCTTCGAGGCCGTCACCGCGGTCCGGGAGGCGCTGCGCAAGGGGGCGGCGGAGTGAGCGCCCCGCCGGAGACGTCCGTCGGGGGAGCCGCGGGAGGGGTCGGTGCCGTGCCGGGCCCGGCACGCCGGTTCCGCGGGGCGTCCGCGGTCGTGGCGCCGGTGGCGTTCGGCATCGCGCTGCTCGTCGTGTGGGAGCTGGTGGTGCGGATCGGGGGGCTGCCCTCGTTCCTGCTCCCCGCGCCCACCGCGATCGCCGAGCAGGTCGGGGCGCAGTTCCCGGTGATCCTGCAGACCGCGGGCGTGACCGGGGGGAACGCGCTGGTCGGGCTGGTCGTCGGGTTCCTGGTGGGAGTGCTGCTGGCCGTACTGGCGGCGGGCTCGCGCCTGGTCTCCGAGCTGGTCACCCCGGTGGTCCTCGCCGCCTCGGCGATCCCGATCGTGGCGCTGGCGCCGGTGTTCACCACGATGTTCGGCTCCACCACCGAGATCCCGCGGCGGCTGGTCGTCACGGTGGTGGTGACCGTGCCCGTGTTCGTCGCGACCGCGCGAGGGCTGCGCCGGGTCCGCCCGGTGCACGACGAGCTGATGGTCGCCCTCGCCGCGACCCGGCGGCAGTACACCCGGTTCGTCCGGCTGCCCGGCGCGGTCCCGTTCGTCATGACCGGGCTCCGGCTCGCCGCGCCGGCCGCGGTGATCGCCGCGATCGTCGCCGAATACTTCGGCGGCCTGCAGAACGGGCTCGGCAGTCGGATCTCCGCGGCCGCCGCGAACACCGCCTACACCCGCGCGTGGGCCTTCGTCGCCGCCTCGATCGTGCTGGGGCTGCTGTTCTTCCTCGCCGGGCTGCTCGCCGAGCGGCTCGTGACGCGCAACCGGAGGTAGCACGTGAGAACCCCCCGATGGCTCCTCGCCACCGTCGGCGCGGCGGCCGCCGTCGCCCTCGCCGCCTGTTCCACCACGCCCGCGGGCCGGCAGGCATCGGGCGGCTCCTCGGCCGCCCCCGGTGCGCTCACCCCGGTGACCCTGCAGCTGCAGTGGTTCACCCAGGGCCAGTTCGCCGGCTACCTCGCCGCGATCGACCAGGGCTTCTACAAGGCGAAGGGGCTCGACGTCACGATCAAGGAGGGCGGCGTCGACATCGTCCCGCAGACGGTGCTGGCACAGGGCCAGGCGGACTACGCCATCGCCTGGGTGCCCAAAGCCCTGGCCTCGCGCGAGCAGGGCGCGGCGATCACGGATGTCGCGCAGATCTTCCAGCGCTCCGGGACCCGGCAGGTCGCGTTCGCGAACAAGGGGATCACCGCGCCCGCGCAGTTCGCGGGCAGGAAGGTGGGCAACTGGGGCTTCGGCAACGAGTTCGAGCTCTTCGCGGGCATGACGAAGGCGGGCCTCAAGCCCGCCGACGTCACGCTGGTGCAGCAGCAGTTCGACATGCAGGCCCTGCTCTCCGGGGAGATCGACGCCGCGCAGGCCATGTCCTACAACGAGTACGCGCAGGTCCTGGAGGCGACCAACCCGGCCACCGGGCAGCTGTACAAGCCCGAGGACTTCTCGGTCGTCGACTGGAACTCCGACGGCACCGCGATGCTCCAGGACGCGATCTGGGCGAGCACGGACAAGCTCTCCGACCCGGCCTACCAGGACCAGACGACGAGGTTCGTCGCCGCGTCGATCCAGGGCTGGGCGTACTGCCGGGACAACGTGGCCTCCTGCCGGGACATCGTGGTGAAGGCGGGCTCCAAGCTCGGCGCCAGCCACCAGCTGTGGCAGGTCAACGAGGTCAACAAGCTGATCTGGCCCTCGCCCGCCGCGGGCGCGGGGACGATCGACCCGGCCGCGTGGGCGCAGACGGTCGGCGTGGCCCGGACCGCGGTGAACGCGGACGGGCAGACCGTCCTCACCAGGGACCCGGACGCCGAGGCCTACACCAACGACTACGTCACCAGGGCCCTCGCGCTGCTCAAGACGGACGGCGTGGACGTCGTCGGTGCCGGCTACCAGCCGGAGACGGTCACCCTGAACCCCGGCGGCAACTGACCGGACGGGGCTCCCGCGACCCGGGAGCCCCGTTCCAGCTGGGCATCTGAACGAATGTTCTGTACGCCACACCGCGATCGCGGTCACTGCTGACCGTTTCGTTGCTACCGTGCCCGAAGGGCGACGGCGCCGTCCGTCGGTGGCAGAGGTGAGGAGCTCGACCGTGCGTGATGCAGTCATCGTCGAAGCGGTACGCACACCCGTGGGCAAGCGGAACGGGGGCCTATCGGGCGTCCACCCGACCGACCTGTCCGCGCACGTGCTGGCCTCGCTGGCCGAGCGCAGCGGGGTGGACCCCGCCGCGATCGAGGACGTCATCTGGGGCTGCGTGTCCCAGGTCGGCGAGCAGACCATGGACATCGGCCGGACCGCGGCGCTCGCGGCGGGCTTCCCGGAGACCGTCACCGGCGTGACGATCGACCGGCAGTGCGGGTCCTCGCAGCAGGCCGTGCACTTCGCGGCGGCGGGCCTGGTCGCGGGTCAGTACGACGTGGTGGTGGCGGGCGGGGTCGAGTCGATGTCCCGGGTGCCGATGGGCTCCTCGAGCAACGGCCAGGACCCGTACGGCGAGCGCTTCGTCGCCCGCTACGGCGACGTGCGCCCGAACCAGGGCGTCGGCGCGGAGATGATCGCCGAGCGGTGGGGCCTGTCCCGCACCCAGCTGGACGAGTTCTCGATCGGCAGCCACGAGAAGGCCGCCGCCGCGCAGGCCGAGGGCCGGTTCGAGGGCCAGATCGCGCCCGTCACGCTGGCGGACGGCACGGTCGTGAGCAAGGACGAGGGCATCCGCCCCGGCGGCACCGTCGAGGGCCTGGCCACGCTCAAGACCGTCTTCAAGGCGGACGGGGTCATCCACGCGGGCAACGCCTCGCAGATCTCGGACGGCTCCGCGGCCCTGCTGATGACGACCTCGGAGAAGGCTGCCGAGCTGGGCCTGCGCCCGATCGCCCGAGTGCACACCGCGGTCCTCGCGGGTGCCGACCCGGTGATCATGCTGACCGCCCCGATCCCCGCCACCCGGAAGGCGCTGGCGAAGTCCGGCCTGAGGGTGGACGAGATCGGCGTGTTCGAGGTCAACGAGGCCTTCGCCCCCGTGCCGATGGCCTGGCTCGCGGACATCGAGGGCGCGGACGTCAAGTCGCTCAACCCGAACGGCGGCGCGATCGCCCTGGGCCACCCGCTCGGCGGGTCCGGCGCCCGGATCATGACCACGATGGTCCACCACATGAGGGACAACGGGATCCGCTACGGCCTGCAGACCATGTGCGAGGGCGGCGGACAGGCCAACGCGACCATCCTGGAGCTGCTGTGAACATCGACGGACAGGTCGCCCTCGTCACCGGCGGCGCCTCCGGCCTCGGCCTGGCCACCACCGAGACCCTGCTCGACGCCGGTGCCTCGGTCGTGATCATCGACCTGCCGACCTCGCAGGGCACCGAGATCGCCGAGAAGCTGGGCGACAGGGTGGCCTTCGTGGCGGCGGACGTCACGAACCCGGAGCAGGTCACGGCGGCTCTGGACAAGGCCGCCGAGCTGGGCACGCTGCGCGCGGCGATCAACTGCGCGGGCATCGGCAACGCCTACAGGACCGTCGGCAAGCAGGGCGCGTTCCCGCTGGACGCGTTCACGAAGGTCGTGACGGTCAACCTGATCGGCACGTTCAACGTGATCCGGCTGGCGGCCGAGCGCATGGTGGCGAACGAGCCGATCGACGGCGAGCGCGGCGTCATCATCAACACCGCGTCGGTGGCGGCGTTCGAGGGGCAGATCGGCCAGGCCGCGTACTCGGCGTCCAAGGGCGGCGTCGTGGGCATGACCCTGCCGATCGCCCGCGACCTCGCGAGCGCCCAGATCCGGGTCAACACCATCGCCCCGGGCCTGTTCGAGACCCCGCTGCTCGGCGGGCTCCCGGACGAGGCCAAGGAGTCGCTCGGCAAGCAGGTCCCGCACCCGGCCCGGCTCGGCAAGCCGAGCGAGTACGGCCTGCTCGCGGCCCACATCGTCGCGAACCCGATGCTCAACGGCGAGGTCATCCGGCTCGACGGCGCCATCCGCATGGCACCCAGGTAGGAGAACGCGCGTGAAGCGGAAGCTGTACTCCGACGACCACGAGGCCTTCCGGGAGTCGTTCCGGAAGTTCGTCGAGCAGGAGATCGCCCCGAACGACGAGGCCTGGAACCACGAGGGCATCGTCCCCCGCGAGGTCTTCGCGAAGGCGGGGGCCAACGGCTTCCTCGGCATGGACGTGCCGGAGGAGTACGGCGGCGGCGGGGTGGTCGACTTCCGCTTCAACGCAGTGATCATCGAGGAGCTGATGCGCACCGGGAACGGCGGTGCCGGGCTCGGGCTCACCCTGCACAACGACATCTGCATGCCCTACTTCCTCTCCTTCGCGAACGCGGAGCAGAAGAAGCGGTGGCTGCCGGGGATCGTGTCCGGGGAGCTGATCACGGCCATCGCCATGACCGAGCCCGGCATCGGCTCGGACCTGGCCTCGATGACCACCACCGCGCGGCGGGACGGCGACCACTACGTCGTCAACGGCGCGAAGACGTTCATCACCAACGGGATCAACTCGGACGTGGTGATCACGGCGGTGAAGACCGATCCCACGCAGAAGCACAAGGGCATGTCCCTGCTCGTGCTCGAGCGCGGGATGGAGGGCTTCGAGCGCGGCCGGAACCTGGACAAGCTGGGCCAGCACGCGCAGGACACGGCGGAGCTGTCGTTCACCGACGTCCGGGTCCCGGTGGCCAACCTGCTCGGCGAGACGGAGGGGCAGGGGTTCACCCAGCTCGTCACCAAGCTGCCGCAGGAGCGGCTGTCCATCGCCGTCGCGGGTGTCGCGGCAGCGCGGGCGGCCCTGGAGTGGACGCTGGAGTACGTCAAGGAGCGCAAGGCCTTCGGCCAGCCGATCGGGTCGTTCCAGAACTCCAAGTTCGTCCTGGCCGAGATCGCGACCGAGGTGGACATCGCCGAGCACTTCGTGGACGACTGCATCCGCGCCCTGAACGCGGGGGAGCTGGACGCCGTCGACGCCGGCAAGGCGAAGTACTGGTGCACCGAGCTGCAGGGCCGCGTCGTGGACCGGTGCCTGCAGCTGCACGGCGGGTACGGGTACATGAACGAGTACCCCATCGCCCGGGCCTACGCGGACGCCCGGATCACCCGCATCTACGGCGGCACGACCGAGATCATGAAGGAGGTCATCGGCCGCTCGCTCGGCCTCTGACCGTGACTCGCGGCGCCGCTCGCCGCCAGACTCGCCGGACCGGGACACCCTCGTCGGGCAGGGACCTCCTCATGACGGGCAGAGAAGGGTCCAGAGGGTGTCGACGTCCTTGGCGGTCGTCCGCATCGCGCCGACGGCGATGCGGACGGCGTAGCGGCCCTCGACCGTGGTGTGGGTGAGGAAGGCCCATGCCGTGCGGCACCGCCCAGAGCTTGAGCGCCCGGAACCGGCGCCCCAGCGGGACCTGCCAGTCCCGGTAGTCGACGACCTCGCCGGAGTCGGTGGCGCTGTTGCGGAGGTACTCCGGGGTGATGGACAGGGCGTCCGGCAGGGCGGTGGCGTGCCGGGTCCAGAGGAACGAGGCGTCGAAGGCGGTCCCGAGCCACTTGTGGGCGTCCGTGCAGACGGAGTCGGCGCGCTCGGCGCCCGCCAGCACGGACCGGAACTCCGGGCACAGCGCGGCGACGCCCGCCCAGGCCGCGTCGACGTGCACCCAGGCATCCCCGGCCGCGTCCTCGACGACCGCACGGACCGCGGCGACGGGATCCACCGCGCCCGTCCCCGTCGTCCCGACCGTGGGGCAGACCAGCACCGGTCGCAGGCCCGCCGCCCGGTCCTCGGCCAGCATCGCGGCGAGCGCCGCGGTGTCCATCGGACTTCCGGACACGACCCGCAGGGCCCGGGAGCCCAGCCCGGCGATCCGCACGGCCTTGGCCAGCGACGAGTGCGTCTCCGCGGTGACGTCGACCCGCTCGTCCCCGGCGACGCCGGTCTCCCGCCACCCCGGGTCCGACCGGTGCAGCGCGGCGAGCAGCGCGACCAGCGCCGCCGAGGAGGCCGAGTCCTGCAAGGACCCGCCGCCCCCGCCCGCGAACGTGAACGCCTCGCCGAGCCCGAGGGCCCGGGCCATCCCGTCCACCACGACCTGCTCCACCTCGGTGGCCGCGGGCGCGGTCGACCAGAGCATCCCCTGGGCCCCCAGCCCGCCGGACGCGAGGTCGCCGAGGAGTGAGAACAGCGAGGCCTGGGCCGGGAAGTAGCCGTAGTAGCCCGGGTGCTGCCAGTGCAGCGTGCCCGGGACCACGACGTCGTCGAGCAGGGCGGTCAGGGCCCCGCCGAGGTCCGCGGCGGGCTCCTCCGGCAGGCCCGCGGGCAGCGCGGCGCGGACCTCACCGGGCCGCACGGACGGGCGGACCGGGAGACCGCCCAGCTCCGACCGGTACCCGGCCACCCAGTCGACGAGCTCGCGGCCGAGCCTGCGGAACTCCTCCGGTTCGAGATCGTGCACGCCCGCAGACTGCTAGATGTCGCCGCCGCAGAGGTTGTTGACGCGGTGGGCGGGTGGATGTCCGCCGATCGCGG
>NZ_BAABGT010000054.1:0-10875 GCF_039541715.1 Pseudonocardia xishanensis
GGCCTTCCCCTCTCAACTCGCCACGCCGTGTACCAACCTCATGGCCGAGTACAGCTAGATCAGGAGCCTCTCCACCGGCCAGGACGGTTCAGGTTGGTGTCCGACCCGAAGGTGTCCACCACCCGGTTGCTCGCCGAGATCCGTGAACAGGGCTACCCCGGCAGCAGGAACCTGCTCGTGCGCTACCTCAGCCAGGGCCGCGCCGACACCGAACGTGGTTCTCCTGCGCCCAGACGCCTGGTCTCATGGATCATGACCCGCCCCACGGACCTGCCCGAGCGCGAACGCACCCACCTCGATGACCTGGTGAGCAGCTGCCTGCACCTCCACGCGCTGCTCGAGCACGTCCGCGACTTCGCCGCGCTGCTCACCGAGCAGCCGCGGCGAGGACCTGCACGACTGGATGAGCTCCGTCGACGGCAGCGACGTACCCGCGCTGCACGGGTTCGTCCGTGGCCTGCGCAAGGACCTTTCCGCCTTCGTGGCCGGGCTGACCCTGCCCTACAGCAACGGCCCCATCGAAGGCGCGAACACCAAGGTCAAACTGCTCAAGCGACAGATGTACGGCCGAGCCGGCTTCGCGCTGCTCCGCCGACGCATCCTGCTCAGCTGACCCGCCGCACCACCACTTCTGAGCCAGAGCCGATGTTCTTACAGTCCTATTCTGCGGCCCTGGGGGACTGTTTCAAGATCGGTGTTTCCGGCCCGACACGCCGGGCTGAGGTCCGGCGAGATGGGCACTGTGAGTGATGACATCGAACCTTGTGAGTCCACGGCAGGATGAGTCCGGGCCGACGCGGAAGTTGTCGGCGGAGTAGGCCGCTGCGGCGGCGATGGTGGCCGAGGCGAAGGCACGCGGTCTGGCGTTGACCGGCCCGGACGGCCTGCTGAAGCTGTTCACGAAGAATGTGCTGGAAACGGCGCTGAATGAGGAGATACCGAGCACCTCGGACACGCCAAGAATCAGGCGGACCCGGAGCGGGAAGCCACGAACGTGCGGATGGGTCGCGTCCGAAGACGGTCCTCTCGGACGCCGCCGGTGAAGTCCAGATCGAGGTGCCACGGGATCGCGAGAGCAGCTTCGAGTCACAGATCGTGAAGAAGCGGCAACGCCGCCTCACGGATGTGGACGAGATCGTGCTGTCCCTGTACGCGAAAGGCATGACGACCGGGGAGATCTCCGCGCATTTCTCCGACATCTACGGGGCGTCGGTGTCGAAGGAGACGGTCTCACGGATCACCGACAAGGTCGTCGCCGAAATGAACGACTGGGCCGCCCGTCCGCTGGATGCGGTGTACGCGGCGGTGTTCATCGATGCTATCCACGTGAAGGTTCGGGACGGGCAGGTCGCCAACCGGCCGGTCTACGCCGCCATCGGGGTCACCGTGGACGGCGGTAAGGACGTGCTGGGGCTGTGGATGGGTGTGGGCGGTGAGGGCGCCAAGTTCTGGATGAGCGTCCTGATCGACCTGAAGAACCGCGGCGTACGCGACGTGCTGTTCCTGGTCTGCGACGGCCTCAAAGGCCTCCCGGAGGTCGTGGCGAACGTGTGGCCATAAACAATCGTCCAGACGTGTGTCGTGCACCTGATCCGGAACACTTTCCGGCTGGTCGGCCGCCAGGACTGGGATGCGGTGAAGCGGGACATCAAACCAATCTATGCAGCGACCGGCCCGGACGCCGCACTCGCTGCCGTAGACGAGCTCGACGAAAAATGGGGTGCAAGTACGGTGCGATGGATCCGACTCTGGCGCAACGCCTGGGAAGAATTTACGCCGTTCCTGGACTACGACGTCGAGATCAGAAAGGTGATCTGCTCGACAAATGCCATCGAATCGCTGAACGCCCGCTACCGGCGGGCCGTCCGAGCTCGGGCCATTTCCCGACCGAGCAGGCCGCGATGAAGTGCCTGACCCGCAGCCTCGACCTGACCGGGAAGGGCCGCGTCCGGTGGACGATGCGGTGGAAGCCTGTGATCAACGCATTCGCCATCACGTTCGGTGACCGCTGGCCGGGAGCCGAGACCTACTGAGCACGACGCCGGAAACACCGATCACGAGACAGACCCCCTCCGACCGAAAAGGCTAGGGAGCCGATCACGGTCCCGATGCAGCCCCGTCCATCCGGACGGGGCTGCTGTCATGTAGGGGGTCTGCACGTCGGCTCGCCGTGGGAGTGGGTCGGACGCCTGCGGCCTGGCCTGCCTTCGAGCCCCTGTGTCGTCAAGCCGAGGCAGGTTCGTCACGCCGGACGCCGCAGGACCCCCGCGGCGGCTGGCGTGTTCGCGCTCGCGATGGCGTCGTCGACGAGCTCGTCGATCACCTTCGTCGGGATGAGGTACCGCGCCCGGATTCGGACGGCCGGGAACTCCTCTGCCCGGATTGCGCGGTAGAGCGTTGAGGTGTCGACGCGAAGCAGCTCGGCGGCCTCGGCGACGGTGAGGAAGGTGCGGGCGGTGGGCATGGTCGCTCCTCTGTCGTGGGAGCCGATCGTCGGTCCCGATCGTTCAGGACCCGTGTCCACCCGTTCGCACCCCGCTCACTCGGCCGCACGGCGGGGTGGTCGGGGCATGCGTGCGGCGGCGACCTCCGCGGCTTTGGGGTCGGAGGCCGCGACCCATGCTGCGTAGACCTTGAGTGTGGTCGCGCCGCCTGCGCCGTGGCCGAGGCGGCCGGCGACGGTTCGCAGGTCGACGCCCGCGGTCAGGAGTTCGGTGGCGGAGTAGTGGCGCAGGGCGTGGATGTGGGTGTCGATGCCTGCTCGTTCGGCCATGCCCTTATATCGCTGGGTGACGGCGTTGGGGGAGTAGGGCTCGGAGTGGTCCGGGGTCTTCAGCCCGGAGAACACGAAAGTCTGGTCGGTAAGCGTGGCGCCGAGTGTTCGCAGTCGTTCGGCGACTCGTTCGCGATGTTCCCGGAGCAGGGTGACGGTATCGGAGTCGAGGGCGATGCGGCGCGCCTGGTGGGTCTTGGTGTCCTTCTCGCGACCGCGAACCCAGGTGCGGCGGATGTCGACGACCTCCTCGTCGAAGTCGATGCGGCCGAAGCGCAGGCCGCAGACCTCGGCGCGGCGCAGGCCCGTGGTCATGACGAGCCAGACGAGGGTGCCCCAATCGTCGTCCATCGCGAACGCTCGCTCGAGCAGGAGCGCGGCCTGGCGGGACGAGGGCGGATCGGGCTCGGGAGCCTTGGCACGGGGGAGCTGTGCGCCACGGGAGATATTGGTGTCGAGCCAGTCCCAGCGGACGGCCATCTCCATGGTGCCGCTGATGACCGCGTGCATCTGCCGGACGGTGGAGACGGCGAGCGGGCGGCAGGTGTGTGCCGGAGGCTTAAGCGTCATCTTCGGGTCGTTGCAGCGCAGTCGACAGCGGCGCAGCGAGACATAAAGTTTCTCGAGGAGCCGCGGGTTCAGATCCCGCAGCGGCGTGTCCCCGATCGCAGGGAGCAGCGTCCGGGTGAGGTAGCCCAGGTAGGTGTGGCGGGTGCTCTCTTCGAGCTCGGTGGACTGGAGCCACTTGCTGGAGGCCTCGCGGAAGGAGATGGAGCTCTCGACGGTTCGCGCCACGTCGACACGCCGAAGAAGCCGGGTGAGTGCCTTCTCGGCTCGCTTGCGGGCGGTTGCGTCGGTTCCTGAGATGGTCTCGGTGAGGTAGGACCGACGCCCGGTGACCGGGTCGTCTCCGGCCGAGACGCGCACCTGCAGCGACCGCCCGCGCACGCGGATTGCGCCGCGGCGGCGGGGGTCGGAGGAGGGGTCGGCCAGGGCCATGAACGCAAGGTAGGAGAAGCTCGTTCGCGAGTTCGTGGCCAAATTCGTGGCCAAGCGTCTGGGTCCAGATCATGAACTCTGCGTCCACGCAGGTAGGTGTGGTGCCCCCGGTCAGATTCGAACTGACACTGGACGGATTTTGAGTCCGCTGCCTCTGCCGTTGGGCTACGGGGGCGCCCTGGTGGCTCCGGTGTGTTCTCGCTCGCGTCGGGCGGGATCACACGACCAGGGCAACCTGGGCGCAACCTTATCGCCGGTACTCTGAACCCTCGCGTTCGACCCGCAGCATAAGGAGATCCCCCCGTGAGCCAGCCAGTGTCCGAGGACAAGACGACCGACGACGGTCCCGCCGTCGGCTGGCGCGTCCTCGTGGTGGAGGACGAGGCGCTGATCCGCCTCGACCTGACCGAGATGCTCGGGGAAGAGGGCTACCAGATCGCGGGTGAGGCGCCGGACGGCGAGGCCGCGATCGAGATGGCCCGCGACCTCAAGCCCGATCTCGTGATCATGGACGTCA
Source organism: Pseudonocardia xishanensis (assembly GCF_039541715.1). Classification (NCBI taxonomy): domain Bacteria; kingdom Bacillati; phylum Actinomycetota; class Actinomycetes; order Pseudonocardiales; family Pseudonocardiaceae; genus Pseudonocardia; species Pseudonocardia xishanensis. The sequence continues at coordinate 4,290 of NZ_BAABGT010000054.1, forward strand.
AGATGCCCAAGAAGGACGGCATCGAGGCGGCGGCCACGATCGTCGAGGAGAAGATCGCGCCGGTCGTCATGCTGACCGCGTTCAGCCAGCGCGACCTGATCGAGCGCGCGCGAGACGCCGGGGCCATGGCCTACCTGGTCAAGCCGTTCGCGCGGCACGAGCTGGTGCCCGCGATCGAGCTGGCCGTCTCCCGGTTCGCCGAGAAGCGCGCCCTGGAGGACGAGGTCGCGAGCCTGCAGGACCGGTTCGAGACCCGCAAGGTGATCGACCGGGCCAAGGGTCTGCTGATGGCCAAGCAGAACATGACCGAGCCCGAGGCCTTCCGCTGGATCCAGCGCACCGCGATGGACCGCCGCACCACGATGAAGGCGGTCGCCGAAGCCGTCATCGAGGGGCTGGCGCCCGCGAAGGGCTGATTCCGCGAACCACCCGAACAGGGCCGTCCCCGATCCGGGGGCGGCCCTGTTCGCGTCCGAAGAGATCTTTACCCGGCGGTAATGACCCCACCCGGGGTGCGATATTGGACACGTGTTAAGAGAGTCTGCCCTGGTCAGCGGCACGCAGCTTGATAACGATATGATAACTACACACTTTCGGTGGCGCTCCGGTGACTCTCCGCGATATCCGGTTGCGGTCTGGTAAAGCTGGCTCCGCTCGGCGTGACGGGGCCCCCGCCGGTCCCCTAACGTCCGCGACGCTCGCGGCAGCTGATCGCGGGTCGGGCGGGTCGTTCGGGGGACCCCCGTCGGACGTTGGTGCACGGAAGGACATGACATGAGTCGGACGCGGAAGGTCGCTGCGACCGCCGCACTGCTCGCCGGGGCCCTTGCGCTCACCGCGTGCAGCACGAATCGGCAGGAAGCCACCGGCGGCGGCGGCGGGAGCTGCGACACCAGCAAGGGAACGCTGGTCGTCGGGTTCGTGGCCCCGCTGTCGGGCAGCCTGTCGGCGCTGGGCCTGGGCATGAAGAACTCCACCGACCTGGCGGTCAACCAGGCGAACCAGGCGTGCAAGGTGCCGGGTTACAAGCTTGCCCTGCAGGCCGAGGACGACCAGGCGACGGCCCAGATCGCGGGTCAGGCCGCGACGAAGCTCGCGTCGGACCCGAACGTGGTCGGTGTGGTCGGCACGCTGAACTCCTCCACCGCGCAGACCGTGGCGCCGATCCTGTCGCAGAAGAAGATCGTCCAGATCTCGCCTGCGAACACCAACCCCACGCTGACCCAGGGCGACAACTACCAGACCGCCCCGGCACGGCCGAATGCCACGTACTTCCGCACCGCGACCACGGACGCCATCCAGGGCCCGTTCGCCGCGCAGTACCTGGTGCAGAAGCAGGGCAAGAAGAACATCGTCGTGATCGACGACGGCAAGACCTACGGAGCCGGTCTCGCGGGCCAGTTCGCCGCCGAGGCGCAGAAGCTGGGCGCCGCGGTCCCCGCCCGCCTGAAGGTCGGCGAGAAGGACACCGACTTCTCCGGCGTGATCACGCAGGTCCGCGGCCTCAACCCGGACGCGGTCTACTACGGCGGCGAGTACCCGGTCGCGGGCCCGCTGTCGAAGCAGCTCGCGGACGCAGGCATCAACGTCCCGCTGATGGGTGGCGACGGCATCGTCGACGCGACCTACACCCAGCTGGGTGGTCGGGCCGGTGACTTCGCCACCAACGTCGGCGCCCCGCCGGAGCAGCTGCCGAGCGCGAAGGCGTTCATCGACGCCTACTCGGCGGCGGGCTACAAGGAGCCGTACAGCGCGTACGGCGCCCTGACCTACGACGCGGCGAACGTGCTGATCGACGGTCTCTCGAAGGCGGTCGGCAACGGCACCTTCTCCGACGCCACCCGCGACGGGCTGATCGCGGCCGTCCAGGCCACCAACATCCAGGGTGCGACCGGCGCGATCTCGTTCGACCAGTTCGGCGACACCACCAACAAGGTCCTGACGGTGTACGAGGTCAAGGACGGCGCGTTCGCGCCGATCGAGACCGGCTCGTACCAGGCCAGCTGACCGGAGGCCCCCCACCCGGGGGCGCTGCTGAGCAAGTTCACGAACGGGGACGGGACCAGGCGCCCGTCCCCGTTCGTGCACGCGGGTTGAGGAGATCCCTCGGTTGTCCACGTTCCTGTCCCAGATCGCGAACGGGCTGATGTTCGGCTCGCTGATCGCGCTGATCGCCCTCGGCTACACGATGGTCTACGGGATCATCACGCTGATCAACTTCGCGCACGGTGAGATCTTCATGGTCGGCGCCTACGGCGGCCTGGCCACGCTCACCTACATCCTGCCCGCCGCCGTCGTCACGAAGTGGTACCTGGCCCTGCCGATCGCCCTGGTCGCGGGCGCGCTGGTGGCCATGCTCGTCGCGGTCGCCATGGAGCGGTTCGCCTACCGGCCGCTGCGCAACGCGCCGCGGCTCGCGCCGCTGATCACCGCCCTCGGCGTCTCGGTGGCGTTGCAGGAGGCGATGCGGGTGTTCTACCCGGGCGCCACCGCCGCCATCCCGTTCCCCAACCTCTTCATCGAGGGCGCCTTCGTCATCCCGATCGGGGACGGTGTCGTCATCCGCTACACGGGCGTCCTGCTGATCGTCGTCTCCCTCGCACTGGCCTTCGGGTTGGAGCGGTTCGTGGAGCAGACCCGGATGGGCCGCGCGATGCGGGCGACCTCGCAGGACCGCGACGTCGCGCGGCTGATGGGCATCGACCCGGACCGCGTGATCGTGCTGACCTTCGCCATCGGCGGCGCGCTCGCGGGCGTCGCGGGCGTGCTGTACGGCAGCTACCTCAACAACATCAACATCGACATGGGCTTCCAGAACGGCATCTTCGCCTTCACCGCGGCCGTGCTCGGCGGCATCGGGAACATCCGGGGCGCCGTCGTCGGGGGCCTGGTCATCGGCCTGGTCCGCGCACTCGGTGGGCAGTACCTGCCGGGCGGCACGGCGTACGACTACGTGTGGATCTTCGTGGTGCTGATCATCGTGCTGGTCTTCCGGCCGCAGGGCTTCTTCGGCGAGTCCGAGCGGGTGAGGGCGTGACCACGACACTGGACGCACCGGCCGCCGCGCCGGTGCAGCACACGGGTCGGATGGGCGGCGTGCTCAACGCCCTGGCCCCCTTCGCCCGGATCGGCATGATCGTCGGTGGGGTGCTGTCGATCCTCGGCGCCTTCCTGCCGTGGGTGACCTTCGTGCTCAACAAGGGCGCCTATCCCGAGCGCGCCTCGCTCAACATGTTCATCGAGCCACTCGGCCTGTCCGGGTTCCGGCTGCACATCGTGCTGCTGGGCCTCGCCGCCGTGGTGATCGCGTTGATCAGGGTGCCCGCGCAGCACCGGATCGTGCGGGGGCTGGGGATCGGCGTCACCGGGGTCGCCCTGCTCAACGGCATCTGGATCACCGTCGAGGGCGGCGGGCTGGGCGCGATCACCGCCGCGGACGGCGCCATCGCGTTCGGCGCCGTCATCGCGCTGGTCGGTGGCCTGGTCACGGTGCTGGCCGCGTCGGCGGGCGGGCTCGAGGCCCGTCCCGAGTGGGACTGGCGGCTGCCGTGGTGGGCCGAGTGGATCCTGCTGCTGGTGATCTTCGCGCTCGTCCTGCTGCTGGTCGCCGAGGTGCTGACGAGCGGTGGCCAGGGCGGCGTCGTCAACCCGTACGCCGGTGTCGTCTTCCTGTCGCTGCTGGCCGCGCTGGTGGGAGCGCTCTCCGCGCTCTCCGCCTCCGGCCTGCTCACCTGGGTCGGCGTGGTGTCCGAGCGGCACCGCGTGTTCAGCGTCGTGGTGCTGCTGGGGTGTGCGCTGGCGCTGCCGTTCACCAACGCGGGCACCGAGTACTGGATGACGGTCGCGTCGAACATCGGCGTGTACGCGGCGACGGCGATCGGGCTCAACATCGTCGTCGGGCTCGCGGGGCTGCTGGACCTGGGGTACGTCGCCTTCCTCGGCATCGGGGCGTTCACGGCGGCCAACCTGTCCGGCGCGGCGGCCTCGGTGATCGGCATCCACCTGCCGTTCCTGCTGGTCATGGTGATCTCGGCGGTCGTCGCGGGCGTCTTCGGCGCCATCGTCGGCTCGCCGACGCTGCGGGTGCGCGGTGACTATCTCGCGATCGTCACGCTGGCCTTCGGTGAGATCTTCGTGCGCAGCGCGCAGAACAACATCGCGGGCCTGACGGGCGGGGCGAACGCCATCCCGAACATCCCGCCGGTCGGGCTGGGCAGCTTCCAGTTCAACGACTCGATCAGCATCGGCGCCGTCCGGCTGCCCAGCGGTGTCCTCTACTACGTGGCGATCGTGCTGCTGGTGGCCTTCGTGATGCTGGTGTTCGGCAACCTGAAGAATTCCCGCCTCGGCCGCGCCTGGATCGCCATCCGGGAGGACGAGGACGCCGCGGCCGCCATGGGCATCCGGACCGGGCCCATCAAGATCCTCGCCTTCCTGCTCGGCGCGATGCTGGCCGGCCTGGCGGGCGCGTTCTTCGCCCACAAGACGGCGGTCGTCGCGTACGACTCGTTCCGCTTCCTGGAGTCGGTCACCCTGCTCGCCGCGGTCATCCTCGGCGGCATGGGCACCATCCCGGGCGCGGTGCTGGGCGCGTCGATCCTGTTCGTGCTGCCGGAGAAGCTCCGGGAGTTCGCGGACTACCGGCTGTTGATCTTCGGTCTCGCCCTGGTGCTGATCATGCGGTTCCGGCCGCAGGGCATCATCGCGGACAAACACCGCAAGGCGGAGCTGACCGAGGATCCCGAGGACGCGGCGAGGGAAGCGCCCGGCGCGCTCCCGACGGAGGTGGCTCCGTGAGCGAGGAGACCGGGCTGCCCCCCGAGCTGGAGGCCCCTCCCGAGGAGGTCAAGGCCGTCCTCGCGGACGACATGCACATCGCCACCGGCACCCGGGAGCCGATCCTGGAGGCCGCGGGCGTGACCATGCAGTTCGGCGGGCTCCGCGCGCTGAACGACGTGACCATGTCGCTCAAGGAGGGCGAGGTCATCGGCCTCATCGGGCCGAACGGCGCGGGCAAGACCACCTTCTTCAACTGCCTGACGGGGCTGTACACGCCCACGTCGGGCGCGGTCACGCTGCGCGGCGAGCAGATGCCGCAGGACCCGAGCCGGGTCACCGAGGCGGGCGTGGCGCGGACGTTCCAGAACATCCGGCTGTTCCCGAGCATGACCGCACGGGAGAACGTGCTGGTCGGCAGGCACGTCCGGATGAAGCAGGGGCCGATCTCCTCGCTGCTGCACGGGCCGCGGTTCCGGCGCAGCGAGGCGGAGGCGAAGGACCGGGCCGAGAAGCTGCTCGCCTTCGTCGGGCTGAGCCGGTTCGCGGACGAGCTGGCCCGCAACCTGCCCTACGGCGACCAGCGCAGGCTGGAGATCGCCCGCGCCCTGGCCACGGACCCGTCGGTGCTGCTGCTGGACGAGCCGACGGCGGGCATGAACGCCCAGGAGACCGAGGCGACCCGGCAGCTGATCTTCGCGATCCGCGACCTGGGCGTGTCGGTGGTGGTGATCGAGCACGACACGAAGTTCATCTTCACCCTGTGCGACAGGGTGTTGGTGCTGGTCCAGGGCGAGCTGCTGGTCGAGGGCTCGCCGGACGAGGTGCGTGGCGACCCGCGGGTGATCGAGGCGTACCTGGGTGCGCCGCCCGAGGAGATCGAGGCCCAGCTGCACACCGGGGCGAACCCCGCGTCCGACACCGTGGAGGGTGAGTCCTGATGGCGTTCCTGCAGGTCCGTGACCTGGTGGTCGCCTACGGGGCGATCCAGGCGGTGCGCGGGGTGTCGTTCGACGTCGAGCAGGGGCAGATCGTGTCCCTGATCGGCTCGAACGGGGCCGGGAAGACCACCACGTTGCGGACCCTGTCCGGGCTGCTGCGGCCGGTGTCCGGCACCGTCGAGTTCGACGGCGAGCAGATCCAGAAGATGCCCGCGCATTCGATCCTGTCCCGCGGGGTGGCGCACAGCCCGGAGGGCAGGCGGCTGTTCGCGCGGATGTCGGTGGAGGAGAACCTCCGGCTCGGCGCGTACACCCGCAGGGACGAGGCGGGCATCACCAAGGACATGCAGCGGGTCTACGACCTGTTCCCCGTGCTGGGGGAGCGGCGGCAGAACAAGGCCGGGCTGTTCTCCGGCGGCGAGCAGCAGATGCTGGCGATCGGCCGGGCGCTGATGTCGCGGCCGAAGCTGCTGATGCTCGACGAGCCGTCCATGGGGCTCTCGCCGATCATGACCCAGCTGATCTTCGACACCGTCAAGGAGCTGCGGGACGAGGGCACCACGGTGCTGCTCGTCGAGCAGAACGCGTTGGCGGCGCTGGGTCTGTCGGACAAGGCGTACGTGATCGACCTCGGCCGTACCACGCTGTCGGGCACGGGGGCGGAGCTGCTGGCCGACCCGCGCGTCCAGGAGGCCTATCTGGGCGAGGGCGTCGGCGCGGAGTAGGCGCGCTGCTCGCGCACGAACGGCACTCTTGTGCGGTAGGTCCGCACGAGAGTGCCGTTCGTGCGCGACGGGGTGGGACTGCTCAGACCCGAATCCGCGAGTAGCGGCTGGCCGGGGACGGTGAGATGACGATAGGTGCCCGCT
>NZ_BAABGT010000055.1:0-28618 GCF_039541715.1 Pseudonocardia xishanensis
CAGCCAGAGCGCACCGCGGCCTACGGCATCCAACCCCATAACTGAACGGTATTGGGGCTAGGGCTGTTGACCGCCGCTGTGGATGACGACGTAGGGGCTGGCTCGCGCCGTTGAGTGTGCGGATCTGCATGGTGGGCGCGTCGTGTTGACCGGGTTCGTCGGCGCCGCCACCGTGACGATCTTCGGGTCGGGGTAGGCCACGGCCCTCCCGCTGTCCTTGGCCGGAGCGTGCGGGAGGGCCGTGTGGTTGCGCTCGGAGGCGCGATGCTCACGGTAGAGATCGACGCCGCGGCGGTCGAGGAACGGCTGCGGTCGGGGCGGTTGGCGTGTCCGGGATGCGCGGGTGTGCTGGCCGGGTGGGGCCGGGCTCGTCCTCGGTTGGTGCGCGGGCCGGACGGCTCGGTCTGGCTGTCGCCTCGCCGGTCGCGGTGCACCGGCTGTCGGGCGACTCATGTGCTGCTACCGGTGTTGTTGCTGGTCCGGCGCGCGGACACTGCCGCGGTGATCGGGGCGGCGCTCGCGGCGAGAGCTGCCGGGGCCGGGCACCGCCGGATCGCCGTGCTGCTGCGGCGGCCGCCAGCGACGGTGCGCGGCTGGTTGCGGCGCTTCGCCGTTCGGGTGGAGGCGGTCCGGGTGGTGTTCACCCGGTGGTGCCGCGCGCTCGCGCCGGATCCGGTGCTGCCCGGCCCGGCCGGGTCGGCGTGGGCCGACGCGGTCGCCGCCGTGGGTGCCGCGGCTGCGGCGTTCACGGCCCGGTTCTCCGTTGAGGTGCCGGTCTGGCAGGTGGCCGTCACGGTCTCGGCGGGACAGCTGCTGTCGCCTGCATGGCACGGCTGGGTTGGTCCGGGCTGAGCAACACGAGTTGCCCCTGACGTTGGTGGATCTTCCTCGGTGATCATCGCGGCTTGTCCTGACACGACGAGCGAGACGACGAGAACGAGGAGGTGGCTCACCTCATGGCGGTGAGAGATGACGAGGTGGCGGCGCGGACGGAGCGGGCTCGGGCGATCGGGCTGTTCCGCTACCAGCTGATCCGCGAGCCGGCCGACCCAGGGTTGACGACCAAGGCCCGCGGCCGGTTGGTGCGCGAGATCGCCGCCCGCGAGCACACAGATCCGGCCGGGCGACGACGGCGGATCTCCCGCGACACCCTGGACCGGTGGATCCGGGCGTGGCGCCGGGGCGGGTTCGACGCCCTGGTGCCCGATCCGCGACAGTCCAGCCCGCGGCTGCCGGTCGAGGTGATCGAGATGGCGGTGTCGCTCAAGCGGGAGAACCCGGCACGGACCGCCGCGCAGGTGCGGCGGATCCTGCGCGCCCAGATGGGCTGGTCGCCCGGGGAACGCACCCTGCAACGCCACTTCGCCGAGGACCCGCAGATCACCGCGATCCTCGGCGCGCTCGCCAGCGGCGGCCCCGGCAGCGAAGCGGTGTTCGGGCGGTTCGAGGCCGACCGCCCGAACGAGTTGTGGACCGGTGACGCCCTGCACGGCCCGCACATCGGCGGGCGCAAGACCTACCTGTTCGCGTTCCTCGACGACCATTCTCGAGCGATCGTGGGGCACCGGTTCGGGTTCGCCGAGGACACCGTCCGCCTCGCCGCCGCCCTGCGCCCCGCGCTGGCCTCGCGCGGGGTCCCGGACGCAGTCTATGTCGACAACGGCTCGGCGTTCGTCGATGCCTGGCTGCTGCGGGCCTGCGCCAAGCTCGGGATCCGACTGGTGCATTCCACCCCGGGCCGCCCGCAGGGCCGCGGCAAGATCGAGCGGTTCTTCCGGACCGTCCGCGAGCAGTTCCTCGTCGAGGTCACCGGGGAGATCACCGGGGACGCCCTCGCCCAGGGCCGGCACCGGGTCTGCGATCTCGAGGAGTTGAACCGGTTGTTCACCGCGTGGGTCGAGACCGTCTATCACCGCCGCGAGCACTCCGAGACCGGGGCGCCGCCGCTTGCGCGTTGGCACGCCGGCGGCCCGTTCGGACTCCCCTCCCCGGCGGGGCTGGCCGAGGCGTTCCTCTGGGAGGCCCACCGCACGGTGACCAAGACCGCGTTGGTGTCGTTGCAGGGCAACACCTACCAGGTCGACCCGCTGCTGGTCGGGCACCGGGTCGAGCTGGTGTTCGACCCGTTCGACCTGACCACCGTCGCCGTCCGGGTCCGCGGCGTCGGGGCCGGGACCGCGATCCCGCACCGGATCGGGCGCCACTCCCACGTCAAGGCCCGACCCGAGACCCCGCCGCCGCCACCCGAGGCAACCGGGATCGACTACGCACGCCTGGTCGGCGACGCCCACCACGCCGAGCTCGCCACCGGCGTCAACTACGCCGCCCTCGCCGGCGACACTCCCGGTGAGCTGCCCGGCCAGCTCGACCTGCTCACCGACGGCGCCCTCACCGACGGCGCGGTGACGTCGTGATCGACCGCTTGCAGGGCTTCTTCGGGTTCAGCCGCACCCCGTTCGGGCGCGACCTCGCCCCCGGAATGCTGCACCGCCACGCCAGCCACGGCGAGGCCGTCGCCCGGATCGGCTGGTGCGTGGGCGAGCACCGGATCGGGGTGATCACCGGGGAGGTCGGCGCCGGGAAGACCGTCGCCGTCCGCGCCGCGCTCGCCGCCCTGGACCCCACCCGGCACACCATCATCTACCTCCCGAACCCGACGGTCGGGGTCCGCGGCATCCATCACCAGATCGTCGCCGCCCTCGGCGCCCGGCCGCTGACCCACCACGCCACCCTGGTCCCGCAGACCGTCGACGCGCTCGCCGTCGAGCAGGTCGAACGCGGCCGCACCCCGGTCGTCGTGATCGACGAGGCCCACCTGCTCGACCACGCCCAGCTCGAGTCGATCCGGATGCTGACCAACCACGACATAGACTCCACCAGCCCGTTCGCCTGCCTGCTCGTCGGGCAGCCCACGCTGCGACGGCGGATGAAACTCGGTGTCCTCGCCGCCCTGGACCAGCGGATCGGGCTGCGCTACGCCATGCCCCCGATGACATCGGAGGAGACCGGCAGCTACCTGCGCCACCACGTCACGCTCGCCGGACGGTCCGACCCGCTGTTCTCCGACGACGCCGCCGCGCTCATCCACCAGACCAGCCGCGGCTACCCCCGCGCGGTCAACAACCTCGCCGTCCAAGCCCTCGTCGCGGCGTTCGCCGCGGACAAGGCCATCGTCGACGAGTCCTCCACCCGCGCCGCGGTCGCCGAGGTCACCGCCGAATGATCACCGCCGCGCCACCCTGACGACCACCGCGCCACCCCGACGACCAGGCCCCGTCCGGCACCCCGCCGCCGGGGCCTGCTCACGTCCCCGACAGCTGCACCTTCGATGACGCCGTCGTCTGCACGCTCAGCGGCGGCCAACATAGGGCCTCGATGAAGCGCCCCGGGTTCAGTGGAGGCCGGGTTCTCCCGAGCGTTGCTCGTCTCGGGCTTGTTGGTGAGCGTAGTAGTTGTTCTCATACTCGACCGGCGGGATGTTGCCGATCTTGGAGTGCAGCCGGTTGGTGTTGAACCAGTGCACCCAGGACGCGGTGGCGAGCTCAAGGTCCTCGACGGTGCGCAGCGGCCCGTCGCGGCGGACGCACTCGGACTTGTAGAGCCCGATCAGCGACTCGGCCATGGCGTTGTCGTAGGAGTCGCCGACCGAGCCGATCGAGGCGACCGCGCTGGCTTCGGCGAGCCGGTCACCGTAGCGGATGGCCGTGTATTGCGACCCGGCATCCGAGTGGTGGATCAACCCGTCCAGCCGCCCATCACGGGTCTGGCCTGCGCGTTCCCGGGTCCACAGCGCCATCTCCAGGGCGTCGAGCGGGAGCTCGGTCGGCATCCGCGACGCGCAGCGCCACCCCACCACTCGTCGTGAGTACACATCGGACACGAACGCGGTGAACACCGTCCCCGACCAGGTCGGCACGTAGGTCATGTCCACGACCCAGAGCTGGTTCGGGCGCGCGGCGGTGAAATCCCGATCCACCAGGTCCGGGGCCCGGCCCGCCTGCCGGTCGGGGCTGGTGGTGAGCACCGGCTGGCCGCGGCGCACCCCGCGCAGCCCGAGGCGGCGCATTAGCCGCTCGACCGTGCAGCGCGCAACCGGCCTGCCCGTTCGGCTTGTGACCCGGTCGCGGCGCAGCTGATGCCACATCTTGCGGGCGCCATAGACGCCGCGGCCCTTGTCCCGGTCGAAGAACGTGGCCTCGATGATCTCGGTCAGGGCGGCGTCGGTCAGGGCCCGCCGCGACGGGGGTCGGTTCTTGTGGGCGTAGTAGCCAGACGGGGCGACCGCGATGCCCTGCGCTCGCAGGACAGCGCAGATCGGCTCGACCCCGAACCGGTCTCTGTGAGCGTCGATGTAGGCGACGATCAGCGGGTATGGCGGTCGAGCTCCGCCGCCGCGAAAAACGCCGACGCGGTCTTCAGAATCTCGTTGGCCCGGCGCAGCTCGGCGTTCTCGCGCCGCAGCCGCTTGAGCTCCTCGGACTCGGTCGTGGTCACACCCGGCGCTACGCCGTCGTCGATGTCGGCCTGGCGGCACCAGCCGCGCAGGGTGTCGGGCAGGATCCCCAGCTGCGGGCCGATCCGCTTGCACGCCGCGTTGACCGAGAGCCCCGGCTCCTCCTGGCGCGCCTGACGGACCATCCGCTTCGCGCGCTCACGCATCTCGTCGCTGAACTTCCTCGGTGCCGGCACGATCTCCACCCTTCCGTGGGATCAGAGCCTCCACCACACCCGGGGCGCTTCATCGAAGCCACGGGGACACGGTCTCACCTCAGAACTCGATGATTCCCTTCACGAGCCTGCCACCGACGAGATCGTCGAATGCCTCGTTGATCTGCTCGAGTGAGTAGCGGCCAGTGATCATCTCGTCGAGCTTGAGCCTGCCCCGGCGGTACAGGTCGAGGTTGCGCGGCAGGTCGAGACCGGGCCGCCCGCCACCGTACACACATCCCACGAGTTCCTTCTCGTACATGGCCAGCTCGAGCGGGGAGACGTCGATGCTGCGAAAGCTCTCGTGGCTGCTCCCCACCACGACGACCCGTCCGCCCTTCCGCACCGCGGCGAACGCCGCCCCGACGAGCTCGGGCGTCACGTAGTCGACGCACAGGATGACGCTGTCCGCGCCCACCCAGGAGGTGTGCTCCATGACCCGCTCGGCGACCTCGTCTCGGTTCGGGTTGGGCGAGCGGTCACGGTCGGCGTGGATGAGCATCGTGGCGCCCAGCTCACGTGCCTTGTCCAGCTTGAGGTCGAAGCGGTCGATCGCGATCACCTGTGCGGCGCCGGCGACGGCCGCCCCCTGAACCGCGGATAGCCCCACCCCGCCGCAACCCCAGACGACGACCACGTCCCCGGCATGGACCTGCGCCTTCTCCACAGCAGCACCGAAGCCCGTGGTCACCGCACACCCGACCAGCGCCGCCCGGTCGAAGGGGATCTCGGGGTGCATCTTGATCGCCGCGTTCCGGTTGACGACGACGTACTCCGTGAACGTACCCAGCAGCGCCCACTGGCCGGCCTCCGCACCCGTCGACGTCCGGTAGCGCGTCCCGCCGTCGGGATGCCTGCCGTGGAGCACCTTCGTGGAGTAGTCACAAATGCTCGAGCGGCCCATCAGGCAGTAGCGGCACACACCGCAGGCCGGGACGATCGAGAGCACCACGTGGTCACCCGGCCGGACGTGGGTGACGTCCGAGCCGACGTCCTCCACGATGCCCGCGCCCTCGTGTCCGCCGATCATCGGCAGCATCGCCGGCGTCAGGTGCCCGGTGATCATGTGCAGGTCGGTGTGGCAGATGCCGCTGAACGGGATCCGGACGAGGACGTCGTCGGGCTCGAGCTTGCTGATCTCGAGCTCCTCGATCGTCCAGAGCTGCTTGTCGAGGGACCATTCCTCGCCGGTGCGGTAGGCGAGCGCTGCGCGAGTCTTCATGGCTGACGATCTCCCGTCGAGGTCAGGAACGCCGGTAGATGGACTTCAGGGTCTGGACCGCCCGCAGGCCCTCGGGCCCGAACTCCCGGCCGATCCCGCTGGCCTTGACCCCGCCGAAGGGCGCCCCGGGGTCGTTGGCGTAGAAGTTCACGCCGATCGTCCCCGTCTCGACGCGCTTCGCGACGGCCTCGCCCCGTTCCTCGTCGGTGGTCCACACGGTGCCGCCCAGGCCGTAGTCGCTGTCGTTGGCGATGGCGATTGCCTCGTCGGTGTCGGAGTACGGGATGACGGTGAGGACTGGCCCGAAGATCTCCTCGCGGGCGAGAGTCGTGGAGTTGTCGAGCTCGGTGAACACGGTCGGCTCAACAAACCAACCCGCGTCCATGCCGTCCGGGCGGCGGCCACCAACGGTGATGCGCCCACCTTCGGCCACTCCCCGGGCAATGTAGCTCTCAACGCGGGAGCGCTGACGTTCGGAGACGAGCGGGCCGACCCGCGTGCCCGGGTCCAGCGACGAGCCGATCGGTGCGCTGCTCGCCAGATCTGAGACGAAGTCGACGATCTCCCGGTAGCGCGACCGCGGAGCGAGCACTCGCGTCCCGAGGTGGCAGATCTGCCCGCTCAGCGCGAGCGTGGCGTCGAAGAACGCGTCGGCCACACTGCTCAGGTCGGCGTCGTCGAGGACGATCGACGCGGACTTCCCGCCGAGCTCGAGCGTGACCGGCCGGATCAGCCGCCCGCACGTCTCGCCGATCTCCCGACCGGCCCGGGTTGATCCGGTGAACGACACCTTGTCGACGCCGGGGTGCCCGACGAGGTGGGCTCCAACCAGACCGTTGCCGGGCACCACGTTGAGCACCCCGGGCGGCAGCCCGGCCGCCTCCGCGGCTTGCGCGGTGAGGTAGGCGTCGAGAACCGTCTCCGGCGCGGGCTTCAGGACGACACAGCACCCCGCCGCCAGAGCGGGAGCGACCTTGAGCATGCTCTGCGTCTGCGGTCCGTTCCACGGGACGATCGCCGCGACGACGCCGACCGGGCTCGCCGTGACGACCGTCGTGCCGCCCCGCACCCCCGGACGACGCTCCTCCACCGGGGTGTCCCGAGCGAGGTCGGCGAAGTAGCGGAGCAGGAACTCCGGGAAGACCGCCTCGACCTGCATCGCCATGGCGATCGGCATGCCGTTCTGGGTGCTGACCGCCGTCGCGGTCTCCCCCGCCCGCTTGGCGATCTCGTCCGCGAAGCGGTGCAGCACGGCCGCCCGCTCGGCGACATCCATCCGACTCCACCCTGCCGGATCGTCGAACTGCCGGCGGGCGGCGGCGACGGCCGCGTCGATGTCCTCGGGCGCGCCGGCCGGGACCTCGCCCACCGTCTCGCGCGTGTTCGGCGACCGAACCGTGTTCCGCTCCCGGCTGCGGGGCCGCTCCCAGCCCCCACCGATGTAGAACTCGTCGTACGTCGACACCACTACCCTCTCTCGTCCGATCTCGGGGGTGCTCACAGGTAGGCCGCGCGAACCTCGTCGAACCGCTCCGCCAGGTCCCGGCTCGACTCGGCGATCGCCACCCGCCCGCGACGCATGACATAGGCCCGGTCCGACCACTCCAGGGCGATCCGGACATGCTGCTCCACGACCACGACTGCAGCACCGCCGGCCGCGGCCACCGCCAGGGCCTCCCAGAGCCTGCGAACCACGAGCGGCGCCAGGCCGAGGGACAGCTCGTCGGCGAGGATGACGGTGGCGTCCGAGGCCAGGATCCTCGCGAGCGAGAGCATCTGCTGCTCCCCCCCGCTGAGCAGGCCGGCTCGCACACCCAGCTTCTTCCGCAGCTCCGGGAAGATCTCAAGGGCCCGCTCCGAGTCGCCCCGCCCGAGCAACAGGTTGTCACGGACGGACATCTCCCGGAAGATCGCGTGCTGTTCCGGCATGAGCGCCAACCCGTCGCGGACACGCCTGAACATGGGCTGCTCGGCGACGCCGCCGCCCAGGCTGACCGATCCCGAGCTCGGCACGACGACCCCGCAGATCGTGAGGAGGGTCGTGGTCTTGCCAGCCCCGTTCGGTCCGAGCAGGGCGACGATCTCGCCGGGCCGCACCTCGATCGAGACGTCGAGGATGGCCGGGTTCCCGGCATAGCCCGATGTCACGGCGTCGGTGCGCAGAGCCGGAGGCGCACCTGCCGCGGCGGCCCGCCGCGGCTGGGTGACCACCCCGGCACCACCTGTCACGTCCTCATTCGTGCCGAGGTAGGAGCGGATGACGTCCGGGTGGTCGCGCACGTCGTCCGGGACCCCGTCGGCGATCTTGTGGCCCTGCTCCAGTGCGACGACGCGGTCCGAGACCTGCATGACGAGGTCCACGTCATGCTCGATGATGATGACCGCCATCCGCCACTCCTCGGCGAGCCTGCGGACCAGCACCCGCATCTCCTCGCGGTCGGCCTCCCCGAGACCTGCGGCCGGCTCGTCCAGCAGAAGAACGCGCGGCGATGAGGCGAGGGCCCGGGCGATCGCGAGCAATCGGCGTTTGCCGTACGACAGCTCGCTGGGCTTCGAGCCGAGGTCGTCCGCGAGACCGAACTCGGAGATCGCGGCCGCCATGGCCGGACCGACCGAGACGCGACCGGGCCAGACCAGGCAGGTCAGCCAGCGGGCCCAGCCGGCCCGTTCCGACGCCGCCTGGAGGTTCTCCGCGACCGTGAGCTCCTCGAGCAGCTCGAGGGACTGGAAGGACCGGGAGATACCGGCACGGCTGCGCCGGTACGCCGAGAGCCCGCCCATCGCGATGCCGTCCAGGGTCACCTCACCCCGCGCGCGGACGAACCCGGTGATCGCGTCGACGAGGGTCGTCTTGCCGGAGCCGTTCGCGCCGATGATTCCCAGGACCTCGCCGCCGCGGCAGTCGAGATCCACATCCGCGAGGGCTTTGGTCGCCCCGAACTCCACCGAGAGGCCACGCACGGCCAGCACGGCGTCGCCGTGCTCGGGCCGCACCGGCTCGGCGGAGTCCGGGAGGGCCAGCTCGGTGCGCGGCCTCCGCACGGTGCGAGACTGCTCACCCGGCGTCGCTCGCAGTCGCCCGAGCCCCGCGCGCAGCGCCGCGAGGGTGTTCGGCACCACCCCGTCGGGGTTGAGGACGATGTTCACCAGGAGCAGGCCGCCGGCGATCAGCGCGAGGTACTGACCGAGGCCGATCTTTTCGATGACGGTGCCGCCCAGGGCGCCCGGCTGGACCGCCGCGCCGCTGAACACCGCCCCTGAGATGTAGCCGACACCGCCCATGGTCGACCCGATCACGGCCTGGACCGACCGGAACGGGTCGAAGTTGCCATTCATGATCACGTTGGGTAGTCGCCAGGCACCCAGGATGCCGGCCACCGTCGCGATCCCGCCGGACAGCACGAACGCATAGAGCTTCGCCGAGCGCACGTCGATGCCCATCGCGGCCGAGGCCCGCTCGTTCGTCCGCACCGCGATCAGCCGCTTGCCGATCGTCGAGCGGCGCAGGTTCCCCACCAGGAGGATGACGATGACGAGCAGCGCGAGCGCGAAGAACGCGTAGCTGCGGGGGTCGAGGATGTCGTCCAGCGGCAGGCCGAGGAACTCGGCGTCCCCCACGGTGATCCCCGAACCCTGGACGTTGACGTCCGGGCGTGTGAACAGCATGACGTTCAGGGCGTTGGCAAGCCCTAGGGTTACGATCGCCAGGGTGACCCCCCGCGTCCGTAGGGCGGGGAGGCCGACGAGCGCGGCCACCGGGAGCGCCGCGGCGATCCCGGCAAGGGCGGCCAGCGGACGCGGCCACCCTGCATCGGCGACCAGCAAGGACGACACTAGTACCCCGACCCCACCGATGCCGACCTGGGCCAGTGACAGCTGGCCCGCGTAGCCGGTGAGTACCACGACCGACAGCAGCAGGATCGCCGCAATAGCGGTAGTCGTCATAGCCGACACCCACTCGTCGGAGAGAGTCATGACCATGAGGACCGCCAGGGCCACCCAGAACGCCACCCAGCCCCGCCGGAGCCTGCCCGTCCCCACCTTCGGGAGGACGGCCGAGGCGAAGTCCCTCGCCGGCAGGCTGTCGCCGCGCAGCACGAGGACGACCACGATCACGAGGAACGGGAAGGCCTCCGAGATCCCGGGGAGGCCGGACAACGGACCCAGGTTGGCGTAGCGGGTGAGCTGGGCCTGGGCTACGCCGATGAACATCCCGCCCGCCAGTGCGACGGAGAACGAGCGGAACCGCCCGCACAGGGCCACGGCGAGGGCGGGGATGAGGAACGAGGTCGCCTGCTGCGGCGTCACCGAGAAGATCGGCCCGATGAGCACGCCCGCAACCCCGGACAGCAGGCCGCCCACGAACCAGTTCAGTGCTGCGACCCGGGTGACGGAGTGCCCGAGTGTAGCCATGGCGAACTCGTTCTCCGCGACGCCGGAGGTCGCGCGCCCGAACCGGGTCCTGCGATAGACGACCGACAGCACCACCACGAGAACGATGCAGGTCAGCAGGATGACGAGGCTGGCGAAGGGGATCGTCAGGGCGCCGAACCGGAGGATGTCCTGCGGCAGGAACGCCGGCGGGATCTGCGGGTTCGACCCGTAACGGATGCTGGTCGCCGACTGCAGGATCACGAGGACGGCGAGCGTGGCGATGGCCCGGGTCAGCGGGCTCGCACGTCGCAGCGGGTAGATCGTCAGGGCGTAGACGACCACGGCGAGCACGCCCGCCCCGAGGACGGCGGCCGTCACCGCGATCCCGGGCGGCACACCGCCACCGCTCAGGTCGAGGTAGAGATAGGCGGCGACCATCGCGAAGCCGCACTGGGCGAAGTTGACCACGGCCGACGACCGGAACACCACCATCTGCCCGAGAGCGAGCAGGGCGTAGATGGCTCCGGTGACGAGGCCCAAGATGACGAACTGCACGACGATCTCCAGTCGAGCCCCGCCGCCCGCACGGGGCCGTGCGGGCGGCGGGGCTCAGCTCAGCCGGTGGCCAGCAGCTCAGCGAGCTGGTCGCGGACGTTGACGGGCTCGGGCGTGGTCAAGCGGTACTGGTCGCCCTCGAACACATAGCTGTAGGCGTAGGTGTTGAAAGTGCGCGGGATCCCCGAGATCCCGCTGTCGGCGGGGAAGGACGGCATCGGCGAGACGACGCCGACGTCGATGTTCTTCAACGAGTTCAAGGCGCCGAGTACGGTCGCCGACTCGTAGTTCGGGAGCCCCTTCGCCGCCGACGCGACGATCTTGACCCCGGCATAGGCCCCTTCGGAGTTGGTGTCCTGGATCGCCGGCGGGTCCACCGCCGTCATCGCGGCCGAGTACTGGTCCGCGGCCGGATTCGTGCCGGGCAGCTTGAATCCGGTCGTGGAGTACACACCCTGGGCCGCGGGCCCGAGCTGCTTCATCGACTCCGGCGGCAGCGCCGGCGTCGCCCCGGAGATCTTCACCTTCTGGCCCGAGTTGTAGATGGCCTTCACGGCTGCCAGGTTGAGCGTGGGCGGATCGAGCAGGAACACGCAGTCCGTACCCCCTTCCAGCAGGGCGGAGACCTGCGCACTCACATCGGTCGCCGCTACCGGGACGGACACCACGCGGACCGGTGCGGCGTTTGGAACCTTGCGTGCGTAGTACTTGGTGATCGTGTCGGCCGCCTCGGTCGCGACCGGCACGTCGACAGAGAACACGCCGGGCCGGGCGCACTTGTCGTGGTCCGGCATCGTCGGGACGATCGAGAACAGGACGCTGGGGGTGCTCGTCAACGGGAAGGAGATCGGGCTCGTTCGGTCGAGCGAGCCGATGTCGTTCCCCCCGACCGAGGCGATGTTCGCCTTCTCGAGCACGGTAATCGCGCCGTTGCTCTGCAGACTCTGCATCCCGACGACGGCGGACACCTTCTCCGACACCGCCCTGCGGGCACACGCGGCAGCACTGTTCGGGTCGTTCTGGGAGTCACAGGACAGCAGCTGGACCTGGTGACCGTCGATCCCGCCCGCGGCGTTGACCTCGTTCACCGCCGCCTGGGCTCCGGTGACGATCTGGGGGAAGGAGAACCCGGGCGCGGTCAGATCGGCGATGACCATCAGCTTGATGACGTCTCCGCTCGATCCGGATCCGGCGGTGGTGGAGCTGCTGCCGCAGGCCGCGGCGAGGGTGATGGCCAGACACGACGCCGTGGCCACGAGGAACCGCTTCATCGTGCGCCTCCTTCTTCGTTGACGTGGGACGTGACGATCGACGTCACCGGGTGGCCCGCCGGTTCGCGTCGGCCGACGGGGTCAGACTCCTGGCTCACCAGGAGGTTCGGAACGGTCGGGGTCTCCGCGGCCGCACCCAACCGCCACAGGGCGATCGCCCCGAACAGCGACCAGAGGGCGACGTACCCTGCGACCAGCCACGGTGATCCGCCTCCGGCCAACGTCAGCGCAGTCGCCACGAACGGGGTGGTGCCCGCCACGGTCGCTCCGCTGAGTTCCTTGGCGGCCGCGATCCCGGTGTAGCGGACCTCGGTCGGGAAGAGGTTCGCGAAGACACCGGGGTACGCCCCGCCCCCGCCTGCGTAACCGATCAGGTAGGCGAGCGACACGCACAGTAGCGCCACCCCGAACGCACCGGTGCGGAGACCGGCGAAGAACAGAAAGACACCGGGAACGGTCAGTGCCATCGACAGCAGCCAGATACGCCGGAAGCCGTGCCGGTCGCACAGCGCTCCGACCACCGGTCCCGCGACGATCCCGACGACGGTGCCGATCGAGACGACCGCGAGAGCGGATGTTGCCGACATGCCGACGGTATTCTTCAGGTAGCTGGCGATGAAGCTCGTCAAGGTGTAGGTCGTGACGTTGAGCGCGCTGATCAGGATAAAGGCGATGAGGACCTGGCGCTTCATCGTGGCGAACAGCAGCGCGAGGGGGCGGGGCCCCTGGTCGTCGCGCTCGCGCACCTTGCCGGCCGCGGCCACGTACTCCGGCGACTCCTCCAGCCTGGACCGAAGGTACAGCGCCACGGCGAACAGCAGGCCCGCCGAGAGAAACGGGATCCGCCAGC
Organism: Pseudonocardia xishanensis; assembly: GCF_039541715.1. Classification (NCBI taxonomy): domain Bacteria; kingdom Bacillati; phylum Actinomycetota; class Actinomycetes; order Pseudonocardiales; family Pseudonocardiaceae; genus Pseudonocardia; species Pseudonocardia xishanensis. Next base: position 12,980 of record NZ_BAABGT010000055.1, read on the forward strand.
CCCAGCTCAACAGGGCGTCGTGAGGCAGCCAGGAGACCACCAGGAAGGCGAGGCTCGCGAGCAGGACCCCGACCAGCGAGGTCGTCTGCAGCAGCGCGGTGTAGAAGCCCCGGCGCTTGATCGGCGTGTACTCGGCGGTCAGCGCCAATGCTCCTGCGAGTTCCGCCCCCGCGCCGAAACCCTGGGCGAGACGGAGGACCACGAGCAGGATCGGCGCCCAGATCCCGATCGTCGCGAACGACGGAAGGAACGCGACCAGGAAGGTCGACGCACCCATCAGCACGAGGCTGATGACCAGGGCCGGCTTACGGCCGTAGCGGTCGCCGATCCGGCCGAGGAGGATGCCGCCGAGCGGCCGAATGAGGAAGGCCACGCCGAACGTCGCGAACGCCGCCAGCACGCCCACCCCAGGCGCGAAGTTCGGGAAGAACAGATCGCTCGCGAGGATTGCGGCGAGAGAACCGTACAGCGAGTAGTCGAACCATTCGATGATCGTGCCGGTCGAGGCCGCGATCACTGCTCGCCGCGCGGGCGGGCTCAGTCGACGGCCGTTGCCGGCCGCCTGGCCGTCCTCTGAGTCGGACATGAGACCTCCATTGGTCCTGGCCGGGTGACGATCCTCAGGCGAGGGGTGTGTCGGGAAGGGGGTGGGTGGTCAGGTACGGCAGGTAGTCCTCTTCGACGTCGACCTGCAAGGAGTCCAGGATGCGGACGATGCCGACGTAAAAGCCGGCGATAACGACGACGTCGACCGCCCGGGCCCGTCCGAGGAGCTCCTCGAGCGCCTTGAACGCGATGTCGCCGACCGCCCCGTCGACGACGATCGCGCGGGTGGCCGTGAGGACGGCCCGCTCGGTCTCGCCGAGGTCGCTGCGACGCCCGTGCGCCTCCTCGACGAGGCCCCGGATGTCGTCGTCGGTGACGCCGAAGTCGTAGCCGAGCTTCACGTGGTGACTGAACTCGTAGGCGTTGCCCATGAGGTACCCGACCTGGAGCATGACGAGCTCCTTGAGCCGGGGGGCGAGCTCGCAGTCGAACCGGATCCACTTGGTCGGCATGTCGATCGCACGCAGGGCGGCCGGGCTGTTGACCAGAGCCCGGTAGAGGAAGATCGGCCGAGCCAGCAGGTCGCGGTCGGCGGGGTCGAGATCCTCGGCGTCGAGGTAGGGCACGAGAGCCATCAGATGTCCTTACGGGCAGGGGTCGGCGAGTGCCGGACGAGCATCGCGGATTTCATCAGTCTTTTCAAGCATTCATATGGTGAAGTTGCTGGAAGGGTTCCTCGTCGAGGAGCCTCCGAGACGACCGGCTCACCAGCGGGCCTGCCGCCTCGCTCTGCCGCTTGGCCTCCTGCCAGTCCGGGTCGGTCCGGAAGGCCCGCCACTTCGCCACCATGTCCTCGTGGCTGTCGAAACGCAGGGCGTACACGAGCTGGTTGGCACAGTCCTCGCCGAGCTCGGTCACGGACACGAACAGGCAGTCCATCCCGTGCCTGACGAACAGGGGCAGGGCATGTTCCCGGAATCGGGCCACCATCGCCGGCATCCGGCCGGGGATGGTGGTGTACTCCCGTAGTTCGATGACCATCTTCACTCTCCGTCGTTCGGATGCGTCGACCAACCCGCGACCGCGGCGTCCGCGGCTTCGCGCAGGCAGGCGAGGTAGCCGGCCTGCCGCCGCCGGAGTCGTTCCACGGGAGCCGAGATGGTGTAGGAGGCGACGAGGCGGCCGTCCCGCAGGACCGGCACCGCCATGCAGGCGACACCCGCCGCGAACTCCTCGATCTCCAGGGCGTAGCCACGCTCGGTGACGCGGCCAAGCTCGGCCTGGAACTCATCGGCCGTTGCGATCGCGCGGGCCGTCGGTGACTCCAACGGGTGGAGCTCGAGGTAGAGGTCCCGCTCCGCCGCCTCAGCGAAGGCCAACAACACCTTCCCCGAGGCACGGGCGTTCGCCGCTCCACTGTAGCCCGGTCTCAGCCCTGCAACCTGCACGGTATGGGTGCCGAGGCGGGTCGCGAGGATCACCGTCTCACCACCTCGCCATGCGCTCAGGTAGGCGGCCTCCCCAGTGGTCTCCGAGATCAACCGGAGTGGGGCGACCAGCTCCGGCGGGGCGACGGCCTCGCGCGCGTGGGACGCGACGAGGATGTCGACCGCCACCCCTAGCCGGTACCGCTTGGCCGGGTCCCGGCTGAGCAGCTTGGCGTCGAGCAGGGTGTTGAGCAGGTGGTACGTCGTCGGCACCGTCGTACCGAGCTCACGCGCGAGGCGCGCCACCACTCGGTCCTCCGGTGCGAGCTCTGCGACCAGCATCAACAGCCGCACGGCGCGGGTGACCGACCGGATCCGCGTCGGTGTCGATTGGCCCGCCCCGGACACGGCCGCTCAACTCTGCGGGCTCTTGATCGAGCCTCCGCCGTCGACCGGGATCATGACGCCCGTGACGTAGCGAGCCTCGTCCGAAGCCAGGTACAGCACCGCGTACCCGACGTCCCAGCCCGTTCCCTCGACCCCCAGCGGAGTGGCTCGCTTCCGCTTCTCCCGCAGCTCTGGGTCCATGCCCGCGCCCGCGACCATGGGCGTGTAGATCGGCCCAGGGGCCACGCAGTTGACCCGGATGCCCTGTGGAGCATGGTCCACCGCCATCGCCCGGGTCAGCGAGATGACGGCCCCCTTCGCCATGGAGTACGGCGTGAGGCCACGAGGCCGGGTCGCCGACACCGAGGACAGGTTGACGATCGCCCCGCCACCACCGTCGGCCATGATCGGGACGACTGCTCGGCTCACCTTCACCGTGGTCATCACGTTGAGTTCGATGGCGCGGGCCCAGTCGTCGTCGGAGGCCTCCACGACGCTGCCCCGGGCGTTGGCTCCGACGTTGTTGTCGAGGACATCAATCCGCCCCCAGCGAGAGACGGCGTCGGCCGCCATCGCCGCACAGTCCGCCGGATCGGACAGGTCCGCCTCGAAGACGGCCGCCTCACCGCCCTCGGCGAGGATGTCGTCGAGAGTCACCTTCGCCGCGGCGGCATCACGGTCGACGATCAGGACCTTCGCCCCGGCTCGGGCGAAGAGGACGGCCGCTGCCCGGCCCGTCCCGACGCCGTCGCCGGGTCGTGCCCCGCCGCCGGTCACGATCGCGACCTTGCCCGCCAACCGAGTGTCACTCATCGTCGGCCTCCGTCCCATCGGTGCTGCGGACCGCGCGCCGCTGCTCGGACTCCGGTACGTCACGTGTGATCTCGCGGAACACGTGCCTCCGGACGCCAGTGAGATGCGGCATCAGTCGCTGCTGCCATTCGCTCATTGGCGAGATGGCCTGGTACTCCTCGCTGGACAGCACGTCCGTGTTCTCGAGCTCGTAGACGGTGAGGTACCGGGGGCCGTCTCCCCCGTCGCTGACGAAGCGCCGGGCGCTGAGGATCCCGCCGCACCGCTGGCGCTCGGGCAGGTGCTCGGTGTCGTACCAGGCGTTGAAGTCGTCCTCGTGCTCGGTGTCGACATCCGCCATGACCAGGACGAGTCCCCGTCGCTCGGCGCTCATCGGAGCCATTCCGCCAGCTCGTCGCGGACGGAGTCCGCGTTCGGCACGATGACGTCGGTCAACGCCGTCGCGGCGGGGATGCGGGTGTCCGGCAGGCCGATACGGAGTGGCCGCTTCCGGAGCCGGCCCACCTGCTCGGCGACGCGGGCGACCACCTCGGCCCCAAAGCCACCGGTCACGTTGGCCTCGTGGACGACGGCGAGCGCTCCGGTGCGCTCCACGCTTGCCAGCACCTCGGCGTCGGGGAAGGGGTTCAGCCACGGCGTCTCGAGGACCTCGACCGAGATCCCGTCCGACGCGGCGAGCTCGTCGGCGGCCGCGAGCACGCGGTCGGTCATCGCACCCCAGGTCACCACGGTCGCGGCCGTACCCTCGCGTCGCTTGCGCGCGCCGCCGATCGGGGCGACCGGGCCGTCTACTCGGACGGGGACCTTCTCGCCGCTGTAGAGCGTCCGGTTCTCGATCACGACGACCGGGTCGTCGCTGTATGCCGCGGTGACCAGGAGGTCATAGGCGTCCTGAGGGGTCGATGGCATGCACACCCGGATGCCGGGGACGTGGAGGAAGAACGCCTCCAGGTTCTGGCTGTGCTGGGCGCACGCTCCGGGTGAGTTCCCCTGCTGGGTCCGGATCACCACCGGCGCCGCCAGGTCGCCGCGGCTGATGTACCGGACGTTGGCAAGCTGGTTGACGATCTGGTCCAGCGCGACGAGGGAGAAGTCGGCCCACATGATCTCGACAATCGGGCGGCGGCCCAGCATGGCCGCGCCGACCGCCGAACCGAGGATGGCCGACTCGCTGATGGGCATGTCGAACACCCGGTCACCGAACTCGCGGTGCAGGCGTCGGGTGACGCCGAAGACCCCGCCGGGGAGGGCGACGTCCTCCCCGTAGAAGAGGGTCTCGGGCAGCTCGGCCAGGCAGCGTCTGAGGGCGGCGTTCACCGCCTCGCCGTAGCTGAGCTTTCGTTCGGTCGGCGTGGCGGTCGCAGCGTGGACGGCGACGGTGGTCTCAGACATACAGGTGGTCCTTCGCGGTGGCGGGATCGGGGAGCGCGGCGTCGAGCGCGGCCGCGGCGGCCGTGTCCATCTCGGCCCGGGCGTCCCGCTCGGCGGCGGCGATCACCTCGGCACCCACGCCGTGGTCGGCCAAGCGGGCCGCGAGCACCGTGATCGGCTCACGCTCGCGGGCCTGGTCGAGTTCGCCGGGCCGGCGGTACTGCTCCGCGTCGCCCACGTAGTGGCCGACGAGTCGGGCGGTCACGGCCTCGACGAGAGTCGGCCCTCCTCCTTCGCGGGCGCGATCGAAGGCCCGGCCGACCTCCTCCCGCACCGCCTGCGGATCGTTGCCGTCGATTCGTTCGCCGGCCATGCCGTACGCCGCCGCGCGGCGGACGAGCTCGGGCTCGCCGACCATCGCGTCGATCGGAGTGAGCTCCGACCAGCTGTTGTTCTCGCAGACGAAGATCACCGGCAACCGGTACGCGGCGGCGAAGTTCATCGCTTCGTGGACGGCGCCCTGGTTCATCGCTCCGTCACCGAAGACCGTGATCGCGACGCGACCCGTCCCGTCGAACCGTCCTGCGAGCGCCGCTCCGGTGGCCATCGGCGCACCGGCCCCGACGATGCTGTTCTCGCCGTAGAAGCGATGAGCCGGAGCCGTGAAGTAGGCAGAACCACCGCGACCACCGCTGATGCCGGTGGCCCGGCCGAGAACCTCTGCAATGATGCTCTCGGCCGGCACGCCGCAACCCAGTGCCCACGTGTGCCCGCGGTACGTCGCGAAGACGGCGTCGTCGGGACCGAGGACACTGCAGGCTCCCTGCGGGATCGCCTCCTGCCCGATCGCGAGATGGATCGAACCCACGGCCTGTCCGCCGAGCCGCAGCTCGCGGATCTTCTCCTCCAGCGCGCGCATCCGCCACATCTGGCGAAGGTCCGACAGCATCGCATCCGGCGAGGCCTCACTCACCACGTGCGCCATCGCACTCCTTCCTCATCGGCACAACCTCTGATACAGTCGCGCCTGTTCATAATATGAAATCAGGTCCATTTAATGAAACTCTAACCAGGCCACATTCAGCCGTCAAGGCTGCTCGGTCGGCACAGAACAGGAGCCAGCGATGGAGGATCGCAAAGGTACGCGGATCCAGTCGGTGAGCCGTGCGGCCCGGCTGCTGAGGCTGGTGGCAAGACTCCCCGAGGAGGAGCGCTCGGCGACCCGGTTCGCCGAGGAGCTCGGCACGTCGGTACCGACCGCCTACCACCTGCTCAACACGCTCGTCGACGCCGGACTCCTGGCTCGGGACGAGCGCAAGACCTACATGTTCGGCGTCGCGATGGACGTGCTCAGCGCCGCGCATGCCAGGCAGTCGTCCCCGCCGCCGGAACTCGTGGCACCTCTGCGCGGAATAATCACTGCGACCGGAGAAACCGCCTATTTCAGCGCCTGGAGAAACGGAGAGCCGGTCGTGCTCGCCCAGCTTTCCGGAACACACGCCGTCCAGGTCGCGAACCTGCGCACCGGGTACGGGGGCGCCGCCAACGCGCGTGCGTCGGGGAAAGTCCTGCTGGCCTTCACGACCACGGAGGAGCGCGAGCGCTACCTCGCCATGCATCCTCTCGAGCCCGCAACCCCGCACACGATCGTCGACCCGGATGACTTCCGGAAAGAATTGGCACGAGTCGCGCGAGAGGGATACTCGACCGAGATCGAGGAGTTCTCCGAAGGGGTCGCGTGCGTCGCCGTACCCGTCTGGAGCGACACCGTTCTCCTCGGCTGCTACACGATCTCGGCCCCGGTCGAGCGCTTCTCCTCCCGCCGCGACACGTATCTGGACGCACTCCGGGCGGCCACGAGCGAGTTCGCCGGTGCCTGAACGTCTTACCTGCTCGCCACGCCAGGGATCTTGTGCAGCGAGGAGCCACCGTCGATGTCGATCGCCGTGCCCGTCAGGAAGGACGCTTCATCGGAGATCAAGAACTCGACCACCCCTGCGACGTCGTCGGGCGTGCCGGGACGCTGCATGGGGAACTGCGTCGCGACATCTGCGAGGACTTCCTCCGCGGACCGGCTCGTCCACTCGGTCTTCATCGCCAGGAGTTGTCGACCCATTCCCGTGTCCGGAGTGCTCACGGGACAGACGGCGTTGGCTGTCACGTGTGGAGCGAGCTCCGAGGCGACCGACTCGACGAGGCCGATCAGGCCGAACTTCGACGCGCAGTACGCCTGCAGGTACGGAGCCCCCTTACGCCCGGCATCCGACGCGATGCCGACTATCCGCCCCCGGCCGCTGGCGACCAGTCGGGGCGCCGCAGCTTGAATGGACAAGAAGGCGCCGGTGAGATTGACGTCGATGACACGACGCCAGTCGACCGGACTCACCTCCGTCAACGGGCGTACGTCGATCACTCCGGCGCTCAGCACTAGCGTGTCGAGGCCACCCAATCGGTGAGCGGCGGTGTCGATCGCCTCCTGGACCTGCTCGGGCTCGCGCACGTCCACTGCGCAGGCAGCGCTGAACTCGTCGCCAGCAGCGTCAAGAGCTGCCCCCGGCAGATCCAGCACCGCGACCCCGACCCCGGCCTTCTGCAACCGTTGTGCGATCCGCAGCCCGATGCCGGACGCGCCGCCGGTAATTACCGCCGTGCGGCCCACCGCGATCGTCGACATTTCAAGCGCTCCTCTCGTCCCTTTCGACTGTAGAATCCGAGCTTCCCGATGCCGATCAGCCGGCCCAGGTGTAGCCACCATCCACGTATAACGTCTGCCCCGTAATGAACTGCGCCTCGGTCGAGAGCAGATAGCCCACCGCAGACGCGACGTCCTCCGGGCGCCCCACCCGACCAGCAGGTATCGCAGCCGACAGCGCCTCCCGCGACATCTCCCCGCTTTCGAACTGACGCTGCAGACTGGGGGTATCAGTCCAAGCCGGAGCGACGACGTTGGCACGCACCCCGTGCACCGCCCACTCGACCGCCAGCACCTTCGTCAGGCCGACGATGCCCGCCTTGGCGGCGGCATAGGCCGCGCGGCCCCTACGCGCTCGCAGTCCAAGGACGGAACCGAGGCTGACGATGCTCGCGGTCTCGGCGAAGTGCCGGAAAGCCGCTCGGCAGGCGTAGTACGTACCGCTGAGGTCAACGTCGATGACAAGTTTCCAGTCTTCGAGCGGCAACCCCGCACTCGGGCCCGGGCGATTCAGGCCCGCGCTGTTGACCAACCCCGTGATCGGACCAAACCTGCCCGCCACCTCGGCGAAGACCTGGTCAAGAACGTCCGAGTCGGCAACATCGGCAACGACGGCAGTGCAGTCCAACTCCTTCGCCACCACCTTGACTGCGGCGCGGTCGGCATCGAGCACGACCACGGTGCGGCCGTCCTGGATGCACTGGCGCGCGATCTGCCGCCCGATCCCGGAAGCGCCGCCAGTGACGACGACGGTGTCCATCGATGCTCCTCCCTGGCAGCGACGGCGCCACCTTGTGCATGAAGAGATCACACCGCATTTCACATAGAAGCGCAAGTATTCAAATAGTGAAGCACGTGGACCTCTTGACGGCCGGGCTGCCCGGCCTTAGGTTCTTCATACTCTGAGGCGCCTCTTCATATTGTGAAGTACTTGGCCTCCTGAGTACCCCCACCGGAGCGCCAATGAAGGAGCTGCGAGATGTCCCAACCCTCCAAGGCGGACGGTCCTCGGACCCGGTCGCACCAGGCTCGCCGTGCCGCTGTGGCCAGCGTGGCGGGGAGCGTGCTCGAGTTCTACGACTTCGCGATCTACGGCCTCGCGGCAGCCCTTGTGTTTGGGCCCGTCTTCTTCCCCTCGGTCAGCCCGACAGTGGGCTTGCTCTCGGCCTTCGCGACGTTGGGCGTCGGCTTCGTCGCTCGGCCGCTCGGCGGCATGCTCTTCGGGCACCTGGGTGACCGATGGGGGCGGCGCAACGTCCTCGTCGTGACCCTTCTGATCATGGGCACGGCCACGGTCCTGATCGGTTGCTTGCCCGGGTACGCCACCATCGGCTTCTGGGCACCGCTGTTGCTCGCGCTGCTTCGCCTGATCCAGGGTCTGGCCTTCGGCGGAGAATGGGGCGGCGCGGTCCTGCTCGCGTCCGAGCACGCCGCGCCGAGCCGTCGTGGCCTCTACGCGGCTCTGCCGAACAGCGGGATCTCCGCCGGGTTGCTCCTCGGAAACCTCGCCTTCCTGGCCGTGAGCAGGCTCGACCCGGTCGCCCTTCAGACGTGGGGCTGGCGGATTCCGTTCTGGGCCGGAGCGCTGCTGGTCGTCGTCGGTATCGCAACCCGCCGCAACCTCGACGAGAGCCCGGAGTTCCAGCGCGCCAAAGCGGCCAACGCCGTGCCCAAGGCGCCACTCCTTGAGGTTCTTCGTCGCTACCCGCTTCAGATCATCCTGTCCGCAGGCCTCGTCACCGGCGTGTCTGCCACTGCGTACACCTCCAGCACCTACAGCTTGGCCTTCGCCAAGCAGACATCGGTACCCGGCTGGCAGCCGATCACCGGAGTCCTCGTCGCCTCGGCTATCCAGCTTGTGTGGATGCCCCTGGCCGGTGCGCTCACCGACCGCTTCGGGCAGCGCCTGCCGTTCTACCTCGGCGGCGCCCTCGCGATGGCCGTGACCCTGCCCTTCTTCTTCTCCATGGTCGGCAGCGGATCCGTCGTGATCCTGCTGCTCGGCTACATCCTCGTCTTCGGCCTGTCCTACGGCCTCGCCGCGGGCGTTTTCCCAGTCCTGCTCACGGAAAGCTTCGACACCACGGTCGCCTATTCCGGGATTTCGCTCGGGATGCAGCTGGGCAATGTTGTCGGAGGGTTCACGCCGTTCCTGGCGACGCTCGTCGTGGCTTCTTCCGGCGTCCACTTCTTCGCGCTCTGCGTCGCGGGCCTTGCTGTGGTGTCCGCGATCTGCGCGGTCGCTCTCGTTCGGTCCTCGCGAACGGTCGCATCGCCGCCGGCGATCCCGGCTCCGGCGGCGAGCAGCTCCTCATAGGCCTCGGTCTCGCCGCGCGGGGGCTACCTGCCGCGCGGCGAGACCGAATTCAGGACACGCTGTGCCAGAACACGCGAAGAACGTCGGCTGCTCGGCGCGGGTTCTCGGCCATCCACCAGTGGTCGAGCCCGTCGAGCCGCGCCACCTGCGCGCCAGCCCGGGCGGCGGCACGAGCGCGCATCTCGATATCGCCCACATTGTGGTCGGCTTCGGCGATGACCGCGAGCCCGGGACGGGCAGAGGCGAGTGACAGGTCGGCGCCGAGGTTCGCCATGGTCGGCTGAGCGGCACTCCGGTAGAGGCGCAGGATGCAGTCCCCCATCACCTCGTCGATGTGCTCGGCGAAGTGGCGCGCAATGACGTCGGGAAGGCCACGCTGCTGGACCAGGCTGGCGAGTTTCGACCACGGATCCGCCACGAGCGCGGCCACGGCGGCCTCCCCCGTGTCTGCCGTCTGCCAGACACGCGCGTCCGGGTGCCACTTGTAGTCGGTATCGAAGCAGCCCAACAGATCCGAGCACCAACTGCGAAGCAGATCCGGCCTCGCCATCGCGACATTCAGCACATGGCCGCCGCCCCAGTCGTGCCCCACGAGATCGACGGCCTCACCAATGCGCTCCAGCTCGGCGATCAACCAGTCGCGATAATTCAGGATCGACGCCTTCCAGCCGGGCGGCACCGGCGCCCCGAATCCGGGTGGAGACAGACAGATGACGTGGTACCGATCGAGCTCCTCGAGCAGCGGACCCCATACTGCGGACGTCTCTGGATTCCCGTGCACAAAGACTACGGGCATGTCGTCAACCCCTATACTGCCGTTCTGCGGACGAAGTGTCAGGAGGGGTTCGAAATGTGTTGATCACGCCATCGAAGATGGCGACCTACCCTCCTTCCGGAAAGTAGCAAGACACAGTTCTGCGGGTCAACGTTGCTCTTGAACGTGTCCTCGTCGAGACAGGGCAGGTAATCGCTGCTCGAGGGGAAATGAGAAGCGCCGTCCCGTGCTTCTCATCTCCCCTCCTCAGCACCGCGCGAAGGCGCTCCGGTCAGGACGACAACGCTGCGCGGAGGACGGCGAGCTCCTCGTCGAGCTCCCGTTGGCTGACGGCCGTCTGATCGGCGAAGACGGACCCGTGGAACGTTCCGGGAAACAGGTGCAGCTCGACGGTGACCCCCGCCTGCAGCAGCGCCTGAGCGTAGGCGAGCCCCCCGTCTCGAAGCGGGTCCAGATGCATGACGGAGATGTACGCAGCCGGCAGACCGGACAGGTCCTCCGCCCGCAGGGGTACGGCGTAGCCCGGCACGTCTCCCTCGAGATGCCCGATGTAGTAGCGCCAGGCGGTGGCGAAGGCCTCCGGGGTCCAGAATGGGACGTCAGTCAGCGCCATGCTGGGGGTGTCGAGCCGATCGTCGACCTGAGGGACACCGAGGAACTGGAAGACGACCGCGGGACCGCCTCGATCACGGGCGAGCAGCGCCAACGCCGCGCAGAGGTTGCCCCCCGCACTCGCGCCGTGCAGGACGAGCCGCTGCGGATCGACGCCGAGCTCCGCGGCGTTCGCGGCCGTCCAGACCAAGCCGGCATAGGCGTCCTCCAGCCCAGCGGGGTAGGGATGCTCGGGGGCGAGGCGGTAGTCCACCGACACGAGAACGGTGCCGAGCTCACGGCACAGCGAGACATTGCGCGCGTGGTCGGTGTCGAGATCGCCGAGGATCAGCCCGCCGCCGTGCACGTTGTAGATCACGCCGTCCGTGGTCCGCTGCTCGGGCCGGTAGATCCGCAGCGTGACGTCGGGGGCGCCCTCGGGGCCCGGCACGGACCGTTCGGTGACGTCAATCCCGGTTGTGTCGGGGGCGGGCATCCCGGCGAACATGTCGGCCATCAACTTGCGGGTCGCGCTCAGGTGGGTGGGGTCGAGGACCGGGAGGGTAGGGACGATCCGAGCGAGCTCGGGGTCGTAGGGGTAGGCCGCGTCGGTTGTTGTGTTCATCGTTATCTCCGATCCGAGGAAGATTCGGTGCTTACCAGTCGCGCTGGTTGAGCGGCATGTACAGGACGTCGCCGACGTTCACACGCTCTGGCGCAGTGACCGCCCAGAGGATCCCGGCCGCCACGTCCCCACCGGCTGGGGTGAGTACTGCCAGACGGGGCGGGCTCGGCAAGCGAGACGGAAAGGTGCAGGCCGTCCTCGGTGAACGTGGGAACCATGACCGACCGCGAGGCGGTCTTCCACGTTCGACCGGCGCCGCCGAGCACATCGCGGCCCCCGCCTTGCGGTCCACCCGCAGCAGGTCCCCGGAGTGGCCTTTGAGGAAGACCTCCAACGAGGGGACGCCGCTGGAGTATCGCCCGGCGAGAGTGGAGAAGATTCCACCCTCGGCCGAGAGCACCGCGAGCCGCCCGTTCTGCTCGGCCAGCAGCGAGGCTGCGGCCTCGGTGGTGACATCGTCGGCGATCAACCGCGGCAGAGCCGCCACCGGCCTCTCCGCCAGCAACGCCGCATCGGTGGCTGCGGCCAGGGCCTCGGCCCGGGCGGCTGGGTCCCGCAGGTTCGCCCCGTCCGCCGCGCGCCGCTCCGCCTCCTTGCCCGCCATCTTCCGGGCCACGTCCGCTTCGATGAGCCGTGGGCGGGCGGCGTCGATAAGCTGGCGTTCCGCCTCGAGCAGCGGCGAGGTCATGGCGGCGAACACCGCGCTCTTGCGCGAGCCCGGCGGCATCGCCACCACCGTGTAGAGGTTGAGTGGTTCCCGCCAGCCCGGCCGGACCTCGATCTCCGCTCGCCCACCCGCGGCCGTCGACAAAGCCGCAAGGGCCAGGCACCCGGGCAGGTCGAGCGGGGTCTGGGTGAACTCCGCGACCGCCAACACCATGTCCGCCACCCACGGCGGGAGCGCATCGACCGGAAAGGGCGGCACCAGACGGCGTGGGGTGAGCGGGATCGGATCCGCATCCCACCCCTGCGGCTGCGGGGCGTCGTCGCCGTGGAGGACGGCGAGTCGGTGGTCGGTGTCGAGGCCGGCGAGGATGTCATGGGCGCTGCGGCGCTGCGTCACAGTCGATCACTCCCGATCGAGGTCGTACGGGGCTGCCGGGCACCGGCGGTCAGACCGGAGCGGATCGTGCGGTCCGCCTCGCTCGCCGACAGCCCGACGGCTGTAGACGCCTCGGCCAGCGCGGAGCGGGCCAGCCCGTCGGGAATCAGCCCTGCGGCGACGAGCTGCCCGAGCGCGAACGCCGCCTTGTTCAAGGTGGCGTTGCGGCTCCCCCGGCTTGCAGCAAGGACTCGGTCGATCTCGCCCCGCAGTGCCGCCGCGGCGTACTGCGATCGACGGCCGACGATGTCCAGAACTGGACCCAGATCCGCCCGTGTCGCCGCATGGTCTTGCAGGAGCTCGGCGATCCACGTGGGCAGAGGTGCCACCTTGTCGTGGTCGTTGCTGCGGTACCGACGCCCCCGCACCACCGAGCCCGCGGCCACCACGTAGCCGCCGGTCGCACGAACATCGATGAGCCACCCGAGCCGGCCGACACTGTTCTTGATGCGGTAGGCATCGGGCGCGGTGAAGTACCAGTGCTCGCCTCCGGAGGGGGTCTGTGTGGACAGCGTCTCCCACGGCAGCGGCTGGTCGTGGTCGGCAGCGAGCGCGGCCAACACGTCGACGCCATCCCGGATGCCGGGGCGGTCCCATTCCGGCGGGCGGACCGAGCCGTGGTTGGAGGTGTCCAGGTCGAGAACCACCAAACCCGCAGGGCCACAGGCGATCGCAACGTTCAGGCGGGGCTGCTGGGACCAGGCCTTGCGGATCCGTGCGGGATCGGTGGTCGCCCTCGCCTCCCACTCGCGGATGGCGGGCCGTTTGTCCCCGGGTCGCAGGGGGAAGACGTGCCAGCCGCGAGCGGCGTGCTCCAGGGCGGCACGCATCAGTTGATCAGCCATGATCGTCTCCGGTCAGCGGTGTCGAGATGCCTGCCTGTTGTGGGACTCTGGGTGGGTGCGCGTGACCGAGCGCGATCTGCAGCGGATTCCGCCGGGCAACCTTCGGGTGCCCCGCGGGGAGTTCGGCGCGCTCTGGACTGCGGCGGAGGAGCTGAACGCGGCCAACGGCGAGCGCGGGGTCCTTGACTGGGCTCCGGCTGGGGTGGCTTTGACGTGCCGTTGGCTGGCCCGCGCGGTTAGTCAGGCGTCGAACGGGCGGCGCATTCCGACCCCGGCTCCGGTCACCGATCGCGCCGTCCTCGCGTTCGAGGAGGCGATCGAGGCCGAGTACCTGGTGGCGGAGAAGCTGCTCGCCCGCCCCGTGGCTTCGGCGTTGGTCGTCACGCAGCCGGGCTATGTCGAGGCCGTTGCGGCGGCGCTGCGGTGGGCGTGGCGGGTACAGGGCTCGGCACCCGTTCTGATGCCGGTCGCCGCTCGCTGAGGTCACGTCCACTTCCGGGCACTGTCGTCGATCGCCTCGTGCTCTTCTGCGGCGTCGCGACTCGGCGATCGCCAGGCCTCGGCCGCGAGCTCCTCGGCCTCCCGGCTGTCGTCGTAGATGTCGCGGGCGTGGATCTCGGCCAAGGCGCGATGGGCCCGGTCGATCGCTGCCGAGGTCTCGTCGGCCGTCGGGACCCGGACCGCGTCCTCGTGGCGAAGGCGTCCCTCGCCCGCGGCGGTCTCGCGGATGTCCACCACCAAATCGACGCGCTCGAGATCGGGGGCGTCGCGGTGGTCGTCGAGTTCGTAGTCGGCGACGATGTCGCGGTGCCGCTCGTCCTCGATCTGGGCTTCGCGGTGCGCGGCCAGCCACTCCTCAGCGGTGACCTGAGGGTCTTGGTCGGTGTCGTCGGCATGGCGCTGGGCCAGTTCGACCTGGGCGCGTTCCCCGGCCGCTCGGGTTCCCGCGGTGTGGGCGAGCCACCGGGCGCGCGCGTCGTCGAGCTGCTGGAGTTCGGCGGCACGCTTGTCGAGGGTCTCGGCGAGCGCGGTCGCGTCCCGGCTCTGGCCGGTGAGCTGTTCGCGGTCGGCACCGTCGAGGTCGGCCTCGGCAGCGAGCATCGCGGCCCTGTGTCGTTGGGTCTGGGCGGCCTGGTGGGTTCCGGCGAGTTCGTTGGCGACGTAGCGGGGCCCCCACGCGGCTTCACGTTCGGCCGCCCGGATCCGCATGCGGAGCTGGCCGTCGGACATCTCGACCTCGTCGCGGTCGATCTCCGGTCGGCCGAGGGCCCGCCAAGCGTCCCGGTAGGCCGCGAACGCCTCTACCTGGCCCGGCGCAGGCGCCGGCCCGAGCGCATCGGTGTCGCCGGTGTGGCCGCGCAGCTCCCGGTACGCCTCGACCCGACCCACGTCGGAGCGCCACCGGCGTAGATCGACCGGGTCTGCGGGGGGCCCGCCGAACTCGCGCACCGCCCAGCCCGGCGGGTCCGCGACCGCGGCGTCCGCCAGCCGCGCAGTCCGGTCGTCCGCAGCCTCGGCGAGCCGGTCGAGGTAGGCCTGCCACTCCGGATCGCCCACGCGAGGGGTGCGCTCAGCCCAACTGCCGGTGATGGGATCGAAGCGGTACCTGTCGGTGATGCGCGAGTAGATGACGTTGGTGGCGTTGCGGACCCCTTCCAGGGACCTGTCGGCGATGGCGTCGGCGAGGACCTGCCGCGGGTCGTATCCGGCCAGCTCGGCTGAGCGCAGGACGCGGGTGAGCGAGGCGGCGCCGTCCTCGGCCGCGATCCGGGCCCGGTCACGGATGGACAGCGTGCCGTCGGCGGCGAGGTCGTCCAGCCACGTTGCGGTCCGGTGGGTGGCGGCGAGCTGCGCGGCGTCGGCGAGCAGCTCGGCTGGCGTTCGGACCGACTCCGTCTCGTCCGTCGAGCGGGTCGCGGTGGCGAGCGCGGAGAGCTGCTCGGTGCGCCCGTCAGGGTCGAGGACCGCGGCGAGCGCGGCGACCGGGTCCCGGCGCACGGTCTGGTCGGCGCGCCCGTCAGCCGGGTCCTCGACGGCGGTCTCGGTGGCGATGTGGGCGGTGTTGTTGTCCCGGCCGCGGGACATGCTGAACCGTCCTGGGTCTGCGTGAGGCTGACGTTCAGGCCACCGCACCCTGTTGGGCGATGG
>NZ_BAABGT010000056.1:0-59473 GCF_039541715.1 Pseudonocardia xishanensis
CCATCGCCCAACAGGGTGCGGTGGCCTGAACGTCAGCCTCACGCAGACCCAGGACGGTTCACGTCGTGAGTCTCGCCGAGGATCTTCGCCGCGGTGACAAGGCCGACGCCGGGGATCGCGAGCAGATGCTGGTGGGGGCGGACGGCCATCACGGTGGCGATGCTGGTCTCGAGCTCGCCGATCTCGTCCGACACCGCGCCACCCACCACGACGTCGGCAAGCACGCCAACCAGACGGCTACCCACAGCACCGCGCCAGGTGAAAGATCAAGCTTGGGAAAGGCCGAACGCTCGGCACCACGGAATGCTGGTGCCGAGCGTGGCCCGAGACTACCCCGGGACGGACGAGAGGAGTCCGCCGCGGTCGCGACGACCGTGTGGTCGCCGATCAGTGGGAAACAGCGGCGTCGGCGTCGAGCCAGTCGCTCTCGTCCCCTGGTGAGGGAAGGACACGTCCACCCTCCATGACCTGCCATGCAGGCCGCTGCCCGACGGAAACGACGATCTTCGTCCTGTCGAAGCCGGTGGCGCGGTGCATCGCCTCGCTGATCCCTTCCAGAAGCTGTTTGACGTTCTCGCGGGTACGGCCGTCGCGGATGATGCCGCGGACCGATGCATCGGGCTGCTCCTCTCCTGCCACGAAGCAGTTCCCGTCGCCCACCACGGAGAACACCACCCGGCAGAACGAGGGTGGAGCACCGGTGAGGGCGACGTGTAGATCGGTCACCTCGCGGGCGAGCTGCGCCTTCTTCTCCGCCGGGAGCTCGACGGAGGTGTAAACGTCATAGCGGGGCATCGTGCATCCTGTCCTGTGGGTCGTTGTCTCGTCGGATTCAGGCCATGAGTTCGTGTACCTCGTGGCGCAGATGGGCTACGGCATACGGGTCGCTCAGGTCATGGTCTGCGCTGGTGTAGACGTGGGCAACCACGGCGGGTTTGCGCAACACGACCACCCTGTGCCCCAGTTCGAAGGCCTCCTGAATGCTGTGCGTGACGATGACGGAAGTCGTCCTCGCCTCCTCGGCGACCCGCAGGAAGTCGGCCCTCAGCCTGCTCGCCGTGACCTCGTCGAGGGCGGAGAACGACTCGTCCAGCAGCAACACCTCGGGCTCGACCGCGAACGCTCGCGCGAGTGCGACTCGCTGGCGCATCCCGCCGGAGAGCTGGGACGGGAAGCGGTCCAGAGCGTCGCCGAGGTTGACGCGTCGCAGCCAGTCCTTCGCCTTGGTCGTGCGCTGCTCACGGCCGACCCCGAGCACCTGCAGCCCGACAGCGACATTCCCTGTGGCGGTCCGCCACGGCAGCAGCCGAGGACCTTGGAAGGCGATCGCGATCTTGCCCTGCATCGCCGACCAGTCCTCGACCGGGTCGAGTCCGGCCACGCGCACGGAGCCGGAGGTCGGAGCGAGCGCACCGATCAGCAGGTTCATCAGCGTCGACTTGCCGGCTCCGGTCTGGCCGAGTACGGCCACGCGCTCGCCCCGCCGCACGGCGAAGTCGAGTCCGTCGACCGCGACGACGTCGTCGAAGCGGACCTCGACGTCTGCGACGTCGATGACGCGCTCGTCCATCTCGTTCCTCTCGTCGTCCATCAGTCAGCCCACCGCGTTCTCGGGACGCCACCGCAACAGGACGCGCTCGGCGCGTTCCAGGGCCGCCATCAGCAGGAAGTTGAAGACGACGAGGATGATCGTCCAGGCGAAGATCTGGTCGGTGCGGAAACTTCCCTGCGCCTGCGACATCGAGTAGCCGACGCCGCTCGTGGCGGCGATAGCCTCGGCGAACACGACGATGCGCAGCGTGAATCCGGCAACCGACTTCGTCGCCATGATGACGTCGGCGATCGAGTGCGGCAGCAACACCATGCTGAACATCTGCCGCCGCGTCGGGCGGAACTGGCGCACTGCCTCGACCAGCTCGTGGTCGATGCTCTTCACCCCTTCGTAGACCGCAACGACGTAGAACGGCATCGCGATCACAAGCGCGACGAGGAAGACACGGATCTCCACATCCCGGAACCAGAGCACCACGAACAGCGTGATCGACAGAGCGGGAGTGGCCAGGACGATCCGGGTCATCGCCTCGCCGAGCTCCCCGAGCCGCCTCTGGAGGGCCATCACGAGGCCGATCAGCCAGCCGCCCGCCATAGCGGCGAGCATCGCGAGGAAGAATCGCACCAGAGTGCCGAACATCTGGCCGCTCTGCTGGGTCAGGAGTTCCCACGTCGTCGCCAGTACCGTTGGCAGTCCGGGGACGATATAGGGCGGGAACTGGAGGCTGGCGAGCTGCATGAGCGCCAGACTCAACACGGCCGCGACGACAAGGGTCACCCACTTGTGCCTCCGCGGTCGAGACCGGGCCGACTTCGGGTCGGGGCGGCCGGTGTCACCGCGCCCGGTCAGCGCCGCCTCGGCGGCGGGTGGTCCGTTGCGCTGTTCCATTGACGTCACGCGTGCACTCCTCGGATGGTCGTATTCGGCCGTGCGGAGCTACTGCTGCAGCGCTACTGCCCCCGCGTAGAAGGACGACGGAATCTCCGCCTTCTGTAGCGTCCCTGCCCTCTGCTGCAGGTCGATTGCTGTCTGCAGATCGGAGGCGACCTTGTCGTTGATCGGGATCAGGTCGTACTTCAGCCGACCGCTTTCGAAGATCGTCTTGTAGACGCCGGGCTTCGAGCCGGTGACCTCCACCGCGAGCCGGTCGGCCTTCGCCGGGTCACTCAGTGCTGCCCGCGCCGCGTCCTGGAAGACCTCGACGAGCCGGCCGACGGCTGCCCCGTTCAGACCCTTGTCCGTGCGGCACATCAACACGGTCTGCCATGCCGTCTTGCCGGTGCGCGCGGCGAAGTCATCAGCCGGGTTGTAGGTGATCGCGAGTGCCGGGTTCGACTGCAGTGCCGTCGTCGGGGCGCTCTCGAGCACGTAGGCCGCGTCGGCCGAGCCTGCTGACACCTGGGCCATCGCCTGCGCTCCGTCCTGGGCGTTGACGACCTGCACACCGGTCGCCATGTCGACGCCATACCACTCTTTGGCGACCGCCGAGAAGAACTTGAACGTGCCGCTCGCGGCCTGCGTGACGAGGCGCTTCCCCACCAGGCTGGACGGGTCCGTGTTGCGCGTAGTCGCTCCGGATACCAGATAGGCGAAGTTCGGCGACATACTCGAGATCACCGTGACCGGTACGCCTTGCGAGGCCTGGATCGCGAATCCGCCCGGGTCGCCGAAGATGCAGTCGTGTTGACCGGAGCTGAACTCCTGGTAGAGAACAGCGAGGCTCGGTGCCTGGTTCACCTGAACCTTGACGTCGTGTTTCGCCCACAGACCGTCCTGGTCCGCCTGGGCGAAGAGCATCGCCGACGCCGCCTGGGGGATGTTGCCGAAGCTGATCGAGCCGGAATCCGGACCGGCGCTTGAGCTCGATCCGCCACATGCCGCGAGCGACATGGCGAGAACAGCGGACGCCAGGCCCCAGCCCACGAGCCGGGCTCGTGTCGTACGCGCCGACCTCCGGCTGGACGTTCGGGGTGACCTGTGTGCAGGCGCGGGGTCTCTCGGCCGATCGCCGGCTCGGTGTGTCACGGCAGCCACATTGATGTCGTTCACTGGTGTGCCCTCTCTGGCATCGATAGGGGGTCTCGCGAGCGACGGGCCTGCGGCGATTGGGGAGTCCGGCACGCAGCGGCCGATCGGCTGGTATGGCTCTTCTAGGAGAAGATTGTGAACTCCGAGTACCCGCTACGGGCGACCCGGTCGCACTCCTCGGAGTACACGTCGAACCCGTCTACGTAGAACATGAACACGCGTGGCTTACCAGGGATGTTCGCTCCGACGTACCAGGAGTTCGCCTCCGGATAGAGCGTCTTCTCGCCGGCCTCCCGCATCCGCCTCGTCCACGCGTCCTCGGCCTCCGGTCGCGGTTCCGCCGCCCGAATACGGTGCTCGACCAGATACCCGATGAAATCGGTGATCCACTCGACATTCTGTTCCGTGTGCGTGGCCATGTTGGTGAACGCGGCAGGGCTCCCCGGCCCGTTCACCGTGAAGAAGTTCGGTAGGCCGGCAATGGCCATGCCCAGGTACCCTCGCGGCCCGTCCTTCCACTTGTCCTTCAGCACCACGCCGTCGCGACCCTCCACCTCGATCCGGGAGAGAGACCCGGTGACGGCGTCGAATCCCGTGGCCAGCACCAGGACGTCCAGCTCGTAAGTCCGGTCGCTGGTCTGCACGCCTGCGGACGTGAGGCGCTCGATCGGCGTCTCGCGCAGGTCCACCAGCGTGACATCCGGCCGGTTGAACGTCTCGTAGTAGTTCGTGTCCACGGGTGGGCGTTTGGTGGCGTACGGGTGATCATGCGGGACGAGGGTCTCCGCCGTCGCAGGATCCTTCACCACCTGACGGATCTTCTCCCGGATGAACTCAGAGGCCGTGTCGTTCGACTTCCGGTTGGTGAGCAGGTCGCTGAAGGATGCGCGGAACGCGAGTCCGCCGCCCTGCTCCCACATCAGCTCGTACACTTCCCGGCGCTGCTGCTCGGTGACCGCCATCGCCGAGTTCTCGCTGATCGGCGGAGTGCGCGGGGGAAATCCCGCGCGCGAACGGCGGGCCTGGTCGCGGCGCTTCGCGTACGTCGCTCGCACCTCGGCCATCTCCTGCTCCGACATCGGCCGGTTTCGGGCAGGCACGCTGTAGTTGGCGGTGCGCTGGAACACCGTCAGATGCTCGGCGACCTCGGCGAGGAGAGGAATCATCTGAATACCGGTAGAGCCGGTGCCGACCACCCCGACGCGCTTCCCCGTCAGATCGACGCCCTCCGGCCAGTCGGCAGAGTGGTAGATCTGGCCGGCGAAGTCGTCTGTCCCCTCGAACGTCGGACCGTACGCGACCGAGAGCGGTCCGGTCGCCATCACGACGAACTGTGCTCCATAGGTCCGGTCGCCCGCACGCAGGAACCATCTGTGGCGATCCGCGTCGTAGCGTGCGCTCTCGACGCGGGTCTCGAAGTCGATGTGTTCCCGGATGCCGAACCTGTCTGCGACGTGATTGAAGTAGGCCTCCAGCTCGGGCTGGCCCGCGTAGCGCTCCTTCCACGACCACTCGTTCTGCAGCTCCTCGGAGAACGAGAAGGAGTAGTCGACGCTCGCGACGTCGCAGCGAGCACCCGGGTACCGGTTCCAGTACCACGTACCGCCGACACCGGCGCCCGCTTCGAGCACACGAACGGTCAGGCCGATGGTGAGCACGCGATGAGCTGTGTAGAGCCCACCCATGCCCGCACCGACCACGACGACGTCATAGTCGTCCTGTGGTGCCGGCCGACTCGTCCCGCCGCGGCTCATCCGAGCCGTGCCTCGGGCGGGCCCACGTACTCGAGGTCACCTGCCACCTTCAGCTCGATCAGCACGTTGTCGCCCTCCGAGTCCTGGGTCAGTGCCGAGCGGTGTGCCACGCCTCGCGGAATCAGCAGGACCTGACCGGGAGTCAGCACCCGGGTCCCGATCTCGGTCTCCCATCTGAGCTTCCCGCGTACGCAGATGATGACCTCGTCGTGGTCGATGCTGCGGTGCCAGAAACCCATGTCCTCGACATTGCGCTTGGAAACGTCGAGCTTCGCGGCTGCCGAGGCCAGGACGCGCAGCGGCGCTCCGTCGGCCTTGTCGTAGTTCGCAGGAGAGATGGCGTCGTCGAAGACGTCGAAGACCGTCAGGACCGCATCGCTGATCACGCCGTCGGTCGGCGGGTTCGTGCGCTCAATCGTGGTGCGCCGGTCCCCGTTGGTCAGTACCTCACGCGTAGGGATGTCGGACATGGCTTGTGACTCCTTCTTGGGGGATGTTCGCTTCAATCGAGGTCGATCTGCGAACCGGGCCTCGTGGCCGGGCGACGTCTCAGCTGACCGTCGGCCAGCGATCCGTCGTGAGACTCTCGGCGCCGACTCGTTTTGCGAAGTCGGGTATGGCGTGCATCAGATCGGCCTGCAGTTCGGCCTCGTCGACCAGCTGAAGCCGGCCACCTTCCACCACGACCCGGCCGCCGACGAGCACCGTCGACACGCTGGAGCCCGTGGCGGAGTAGACGAGGTTGGAGACCGGATTGAACAGCGGCTGCCACTCGGGCGTCGTGGCGTCGAACAGAACGAGATCGGCCTGCTTCCCGATCTCGACCGAGCCCAGCCGGTCGGCCTGTCCGATGGCGCGCGCGGCGTTGATCGTAGCCATCTCGACGACGGTCTCGGGGGGCATGACCCGCGGGATCATGCGCGCTTCCTTGTAGCCGCACGCGGCGAGGAACATCTCGCGCACCAGGTCGACGGGTCCCGAGCAGGCATGGTCGCTGCCGAGTGCGACCGTGACACCGTCGGCGAGCAGTTCCGGAGCATGACCGACCTGGATGTTGCCGTAACCGTTGTGCATGCTCGAGCTGGGGTTGACCACCACGTTCGCGCCGCGTTCGCGGATGAGCACGACCTCGTGGGGCTCGAGCCAGGCACCGTGCACGAGAAGAGTGCGCTCGTGCAGCGCGCCGAGCCGGTCGAGCCGTTCGATCTCCGGCACGCCGAACTTCTGCACCGACGAGTCGTGTGTCGAGTAGTTGAAGCAGGCATGGGTCTGCAGCAGCGCGCCGTGGTCGCGGGCGACGGCGTCCAATGCGCGGATGAGGTCGTCGCTGGAGTTGTTGAGCCCGCGAAACGACACGGACACTCGGACCCTGTCGTCGTGGGCGCCCTCGAAGTCGCGGAACAGACCGGCCGCGCGCTCCGCGGCGATGTCGGGCGAGGCCACCAGCTCGGCAGGTACCGCCCCGAAGTCGGATCCTCCCAGGTCGAACGCGCTCGCCGCGATGACAGCACGGATGCCACTGGGCCCCACACCGGCGACCGTCTCGGCGGGGTGCGCGTTGCCGGGGTCGACGTAGGTCGTCGTCCCGTGCAGCAGCATCTCGCGGGCGGCCATGCGGGAGCTCAGCCGCACATCGTCGTTCGTCAACGCGGCTTCGTAGGGATACATCCGCTGGACGAGGAACTCGCGAGCGTTGGCCTCGTCGGCGAGACCGCGAGAGAGCTGGAAGGACGAGTGGAGGTGGCAGTCGATCAGGCCGGGTGTGGCGACGCGGTCCGTGGCGTCGATGCGCTGGTCGGACGTGAACGCGGTGAGGACCTCGGGCGTCTGCCCAACGGCCACGATCACTCCTCCGTCGATGGCCACCGCGGCGTCGTGGATCACGCGTCGCCGCTCGTCGACGGTGATCAGCCGCGAGATCGAGTGCACGATCGTGTCGACCACGCGGGCGCCGCGTTCGGATCGTGGTTCAGTCATGACGCCATCCTTTGGTCGAGCGCACCGCGGTTTGCGCCGGAGCAGGGTCGGGAGCCGTTCGTCCGTCGGCTGCTCACGACGCATGCTCCCGGAGGAGGTCGAGGAGCAGGGCTGTCAGATCGGCAGGCATGTCGATGTTCGGCTCGTGCGGAAACGGTGCAGCCAACGCCCGGGAACCCGGAGTCGCAGCCCGCATCTTGTCCGACCACCCAGGCTCCAGCAGCTGGTCCTTCGTTCCCTCGATGTAGACGACGGGAACCTTGACCGCCGAGAGTTGGGCGAGGAAGTCGGCGGGAGGCGACGCGGCGGGGAGCGCGGGATTGCGCAGCGACGCCGCGGCCATGGCCTCCCAGTGGCCCGGGATGAGCGAACCGCGGTATCGGGCTGCGATGTGGTCGTCGAGCCGGCCGAGGTCATCGACGAGCAGCGCGGTGATGCGCGCGGCGGCCGGCTCGCTCGGCTCCGAGTAGTCACCCAGGGCCTGTAACGGCCCGGGCAGGCGGAACGGTCCCCCGGTTGCGTTGAGCGCCACGGCCAGGGAAACGGGGAGTGGGCAAGGCGACTCGACGAGTGCCCGCAGCAGCACTGATCCACCGAAGGAGACGCCCACGAAAGCGGCGGACTGGATGTCCAGCTCTCGACAGAACGCGGTGACCTGGGCGAGCCGGGAAACGTAGGGCGACCGGTCGAAGAACGCGACCTTGTCCGAGCCCCCCCAGCCCAGCATGTCGGGAGCGAGTACGTGGTAGCTGTGGGCGAGACTCTCCGCGACCGCTCCCCAGCACAGCTCGGCGGTCGTGCCGTAGGCGCCGTCGTGTAGGAGCACGACATCGGGTGCCGAGGGATCGCCTGCCTCCAGATAGCTGGTAGTCCATCCTCCGGCGACGACCTGTTTGAGTTCGCTCGGTCTCATCGGGCTCCTCGGGCATCTCGGTAGGTCGGCTGGCGCGGTTGATGCGACGGAACTCGCGGGTGCGCGTCGGCAGCAGTGCTGGATCGCAGATCCCCACTCGCCAAGGCCCGCAGGGGCTGCACGGCCACGATGGTGCTTGACGAGCACTCGACGTCGCTCGCCTCGACCGGCGGGCTCACCGTATGCTCTTGACGATAATCTTGTCAACAAGAGTGGCGCCAGCGAGTTGTCGTCTGCGATGATCGGACTCGTCCCTGTCGTCCTCGGCCGGCCGAGCGCCGAGGACGAGCCCCGATACGGCGATCGAGTGGAGCTCCCGAGCGGGCCGTCGTGGAGAGTGTATGCATGCCCAAGATCCAGTCCACCGGCGAGGACACGTACCGGCGTCTGCGGCGCATGGTCATCGACGGGCGATTCTCCGAGGGGCAACGCCTCGTCGAAGCCGATCTCGTCGAGACGCTGGGCGTGCCCCGCATGGCAGTTCGGCAGGCGCTGGCCCGCCTCGAGTACGACGGCCTCCTGGTGAAGCAGGCTGGACGTAGTTCAGTCGTCCGGGCGGTGTCGCTGGCCGAGCTCGAAGAGATCGCCGAAGCTCGCATGGCGTTGGAGGCCATCGCGATTCGGCGTGTTGCACTACTGCGAACACCTACCGCCCTGCGGCGGATGGAGGAGCTCGCGGACCGGATGTCCGCTCTGCTGGAGACGGTCGACGTCTCCGCATTCGTCGAGGCGCAGGCCGCGCTTCACCACGTGTGGCTCGAGGCCTCCGGAATGTTGATCGTGCCGCACCTGGTGGAGAGCCTGAGCGCTCAGAGCGCCCAGACGCGGGTCCGAACCGTTCAGCTGCCCGACCGGATGCGACAGTCTCTCGCAGAGCACCGGGAGATCGTCGCCGCCGTGCGCGCCGGGGACCCGGACCGCGCCGAGGTTGCGGTCCGGACCCATCTGACCAACGTGAAGGAGAGTCTCCGGCGCTCATTGCAGTCGCGTTGACGTCGTTCAGGCAGGGAGAAGCGTCTGGAGTCGACGCCCGCGCAGCGAGCCATCTGACGTGGTCCTCGGCGGCTGTGCTGAACTGGTGGTCGCCTCGACTCAGAACACGCAGCCTGCCGAGACGCGGCCGACGTGGCCGACGTGGCCGACGTTGGTTCTCCGAAACGAGCGGCCGCTCAGGTGCCGCCACAGCACCCGGCCCGCAGTCGGGGGCTAGGGAGGTGGCCCCCTGGGGCGATGGTCATCAGGGGGTCGACGAGGACGGCGTCGCGCTCACCGTGGATCAGGGTCGACGCGATCGGGGACCACCAGCGGCGGTCCAGGTCCGGCGGCAGGTCCGGCACGGCGGTCGGAATCGAGGGGGCGACGTAGACGTCGTAGCTCAGGGCCATGTCCGTACTCCAGTGGGGCGGGGAACCGGGCTCAACGGCCGGTGTAGGGAATCGCGGGTCGCGGTCGACCTGCCTTCAGCGCTGCCACCGCGGTGGGGATCGCGAGGCGGGTGTCCTCGGTGCGCCACAACGGCAGGGCGACGTCGAACATCACCTCGTCCGCCGCTGCCACCCCGCCGGCCTCCCACGTCCGCAGCAGCGCCTTGTGTGCCGCATGGGCCTTCGTCGGGCCCTTCGCCACCGCCCGTGCGAACCCGGTCGCCTCCTCCAGGAGGGTGTCGTCGGGGACGACGCGGTTCACGACGCCGAACCGTTCCATCTCGTCCGCGGGGACCTGCTGCGAGGTCAGAGTCCACTCCATGGCCCGGGCCCGGCCGGCACGTGCGGCGACCCGGTAGATGCCGCCGAGCAGCGTCACGATGGCGATCGACTGTTCGGGGTGTCCGAAGCGCGCGCCCCGACCCGCGATGATCACGTCGCTGCGGACGGCGAGCTCGAGACCGCCCCCGAAGCAGAGCCCCTGCACGGCCGCGACGGTCGGGACGGGCAGGCGTTCGAACCGGTTGAACGTGGACAGGAACCGCTCGAAGTTCGCCCGCAGCTCTCGCTCGTCCCAGTCCGGCCAGGGCTCGATGTCGCCTCCGAAGCTGAAGTCGGCACCCTCGGCCCGGAGCAGGACGGCGCGCGCGTCGCTGCGTTCGACGGCGTCGAGGGCCTCCCCGAGCTCCTCGACCATCTCCAGGCCGATGCGGTTCTGCGGGGGGTTGTCGAGGACCAGGGTCGCGACGTCGTCGTCGACGGTCCAGGTGAGGTGAGCCATCAGGGCCTTTCGTTCGGCTGGGTCTCGCCGAGGACAAGTGACAGAACCATAAGCCCCACGACTCTGTTCAACAAGCGGCGCGGTCGGCGGTTGACACTGCCATTCGCCTCATGCTTCTGTCGTGCCTCACGAAGGGGTCGACGTCATCGCGGCGGCCATGGACGAACGAGGGAGTGGTCATGACCTTGCGGCTGGGTGACGTCGCGCCGGACCTCACCGCCTCGACGGTGTCTCGAGATCCCTTCCCGGGCCACCGGACGGTGACCGCCCAGTCCGACGTGGTGCGGTGACCGATGGACCTCGAGGAGCTGCGCGGCCCGAACGACGTCGACGTCGAGCGGGACGTGGTGATGCGCACGCGGGACGGGAAGCGGCTGTACGCCGATGTCTACCGCCCGCGCGGAGGGCGGTCGCTGCCGACGCTGCTACGACGGACTCCGTACGGCAAGCACCTGAACGACCTGGCCGCGCCGTTCACCGAGGCCCACTACTACGCCTCGCACGGCTACCTGACCGTCGTGCAGAACACGCGCGGGCGCTTCGGGTCAGAGGGCGCCTGGTACCCCTTCGTCTACGAGGCGCGGGACGGCTACGACGCGATCGAGTGGGCGGCAGGCCTGCCCTCCTCGAACGGGCGGGTGGGCACGTTCGGACAGTCCTACGGAGCGCTGTCCCAGTACCTCGCAGCGACCCAGCGGCCGCCGCACCTCGTCACCGCGGTGCCAGTCTCGGCGTACCTGGGCGAGTTCCAGAACTACTGGTACAACCACGGTGCGCTCGAGCTTTCCTGGACGCTGAGCTACTTCATGAACATGGCCCAGGACGTCCTCGCAGACAAGGGGGACACGGCGCGACTCGCGGCGTTGCAGGCCATGCAGGTCGACCCGTCCGTCCGGTTCTCCCCGTTGACCGACGAGGCCCTGCGCCATCTGCCGCTGCGGGACTGGGTCGACCGGTTCGGCGAGGGCGCTCCGTTCCTCGCGGACATCCTGCACCACGAGACCGACGGCCCCTACTGGTGGGCCGTCGACCTCCGTCGCCGGTTGCAGGACATCGACGTCCCGATGCTGCACGTCGGGTCGTGGTACGACATCGCGAACTTCGACACGCCGCACTACTTCCTGGGTCTGTCGGAGTCGGCGATGAGCGCGCAGTCCCGCGCGGACCAGGCGCTGTTCATGGGTCCGTGGGCACACCTGCTGCCCTACAACCAGCCGACCTCCGGGGACACCGGCGACATCGACTTCGGTCCCGAGGCCGCGTACCCGGTGCTGGAGATGCAGCGGGAGTGGTTCGACCACTTCGTGCGCGACGGCCGGACCGGGCTGCCGCGTGCGCGCGTCACCCTGTTCGTGATGGGGGAGAACCGGTGGCGGGACGAGGAGGAGTGGCCACCGGCACGGGCCGAGGTGGTTCCGTGGCACCTTCGCGGATGCGGCCCGGCCACCACCGCGGACGGGGCGGGGTTCCTGGCCCCGGATGCCCCGCGGGCGGATGAGGCGCCCGACACCTACGTCTACGACCCCGATGATCCCGTCCCCACCTCCGGCGGCCGGTACGTCGGCGGTGGGGTCGCCGACCAGCGGGCCAACCAGGCACGCGAGGACGTCCTCGTCTACACGGCACCTGCGGTCGACGGCCTACTGGAGATCACCGGCGAGGTCGCGGTTCACCTGTTCGTGTCCACGGACGCCCCGGACACCGACTTCGTGGCCGTGCTCTCCGACGTCCATCCCGCGGGGTTCGTGCAGAACCTGGCCGAAGGGGTGCTCCGGATGCGCTTCCGGGACTCCTACGACGAGCCGAGCCTCCTCGTCGAGGGCCGCGTCCACGAGATCCGGATCGACCTCGGCCACCTGTCGCACGTCGTCCTCTCCGGACACCGTCTGCGGCTGCACATCACGTCGAGCGACTTCCCCCGGTGGGACCGCAACCCGAACACCGGCCGACGCACCGCGGACGCCACGTCGGCCCAGAAGGCGACCCAGGTCGTCCACCACGACGCCGAACACCCCTCCGCGCTGCTCCTCCCCGTGGTTCCCCGCTGACGATCAGTCGCACATCCCGAGGGGACCGACCGGGTCGGTCCGCTCAGCGAAGGAGTACACCATGGTCAACGCCGACCGGCCGACCGTCGTCCTGGTCCACGGGTTCCTCGACGACGCCGCCATCTGGCGGCCCGTCCAGGCGATCCTGGACCGGCGGGGGATCCCCACCGAGGCGATCGATCTCGCCGGCCAGAGCGGCTCGCCCACCGAGCCGGGGCCCTACACCCTTCCACGGTACGCGGCCGACGTCGTGGCGCTCGTCGACCGTGTGGCGGGACCAATCGTCCTGGTGGGGCAGAGCATGGGCGCGCAGGTCGTCGAGCTCGCCGCCCGGCAGCGTCCGGACCGGGTGCGCGGACTCGTGCTGGTCACCCCGGTCCCGCTGGGCGGCACCGCGCTCCCCGCCGAGGCCGTCGCGCCGTTCAAGGGCCTGGGCGGCAGTCCGGAGGCGCAACGCCGGGCCCGGCTCGGCCTGAGCGTGTCGTTCCCGGAGGACGAGCTCGACCGCCTCGCCGCGGTCGGCGCGACGATCGACCCCGATGCCATCCCGCAGTTCGTCGACGCCTGGAACAACGGAGTCCCGGAGGGAGCAGGCCTGTCCACCTTCACCGGCCCGGTCCGGATCCTGCGCGGTGCGGGGGACGGCTTCTGCACGGCGGAGTTGGTCGACGCGGGTGTCGCCGCGCGATTCGCCGGCGCCGAGGTCCACGCGATCGACGGCGCGGGGCACTGGGCGCACGCCGAGCGCCCGGACACCGTGGCCGACCACCTCGTGGGGTTCGTCGAGGTTCTCGAGGGCGGCTCGGCCAACACCGCTGAGGGAGTCGATGCGCAGGGCTGGACCACCGCCTTCGAGAAGAAGACGGAAGGCGCGTTCGGCGAGGCGTTCGTCGCCGATGTCCGGTTGCGCGCGACGACGCTCTATCGCCCGGTGGAGGGCGTGGTGGCCGTTCAGCAGGTCATGGCGGCGGCGAGCTCCCTCTACGAGTCGCTCACCTTCACCCAGCAGGCGACCCAAGGGCGGCGGGACTACCTGGAGTGGGAGGCGACGGCCTTCGGCGGGACACCGATCAGCGGCGTGACGGTCCTGACGAAGGACGAGGCGGGCCGCATCGCCGAGATCGCCATCCACCACCGACCCCTCCAGGCGGCGCTGACCTTCTCGGAGGCCCTCGGCCGGAAGCTGGCCGGGGTCGTCGACGCCGAACACTTCTACTCCACCTGACGCTTCGCGGGGTCGGCCCTCTCGAGGGCCGGGGCGCAGGGTGCCGGGTCGAAGAACGCCGAGACAGGGATGAATGCTCCATGACTGTGTCGAACAGGATGTGCGGGCGGCGGCTACCATCGGCGGCGTGACGTGGGCGGCCAGCGAGAGGTACGGGGTGACCCCCGCCCCCAACGGTCTCGCGCTGGTCCAGGACCTGGTCAACACGGTCAGCGCGGGCCGTCCCCGGCAGGCCGACCTGCTGGACGATCTCGGACTCGCCAACCGGTGGGCTGCGGGGATCGCCCGGGCCTGGGGGTTCGCGGCGTCGCTCGAGCTGTCCGAAGCAGACCTCGACCAGCTGCGTGACGTGCGTACGGACCTGCGAACCGCCCTCGATGGCGCGGGGGACTCCACGGACGCCCATCCGGAGATCCTGAGAAACCTGACTGCGGGCCTCCTCCTGTACGGGGACGGTCGCGTCGTCCTCGCACCCCGCGGGGAGGGCTGGCGGCAGATCGCCACCGCCGCTCTCATCCAGGTCGCCGCCGCCCAGCAGGTCGACCTCTGGCGGCGCCTGAAGGTCTGTCGGAACGACCGGTGCCCGGTGGCGTTCTACGACAGGTCCAAGAACAACAGCGGTGTCTGGCACGACGTCCGGGTGTGCGGCAACGCCATCAACCTGCGTGCCTCTCGGGCTCGACGGAAGGCCCTCACGTCTCCCGTGACAGACCGATGATCGTCAGCTGACGATCGCTGCCCTGAAAGGTCGGTCGCTCCGCCGTCGACCACCTCCGGATCTCGTCGAGCACGGCCAACGCCGCCTCTCCCCGCGCCGTGAGCCGGTACTCGTACCGGCATCGCAGTCCGTCCCGCTGATACTCCCGCTTGGTGAGCAGGCCCCATCCCACCAGGTGCACCAGGCGCGCCGCCAGGACGTTGCGCGACACCCCCAGGCGGTCGGTGAAGTCGTTGAAGCGGGCGACCCCGCCTCGTGCCTCGTGCAGGACCCGCAGTACCCATCGGTCGCCGAGGGCACACACGCCCTCGTCGAACCACTGGTCGTCCTGTGGTGGCACCGGGCCTCCTCGACTCGCACCCGCAGAGTCCGTCCTGTTGGGTTGCCTTCCGCAACGCAGCAGGCAAGCCGAACGATAGGGCAGGTCAAAGGACTGGTGCAAGACCCGACTGCGCGCTGATGCAGATGCTTGCGTAATAGGCAGAGGGTCTGTAACTCTTACGTCGTTCCCGAGGAGAAGGAGGTCGTGGTGACGACAGCAGCGCTCTCGTACGAGGTACTGGTGCTCGACGGGGTGCCACGCGCCGGAGGCCAGACCCTGCCGACGGGGGAGGGGATCGTGTCCTCGCCGCTCGCCGTGACCCTCGTGAAGGGTGTCGAGGACGCGGTGCTGGTCGACGCGCCGTACACCTACGGCCAGGTCGACCGGGTCCGCACCTGGATCGAAGGATCCGGTCGTCGACTACGGCACGTCTACATCACCCACGCGCACGGGGACCACTGGCTGGGGCTGGCCGAGCTCCTCTCGACCTTCCCGGACGTGTCCGTCCATGCCACGGCGGGCACCGTCAAGCGCATGGAACACGAGGGTTCGGCGGGGCGCGAGGCGCTGTGGGACAGAATCTTCCCAGGGCTGGTGCCACCCTCACCCGTGGTGGCCGAGGCGGTTCCGGAGAGCGGATTCGAGCTCGAGGGCCACCGGTTCCTCCCGATCGAGCTGGGCCACACCGACACCGACGACACCACCGCGCTCTGGGTGCCGTCCCTCGGGCTCCTCGTGGCGGGGGACTCGGTCTACAACGGAGTGCACCAGTACGTCCTCGAGTCGTCGGCGGGAGGGTTCGACTCGTGGTTCGCCGCGCTCGACACGCTGGAGGCGCTCGCGCCCCGGTACGTGGTCGCCGGGCACAAGGCACCGGGGGCAGACGACGACCCGGCGGCCATCGGCCGGACCCGCGACTACCTCCGCGACGCCCGCGACCTGCTCTCCCGGGCGGGCGCTCCGAAGGAGTACTACGACGAGATGCTGCGCCGGTATCCGTTGCGCATCAACCCGGGGCCGGTCTGGTACGGCGCCGTCGGACTGCTCGGCGCGAGGACCTGACCCACTGCAGCTCTTTCCCGACGCCCGTTCTCCTGCACTGCCGATGACAAGGGAGTTGTCGCATGCCCGACAGAGGGTCTCCATCCACCGCGGCCGATGATCCGGTGCGCTCCACCACCCGACAGACGATCACGGTGACGCAGCTCCTCGCGAGGAGCCCGCTGGGTGCCCGACGGACCGCCTACATCGTGATCGGCTTCTTCTGCGTCCTGCTCGACGGCGTCGACATCGG
Source organism: Pseudonocardia xishanensis (assembly GCF_039541715.1). Taxonomy (NCBI): domain Bacteria; kingdom Bacillati; phylum Actinomycetota; class Actinomycetes; order Pseudonocardiales; family Pseudonocardiaceae; genus Pseudonocardia; species Pseudonocardia xishanensis. The sequence goes on from NZ_BAABGT010000056.1 coordinate 16,037, forward strand.
CGCCTGGGGCTTCGTGTACCCCCACCTGGTCCGGGACTGGGGTGCCGGTCCCGGGCAGATCACGACGATGGTCACCGCGGGCTACATCACGCTGGCCCTCGGTGCCCTCGTCGTGGGGCCGTGCGCGGACCGCTGGGGACGGAAGCCGACGCTCCTGGTCAGCATCCTGCTCTTCGGCGGGGCGATGGTGGCCGCGGCGTCCGCGACGGACATCGTGACCATCGGCGTGCTGCGCGCCGTCGCCTGCTTCGGGCTCGGTGCCGTCTTCCCCTCCGCGATCGCGCTGGTGTCCGAGTTCCTGCCGCAGCGGCGCAAGGCGCTCCTGGTCGCGATCGTGTTCGCCGGCTTCCCGCTCGGGCAGGCGGTGGTCGGCTATCTCGCGGCGTTCATCGTGCCCACCTTCGGCTGGCAGGTGCTGCTGCTGGTCGGCGGGATCCTCGGCCTGGCCCTCGTCCCCGTCGTGTGGCTGTTCCTGCCGGAGTCGATCGCACTGCTCCTGCGGCGCACCGGCGACGATCCCCGCGCCGCGCGCACCGTCGACACGATCGCGCGATCGACCGGCGTGCACGGACCGGTCGAGCTCGTCGTCGACCGCGACCCCGCCGACGAGTGGGACCGGGGTGGGGTCCGGACCGTCCTGTCGCGGAAAGTCCTGCTGACCAGCGTGGTCGTCTGGTACGGCTACCTGGCCAACTGCACGGTCACCTACGTCCTGATCGGCTACCTGCCCCTCATCATGGCGAACATGGCGATGGACGCGTCCGCCTCAGGGCAGGTCATCGGGCTCGCCGGCTGGGGTGGGGCCATCGGCTCGCTCGTCATCGGGTACGCCATGAGCCGCGTCGGGCAGTACCGCGCGCTGGTGGCCGGTCTCGTGCTCACGGCGGTCGCGGTCGCGGCCGTGGCCGTCGGCACCTGGACGCTGGGCGGGCTGCTCGTCCTCGGCTTCCTCTGGGGGCTGCTCAACGCGGGGTCGAACGGGGGCATGAACGCGTTCGCCGCGTCCGCGTTCCCGACCCGCGCGCGCGGCACCGGACTCGCGTGGATGCACTCGGCGGGCAAGCTCGGCGCCATCGCCGCCGGGCTGTTCGGCGGGCTGATGATCGGCGCGGGCTGGGGTATCGGCGCGATCTTCGTCAGCTTCGCGGTCCCCGTCCTGATCGCCGCCGCGGGCTTCGCCCTCCTGGGTCTCAGACAGCGCACCCCGTCACCGATCGGAGAGGACCACTCATGACCGACGTCGCCGGCATCAAGACCGCAGAGGTCACCGAACAGGACTGGACCGGAGCCTTCGCGGCCAAGGAGGAGGAGGCGTTCGGCGAGAAGTTCACCGCCGACGTCGTGCTCGAGGCCGCCGCGCTCCTGCGACCCGTCCGGGGCCGCGCCGACGTCCAGACCTGCATGGGGACCGCGAGCAGGTACTACCGCTCGCTGGTCTTCACCCACCAGGCGACCAACGGCGCCCGGACTTATGTGGAGTGGGAGGCGGTCGGCGCCTCGGGAGTCGAGTTCTCCGGGGTGACGGTGCTGACCCGCAACGAGGAGGGCCTCATCGAGCACGTCGCGATCAGCCACCGGCCGTTGGGGGCGACCTTGGAGTTCTCGGCGGAGATGAACCGACTGACCGAGGGAAGGATCGCGCCCGGGCACTTCCGGGCGGCGGACTGAGCGTCCGCCGGCGAGGACGGGCTGCCGCTCGAGGAGCTCGACGTGGCAGCCTCGGGGGCACCGGCGGCAGACGTCCCGGTCCACCCGACGGAGGAGACGGCGATGGTGAGCGGTGGGGGAGAGTCGAGGGACTGGCCTGCGACGACCCGGTACAGCCTCTCCGGAGCACCGGGCGAGCTCGGCCTGGTGCAGGACTTCCTCAACACCATCGAGGAGGGCTCCGCGGCACCGCCGGACCTGTTGGCCACCCTCCCCGCCGCCCAGGAGTGGGCCGACGAGGTCCGCGCGCTGTGGTCGTCCCTCGACGAGGCCTGTTGGGGGAGGGACCTGCCACCGTTGACTGAGAGCGACCGCAGGCGCCTGCTCGCGATCCGCCGCCGGCTGTTCCGAGGCCTGTTCCCGACGACGACCGAGGACGGCGGCCCCACCGACGTGCAGGCACACGCGGGTGTGCGGCTGACCCTGTCCCGCGGCGAGGTCTCGGCCGAGCCGACGGGACGGGGCTGGGCGCAGTTCGAGTCCGCCCTGCTCCTCATCTGCTACCGAGCCCGACTCGCCGGCCACCTGCGCCGGCTCAAGACCTGCAAGAGCCACGAGTGCGACGTCGTCTTCTACGACCGCTCACCCAACAACAGCGCTGTCTGGCACGACGTCAGGCTGTGCGGCAACCGCGCCAACGTGCGCGCCCACCGGGCCCGACACCCTGGTCGTGCCGCCGTGACATGAGAGACGGGACCCTTGACATGATCATCGACTCCGCAGACCTCGCCGAGGCGGCGGCGTACAAGCTGCTCATCGGATCGATCGTCCCCCGCCCGATCGCCTGGGTCAGCACAGTCTCGCCCGACGGCGTGGCGAACGTCGCCCCGATCTCCTTCTTCACCGCCGTCGGGCGGCGGCCCCCGATGATCTCGATCTCGCTGCAGCCGCGATCGGACGGGGTCACCCTCAAGGACACCTTCACCAACATCCGCGACACCGGCGAGTTCGTGGTGAACGTCGCGACGCTGGCCAACTCCGACGCCGTGCACCGGTCGGCCTACGAGTTCGAACCCGAGCAGGACGAGTTCGAGCTGCTGGGGCTGGAGAAGGCACCCTGCGAGACGGTCTCCGCGCCGAGGATCGCGGCGTCCCCGATCTCCTATGAATGCCACGTCGACCGGATCATCCCCGTGGGCGAGCTGGAGAACGTGGTGTGGGGCAGGATCGAGCGGTTCCACGTCCGGGACGACCTGTACCTGGAGAACGGGCGCATCGACACCGCCGGACTCGCACCGGTCGGCAGGCTCGCCGCGGAGTACACCCACGTCGGGAACGTGTTCACCACGCCGCTCCCGGAGGACACGCTGCAGGCGCTGAGCACCGCGCGGATGCGTCGCCTCGACGGGCTCGAGACCGAGTTCTCCCCGATCGACACCGCCGCCTGGTCCGCGTCGGGCTCGACGCGCCCAGACGCGCCCTGACTCCGCCTCTTCTGCCTCGTCGTACCTGGACCGGGAAGCGGCAACGCACGGCAACAGAAGAGCGCTATCGACGGGTAGGAGGTTGGGAGGCCGGCGGATCACCTTGCGCCGCTCCCGCCGAGCCGACTGCGCGCGGTTCCGGCTCCCGAACCCCACGCTCCGCTGCAGCCCGATGTCGGTCGCCCGTGGGGACGGAGGTGCCGTGGGCACGGTGGTCGCGGTGACGGACGGAGCCCGCAGGTGCGACCCACTCGAGAGCGAATGCTGACGCCGCGCCCAGGGGAAGGTGGGTGACCAGTAGGCGGCTCCGGACGCAGGGGCGGCCGTAGCACCGCCGCCGACCAACCCTGCGGCGACTGTCGGCAGCAGACGCGACGGGTCAGGCGAGTTCCTGTGCGGACCTCAGGACCTCGGCCACCGCGGACGCGGTGCTCGCCAGGGTCTCCGGCGGCAGACCGCGCCGGCCGCGCACCGTGACCGGCAGGGGAGCGGCGTGCGGCAGGTCCGGCCGCTCGACGAGGCCCTCCGGGGTGTGGCCCATCGTGGCGAGCAACGTGACGCCCAGACCGGCCCGCGCCGCGGCCAGCACTCCGGCCAGGTACGCCGCCTCGCACGCTACCGTCACGGCGCTCCCGGCGGCGGTGAGCGTGGCGACCGCGCGATCTCGCAGCGCACACGGCTCGTCGAGCCCGACGAGTGGGACCGGGCCGGGCGCGGGCTCCCATCCCGGCGCCGCGTACCACCGCACGTCCAGCAGTCCCGCGGCGGCGGAGCGCTCGTCCGCGGGCGCGGCCAGTAGCAGTGCGAGGTCCAGGTCGCCGCGGTCGAGTGCCTCGCGCAACCCGGTCCCCCGGTCGAGCCGGTAGCGAACGGACCCTGCCAGCGCCGTGCTCAGGCGGGGAAGGAGCTGGTCGGCTGCGTGCTCGGTGGATCCGACGGTCAGCTCTCGGCTGAGCGGGGCCGCGAGCCGGGCGAGCACGTCGTCGTGGATGGTCAGCATCCGTCGCGCCTCGGCGAGCAGCGTCTCCCCGGCGGGCGTGAGGCGAGAGGCCCGACCCGCTCGCTGCACCAGAGCCGTCCCGCACGCGTTCTCGAGCCGTCTGACGTGGTCACTGACCGTGGGTTGGCTGACGTGCAGCACTGCCGCGGCCCGGTGGAAGCCCCCACACTCCGCGACCGCCACAAAGGTGCGCAGCGGTCCGACGTCGAGTGTGCGAGTCTGCGAGGACACGCCGTCAGTCCAGCAGAACAGATCGGGAAATCCTATCGAAAGTGATCGGATCCCTGAGTTGGACGGCGTCGGTGACGAAATGTCACCATCATGGCGTGTCTTCGGCCAGCGCCTTCACGTCGCTCACCCAGTCGGGTGGCGGACGTGCGCGTGGCCTCTTTCTCGGCTTGACCCGGCGGCTGGCGGTCGACCTCGCCCGCACCTCGACCGCCACGTGTCGACCCGGTCTCGTCTGACGCCTCTCCGGCGTCCGAGTGGCCCCCGCGCGGGGTCACCTCTTCTCTGACCTCTGTGTCGGCGCGTATTCGCGTCGGCGCGCGATGATGCGCGCCGGCGCGCTGACTCGCGTCCGCACCCGATCTCCTCACCGCGAAAGGACGAGCCATGGCCCGTCAGCTCAAGCTCGGTGCCGTCCTGATGGGCGTCGGCGGTCCCGGGCAGCACGATGTCTGGACCAACCCCGAGATCCCCGGCGACGCCAGCGTCGACATCGACTGGTACATCGCCCGGGCCCGGCAGGCTGAGGCAGCACTGTTCGATCTGGTGTTCATCGTGGACAGCGCCTTCATCACCCCGGACTCCCCGCCGCACTACCTCGCCCGGCTCGAACCCTTCACCCTGCTCTCCGCCCTCGCGGTCACGACCAGGAACATCGGGCTGGTCGGCACGGTGAGCACCAGCTACAACAGTCCGTTCAACCTGGCCCGCCGGTTCGCGTCGCTGGACGTGATCAGCCGAGGCCGGGCCGGCTGGAACGTCGTCGCCACCGGCGACGGGGGCACCGCCGCGAACTACAGCCTCGACGAACACTACGACCACCCCACCCGCTACGCGCGTGCACTCGAGTCGGTCCGAGTCTGCCAAGGCTTGTGGGACTCCTACGAGGACGACGCCTTCCCCCGCGACGTCGAGTCGGGGGTGTTCCTCGATCCCTCCCGTCAGCACCGGCTCGACCACTCCGGGGAGCACTTCAGGGTCCGGGGACCACTGAACCTGGTCCGCTCGCCCCAGGGGCACCCGGTCATCTTCCAGGCCGGGGACTCGGAGGAGGGCCGCGACCTCGGCGCCGCGATCGGGGAGGGCATCTTCACTCATCACGCGACGGTCGAGGAGGGACTGGCCTTCGCCCGCGAGATCCGCGAGCGCGCCGCGGCGAAGGGCCGCGACCCGCAGCACATCCGAATTCTGCCCGGAGTCGAACCGATTGTCGCGGACACCGACGCCCAGGCTCGGGAGATCGAGGACCGGCGCCGCGGCGACCGGGACTTCACCAAGGACCTCGCCCAGTTCGGGCGCCCGTTCGGCTGGCACGACTTCAGCCGCTACGACCTGGACGCCCCCTTTCCGGACGTGTCCGCGTTGGGGCACAACAACTTCGGCAGCCAGACCGCCACCATCGTCCGCGTCGCCGAGGAGGAGGGATTGACGCTGCGGCAGGCCGTGCGCCGCTTCTCCGGCCCTCCCCCCTCGCCGTTTGTGGGAAGCGCCCGGACGGTCGCCGACCGGATCCAGGAGTGGTTCGAGGCCGGGGCGCTCGACGGGCTCAACATCCACGTCACGGTCCCCAGCGCCTTCACCCGGTTCACCGACGAGGTGCTCCCGATCCTGCGCGACCGGGGTCTGGTGCGGTCCGCCTACGAGTCGACGACCCTGCGCGGCAACCTCGGTCTGCCGGTTCCCCCCAACGTCCACACCGTCGCCCGCGACCAGGCTCCGCGCCTGAGCGCCTGAGCCACCACCCGACATCGGAGAGACATGAGATTCCCAAGCAGGAGACGGCCCTCGGCCGTCGTCGCCGTCGTCGTCGCCGTGATGGCCATGGTCGTCGCGGGATGTGGTGGCAGCGCCGCCGGCGGGTCCACGTCGGACTCCACCATCAAGTGGGGGGTCAAGTCCATCCAGGCGAACTGGGACCCCATCGTGACCGGGTCCACCGGGGCGACCATCTACCTGACCCCGATCTACGAGTCGCTGTTCACCGTCGACGGCGAGCGCAACATCGTCCCCGCTCTGGCGTCGGGTTACGAGTACAACCCGGCCGGTGACCAGATCACGGTGAGGTTGAAGCCGGGATTGACGTTTCAGGACGGCTCCCCGGTGGATGCGGAGGCGGTGAAGTTCAACATCGAGCGGATCAAGACGCAGGAGAACTCGGCGCTGAAGGGGTCGTACAACAACGTCAAGGCGGCCACGGTCGTGGACCCGCTGACGGTGCGGTTGGACCTGGGGCAGCAGGACTACCAGATCCCGTACCTGTTGGCGGTGCGCGGCGGGATGCTGCCGAGCAAGGCCGCGGCCGCGGACCCGGGCAGGCTGAACACAGCGGCTCCGGTGGGGGCGGGGCCGTTCAAGGTGGTGTCCTACGACCCGGAGTCGACGATCGTCCTGGAGAAGTGGGACGGCTACTGGGACGCGGCGAGCATCAAGGTGAGCCGCATCGAGATCAATTTCGGGATCGACCCGTCGACGCTGGTCGCCGGGCTGCAGTCGGGTGTCTACAACTGGGCGCAGCTGGACCCACAGCAGGCCGACGAGGCGAAGAAGGCCGGGTTCGACGTTCTCGCCGACACCGACCGGCAGTGGGGTTCGACGTTCCTGAGCCTGAACGCCAACGTGGCTCCGTTCACCGATCCCGCGGTGCGTGAGGCGGTGCGGTACGCGATCAACCCGGACGAGTTCGCCACCAAGCTCACCTTCGGTCTGGGCCAGCCGGCACATCAGCCCTACCCGCAGGGCCATCCGTCGAACGTGAGCGCGCTGGACTCCGAGTACCGGTACGACCCGGCGAAGGCCCGCGACATCCTGGCGAAGGCCGGTTACGCCGACGGCGCGATCTCCTTCGACCTCAACGGCATCGCGGGCAACTTCGAGCAGGCGGCAGAGCTCGTCCAAGGCCAGCTCAAGGCGGTCGGGATCACGGCGAACATCACGCTGAAGGACCAGGCGAACTGGGGCAAGGGCTACTTCGGCAAGCAGCAGGCGGCGTCGATCTACGGCTGGGTCGGGCGCGACTCCCACGTCCAGGGCTTGACCGAGCATTTCGACACGGGTGGTGTGCTGAACCTCAGTTCGCCGACCACCTCGCCCCAGTTCCAGGAGGCGCTCAAGGTCGTGCGGGCCACGCCGATCGACTCTCCTGACTACGAGGCGAAGCTCAAGGCGGCGGCCCGGGCCGGCTACGAGAACGGCACGACCGTGTCGCTGTTCACCTACCCGAGCGTGGTGGCGAAGGACAAGTCGATCTCCGACCCGCCTGCGATCGACGGCTACCAGAGCTGGAAGGGCGTCCAGTTCACTCCCGGGCCGCAGTGATGGCGACTCTGACGGGGCCGGACCTGCGGCGGATCCGGACGCGGCGGCTGGCGGTCTCGATCGGCAAACCGCTGGCGGTGTTCGTCCCGGTCTTCCTGCTCGGCACCTTCTTCACCTTCCTGCTCGGCCACCTCTCCGGTCGCAGCCCCGCCTACGTCCAGCTCGGAGACGCGGCGACCCCGGAGGCCGTCGCCGCGGTCGAGCACGAATGGGGCCTGGACCGGCCGTTCCTGCTGCAGTACGTCAACTGGCTCGACGACATCCTGCGCTTCGACCTCGGCGAGAGCTGGTTCAACGGGCACAGCGTCGCCGCGGTGCTCCTGGACCGGGCGGTGATCACCCTCTCCGCGGCGGGAGTGGCATTGGTCATCGGCGTCGTCGCGGGGTTCGCCCTGGGCGCGCTGGCCGCGCGCTTCCACGCCACCTGGGTGGACCGGGCGGTCACCGGCTTCACCACGACGATCTCGGTCCTGCCGCCCTTCGTAGTCGGCATCGCGCTGGTCGCGGTGTTCGCCGTGAGCCTCGACCTGCTGCCTGCAGCGGGCTACGTGCCCATCGAGGCGGGCCTCGGTCCGTGGCTGTCGCACCTGATCCTGCCCGCGGTCGCACTCAGCTTCGACACCGTGGCGGACGTCGCACGCCAGCTGCGCGACGGGCTGGTGTCGGCGCGGCGGGAGAACTATGTGACCGGTGCGATCGTGCGCGGGCTCGACCCGCGTCGGATCTTCTTCGTCCACGTGCTGCGCAACGGCGTCGGTCCCGCCTTGGCCGTGCTCGGGCTGAAGTTCCCCGCCCTGCTCGGCGGCGCCGTCGTGACCGAGGCGATCTTCGGATTGTCCGGCTACGGGGTGTTCGCCACCCAGGCGGCCATCCGCGGGGACGTGCCCGCGGTGCAGGGCGTGCTCGTCGTGTCCGTCGTACTCGTCGTGGTGTTCAACCTCATCGTCAACATCGTGCTGAACCGGCTCTCGCCGGCCGCGGCGCGGGGGGTCTGAGAGATGATCGAGGTTCTGCTCCGGCTGACCAGCGCCCGGATCGCCATCGGGGTACTCCTAGCCATCGCCCTGATCACGGTGTTCGGCCCGGTGCTCGCACCGTACGACCCACTGCAGGGGTCCGACCTCACCCTGGCGGGGCCGTCGGCACAGCACTGGCTCGGCACCGACTACACCGGCCGGGACGTGCTCAGCCGGATCCTGGCCGGTGCCCCGCTCAGCATCCTCAGCACGCTCGAGGTCACGGGTATCGCCCTGGTCCTCGGAACCGTCCCGGGCATCCTCTCGGTGTACCTCGGGTCGGTGTTCGAGTGGGTGTCGCTCCGGCTGATCGACACCCTCGTCGCTCTGCCGTTCCTGGTGTTCGCGGTGGCCATGACCGCGCTGCTGGGCAATGGCATCACCCAGGCGATGATCGCGGTGGGGCTGCTGGTCGCGCCGTTGTTCTACCGGGTGGCCCGGGCCGCAACGCTGACCGTCGCCCGGTCCCAGTACGTCGAGGCGGCCGTGCTCGCCGGGGCGTCCACCGGGTGGATCGTGCGCAGGCATGTGTGGGCGAAGGTGTTGCCGCCCATCGCCATCACCCTGGCGACGACCCTCGGCGTGGGGCTCGTGGTGATCTCGAGCCTGACCTTCCTGGGCATCGGCGTACAGCCACCCGCCCCGACCTGGGGCGGCATCCTCGCATCAGACCTGGACTACCTGCCGCAGAAGGCCTACGCCCCCCTCTTCCCCGCCGTGATCATCCTCGTCACCGTGCTGGCTTTCAGCATGCTCGCCGACGCCATCCGGGACGCGGCGGGCCAGTCCGGCCGCGCGCTGGTCGGAGCGAAGGTGGCCAGGGCCAACCGGGCCCGCAGGGTCGCGGCATGACGGCCCCCGACACCACCGAAGGAGACCTGATGACCCAGGCCCCCGCAATCGAGAGCGGACCCGCCGTAGCCCCCGCCACCGACGCGCACCCGGACGACGTACTGGTCCTGGACGACGTCCGCATCCATGACGACCTGAGCGACACCGAGCTGGTCCACGGGGTCAGCCTGCGGCTGCGCCGGGGCCGAGTGGTGGGAATCGTCGGTGAGTCCGGCAGCGGCAAGTCCCTCACCTGCCGGGCGGTCCTCGGCATCCTGCCGGACCTGATCGAGGTGTCCGGTGGCTCGATCACACTGCTCGGGCGAGACGCCGCCACGCTCACCCGGCGGGACTGGACCACGCTGCGCGGCGCCTCGATCGGCGCGGTGTTCCAGGACCCGGCGTCCTATCTGAACCCGTCGATCACGGTGGGCAGGCAACTGCACGAGGTGCTGCGCGTGCGCGGCGGCCTGTCCCGCAAGGACGCGCACCGCCGGGCCGTCGAGCTGTTCGACGCCGTCCACCTGCGAGAACCTGAACAGGTGTACCGGCAGTACGTGCACGAGCTGTCCGGCGGGATGCTCCAGCGGGTGCTCATCGCCATCGCGATCTCGCTCGATCCCGAGATCCTCATCGCGGACGAGGCGACGACGGCGCTCGACGCCACGGTGCAGGCCGAGATCCTCGACCTGCTGGCCGAGCTCACCGAGCGGCTCGGGCTGGCGCTGGTACTCGTCTCGCACGACCTGGCCGTGGTGGCCCAGCTCTGCGACGAGGTGCTGGTCCTGCGGGACGGGCACGTCGTGGAGCAGGGACCCACCACCCGCATCCTGCACGACCCGCAGGATGACTACACCCGACTCCTCGTCGCCGAGCACGAGCAGTACGGGCTCGAGCGCTACCTCACTCCGGAGCCGTCCCGTGTCTGAGCCGATCCTGGAGATCGAGGGCCTCGACGTCGCGTTCGGGCGGGGCCATACGCGCAAGGTCGCCCTGTCCGGTGCCGCCCTGCGGCTGTTCCCCGGCGAGTCCGTCGGCGTCATCGGCGAGTCTGGGGCCGGCAAGTCCACGCTGGCCCGCGCCGTGCTCGGGCTGGCCCCGGTCACGGCGGGCTCGGTGCGGGTCGTCGGGCGGGACGTGGCCCGACTGTCCCGGCGGGGGCGTCGGGAGTTCGGTCGCAGCGGCGTGGCGCAGTACGTGTTCCAGGACCCGCTGCGCAGCCTCGACCCGGACCAGACCGTGCAGGCCGCCGTGGCCGAGCCGCTCCGGATCCGAGGGCAGCTGAGCCGCGGGGAGATCGCCGCCGCGGTCCGTGCCCAGTTCGCCGCCGTGGAGCTCGACGAGTCGCTGCTCGACCGGTTCCCGGCCCAGCTGTCCGGCGGCCAGCGCCAGCGGGTCGCCGTGGCCCGGGCGCTGGTGACGGGGCCGCGACTGCTGCTGCTCGACGAGCCGGTGAGTGCGCTCGACTCGGCGAACCGGGTGCGGATCCTGCAGCTGTTGGAGCGGCTGCGGGCCACCACCGACATCACCCTGCTGTTCATCTCCCACGACCTCGGGTCCATCGCCGGGGTCACCGACCGGACGATCGTGCTGAACCGGGGCCGGATCGTCGAGGACGGCCCGACCGCCCGGGTCATCACCGCCCCCCGGCACCCGTACACCCGGCTGCTCGTGGGATCGGCGCCGACGTTGAGCTCCGGTGCGGCCGACCGCGCCCGCCGTGCGCGGCTGCGGGCCGAGCTCGCCGCGGCGTCCTGACCACCCACCTCTGGAGACCCTCCGTGTCCCGACCGCAGAAGCAGATCAGGTTCTGCCTGAACCTGCAGGCCACCGGGCGGCACGACGCCGCCTGGAAGGCGCTGCCGCCCACCGCCGACTGGCTGGCGGGCATCGACTACTACGTCGAGATCGCCCGGCTCGCCGAGCGCGCCCGGTTCGATGCGATCTTCATCGCGGACCGCCTCGGCGTGCTCGACGAGCCGTCGCACCGCAGGCCCTGGCGGGGTGCGGACCCGGTGGTGCTGCTCGCTGCGCTGGCCCGGGAGACCGGGCACATCGGACTGGTCGCGACGAACCCCGCACTGCAGGGTGACCCGTTCACCCGCGCCCGGGCCATCTCCACCCTCGATCACGTGAGCAAGGGCAGAGCCGCGTGGAACATCGTGACCAGCCAGGAGGACGTCACCAGGCGGGCCCTCGGGATCACCGAGCGGCTCGACGACGAGACCCGCTACCGCCGCGCGGAGGAGTTCGTCGCGGCGGTCGACGCGCTGTGGGGATCGCTCCCCGAGTCGGCCGTGGTGGCCGACGCCTCGGTGGACACCTACATCGACCCGGCCCGCACCCGTGCCGTCCGGATCGAGGGCGAGTTCCACCGGACCGAGGGGGTCCTGCCACTGACGGGGGGCCACCGCGGGCAGCGTCCGGTGCTGTTCCAGGCGGGCTCGTCCCGGCGCAGCATGGAGTTCGGCGCACGGTGGGCGGACGCGCTCTTCACCTCGCAGCGGGTTCCGGAGCTCGCCCGGTCGTTCTCGGCCGAGGTCAAGCGGCTCGCCGCCGCGAACGGCCGAAGGCCGGACGACCTGCTCGTGCTGCCCGGACTGTTCGTCATCCTCGGCGCCACCGAGGCCGCGGCCCGGGAGCGCAGGCGCGATCTCGATGAGCAGCTCGCTGTCGAACCCCTGCTCGCGGCGCTCGAGGCGGTGCTGGAGTTCGACGTCTCCCGGCTGGACCTGGACGCCGAGCTGCCCTACGCCGAGCTGGAGGGTCGGACCGCCAGCCCGGCCGGCACCGCTCGGCGCGACCAGTTCATCGCGGACGCGCGCTCACGGAAGGCGACCGTCCGGTCCCTGTTGTTCAACAACCTCTCGGGTCAGCAGCGCATGATCGTCGGCACCCCCGAGCAGGTCGCCGACGACATCGAGCACTGGGTCGACACCGGCTCCGCGGGATGGTTCACGATCAACATCGACGTCCAGCCGACGGGACTCCGCGACTTCACCACCGGCGTGGTCGCCGAGCTGCAGGACCGCGGCCGGTTCCGGCGCGAGTACGCCCACGACACGTTCCGGGAGAACCTCGGTCTCTCGGCCCACCCGCTCGCCGCCGAGCGGACCACAACCGGACAGGGACGGTAGGCCATGCCTGCACGCAACGACATCAGCCGCGGGCGACGTCGGGTGGACGTCGTGGAGTTCCCCCGGGCCGAGCCGGTCGCGGAGACGGACGTCCTGGTCGTCGGGGCGGGGCCGAACGGGCTCGGCACGGCCTTGGAGCTGGCCCGGCACGGGGTGAGCGCGTCCATCGTGGACGCCGCCACCGAGGCGACGCTGGTCAGGGCCGGCGCCGCAGGCTACAACCCGCGCGCGCTGGAGATCATCGCCAACTGGGGGGTGTTGTCGCGGATCCGGGACGAGTGGACCTTCCCGCCCGAGTGGAACACCGGCAACCTCCTGCTGACCTCGCTCGTCGGGCACCCGCTCGGCGGCAGCGTCCATCGCTCGTTCGAGCTCGGCCGGGCTCCTCGGCATTCGGTGCACGGCGCGCTGCGCAGGCCGCAGACCGTGCTGCAGAAGGTGTTCCTGGAGCGACTCGCCGAGCTCGGCACCGTCGTCTCCGGGGGCTGGCGGGTGAAGGGACTCGACGTCGATCCCGACGGCGTGACCACCCGCCTCGTCGAGACCGGCACCGGACGCGAGCGGACCGTGCGCTCCCGCTATGTCGTCGGTGCCGACGGAGGCTCGAGCACGATCCGCACGCTGGCGGGCATCACGCGCTCCGGGGACTACGCGACCGAACGCCACTACCGCGTCGTCGTGCGCACCGCGACCGACGCGTCGACGCAGCTCGGGCGGCCCTTCGTCCCGGGCACCGCGATCGTTTACAACAACCGGTACTCCGGGTTCCTGGCGGCGCTCAACGAGACCGACTGGCGGACCTATGCGGGGCCCTTCCCCCTCGACCACGAGCCGGACGAGGCGGAGTTGGTCACCCACGTCCGGGAGGCGTTCGGGTTCGACGTAGAGCTGACGGTGGTGTCGCTGACGCCGTTCTTCAAGAGCGCCCGCCTCGCCGACACCTTCTACAGGGACCGGATCGCGCTGGTGGGCGACGCGGCACACGTGCGGACCCCGGGCGGGAACCTGTGCGAGGGCTTCGGGGACATCGCCAACCTCGGCTGGAAGCTCGCCGCCGTCCTGCGGGGTGAGGCGGGCGAGGGACTCCTGCACTCCTACGACGAGGAGCGTCGCCCGCACAACCGGCGGGTCGCGGAGTTCGCCTCGGAGCGGGATCGGGCGGGCAGCGAGGTCTACCGGCGGATCCGGGAGATCGGCGTCCCCGCGGACGACGACACCGGTGTCGACGCCGTCCGCAGGCGGGCGCGGATCGGCGAGCTCCTCGGTGCCGAGCACTCCTTCCCGCTGGGGGTGGTGTTCGACGAGCGGTACGACGACTCGTCGGTCATCTGGTACGAGCCGGAACTGCGCGAGACCGAACAGTCCTGGGACGCGCACGCCTACACCGAGGACGGACGGCCCGGGCACCGAGCCCCGAACGGCAACCTCGATCCCTTCGGCTACACCCTCTACGACCGGCTCGGCACCCGCCCCGCCCTGCTCGTGTTGACCGCCGAGACCTCCGCCGTCGCGGCCTTCGACGAGGCCGCGGAGGCGCGCGGCGTCGAGCTCGAGGTGATCCACCTCCCCGATCCCGACGCGCACGCCTACTACGGCGCGCCCTACGCACTGATCCGGCCGGACGCCCACGTCGCCTGGCGCGGGACGGCGGCCGTCGACGCCGGCGCGGTCCTCGATCTCACCCTGGCCCGCGCGACCGCCGAATCGGGTCGGACCCTCGTCGACGCGGTCGCGTCATGACGCCTCGCCACCCCCACCCGGAGATCCCCGTGACCGCAGTCCCTGCCGAACCCCCGGCCCGCGGGCTGTCCTATTTCCTCACTGTCCCGACCGACCCGCAGCCGGGCCGGGTGTACGGCGACGCGCTGGACTCGGTCCGGCTCGCCGAGAGCCTCGGGTACGAGACCGCGTGGGTGGCGGAGGGCCATTTCCAGTTCCTGGGCCTGCCCGCCGCACTCGCCTTCCTGGCGGCCGCAGGCCAGGTCGCGGACCGCATCCGGCTCGGGACCGCGGTCCTGCCGCTGGCGTTCGACAACCCGATCCGGGTCGCCGAGACGGCGGCCTTCGTGGACGCCCTCAGCGGCGGGCGGCTCGAGCTGGGGATCGGCAAGAGCAACCCGATGTCGAAGGCGATCTTCAGCGCGTTCGGGCTGTCCGAAGGGGATCGCGAGACGCTCTACGCCGAGGCGCTGGGCGGGCTCCGCCGGGCCATCGAGCACGGCGTCTCGGCGGACGGGGAACAGGTCCCGCTCTACCCGCCCCCCGCCGGGCTCGGTGACCGGGTGTGGCAGGCGACCGGCAACCCGCGGACCGCGGCCGCGATCGGACGGGCGGCCGACGGGCTGCTGCTCTTCCGGCTGACCCCGGAAGGTGATGCCGGCCGGGTGCAGTCCGCCCTGATCGACGACTACCTGGGGGCACTGCCTGCCGGAGTCGAACCGCGCATCGGCATCTCCCGGGGAGTGCTGCCCGCGCAGTCCCGCGCGGAGGCGATCGCACTGGTCGCCGCGGAGCTGGAACAGCACCCCGAGCGGTTCCGCGTCCTCTCCGGGGCGAAGCCCAGCACTCCGGAGGAGTACCTCGACGCGCTGAACGTCAAGTACGGCAGCCCGGACGAGGTCGTCGAGCAGCTGTCCCGGGACGAGGCCTTCGTCCGGTCCACCGACCGGCTGTTCTCCCTCCCGCTCTCCGCCGGGACCGCGGCCTTCCGGGAGGGCCTGCGGCTGGTGGCGGAGGACATTCATCCGCGCGTCCGACCCGCCGTCGCCCACGCCGCCGCGTGACCCCGCGTCCCGACCGAGCCCGACAGGAGCACCGACCATGACCCAGACCCTGGATCCCGCCCTCCGCGCAGCGGAGTGGGAGCAGTGGCGGGCGGCGAACGAACGCCGCCGCCAGGACCCGTACGGCTATCTCGCCTACCGGGCCGTGCACTTCCTGGAGCGCGAGCCGCAGACCTTCCCCGGGGTACCCGGAGTGTGGACGACCGGGCCCGAGGGACCCGTCGTCGAGCTCGGCGAGGGGGAGTCGCTGCGGGTCGAGGGCACCGAGCGGAGGGGCGGGCACACGTTCGGTCCGGTCCGGGAGCGGGAGTTCCGCTGGGCCGCCGAGACCGGAGACGTCGTCCTGGAGCTCTCCCGGCGTGGTGGCCGTGACCTGCTCCGCCCGCTCGACCCCACGTACCCGTTGCGCGCGGACTACGTGGAGACCCCTGCCTACGCCTACGACCCGGCCTGGATCCGCCCGGCAGTGTTCGAGCGCTACCCGCAGGGGCGCCCGCACCAGGTCCGCGCGGCGGTCGAGGGCATCGAGCACACCCACGAGGCGGTGGGTGAGGTCGTCCTCACGGTCGACGGGAACGAGCACCGGCTCGTCGTGTTCGGCCGCGATGACGACTCCGACCTGGGAATCCTGCTGTTCCGGGAAGCGACCAGCGGGATCACCACCTACGCGGCGAGCCGGTCGCTCGCCCTGCCGTTGCCGAATGCGGGGGAGTCCGATCTGGTGGTCGACTTCAACAGGGCGGGCAACCTGCAGTGCGCCTACACCGACCACGCGCCCTGCCCGCTGGCGCCGGCGCAGAACCACCTCCCGTTCGCGGTCGAGGCGGGCGAGCAGATCCCCGTCCTGCGCGGTGGGCGGGAGGCCGTGCGATGACCGCTGCCACGGAACGTTCGGCAGTGGTCGAGTGGAGCGAACCCGACGGCGTGGTGCCCCGCGGGACCCTCGTCGTGCTGCCCGGGCGGGGGGAGCGGGCGGGGGTGTACGCCCGCCTGGGTCGGCGGGTCTCCGCGGACGGCTACCGGGTGCTGGTGCTCCCGGCGCCCACCGACGATCCTTCGCAGACCACGGAACGGGTCCGCGCCGTGCTCGCGGACGCCGGCTCGGGCCCGCACCCGCGCGTGCTCGTGGGCTCGGACACCGGGGCGCTGTTCGCGGCGGGCCTGGTCGCCGAGGGGCTGGCCGGGGTGGACGCCCTGGTACTGGTCGGGCTGCCCGGGTCTCTGCCACCCGGTCCGGTCGGCTGGGCGGCGGAGCTGGACGCACGGACCGCCTGCCCCGTGCACCGCGATGTGCTCGACGAGCAGGTCCGCCGGGGCGCCCTCGCCGAGCCGGTCCCCGCAGGCTGGGAGGCGGCCGCGGTCCCGGAGCTGATCACCGTGCCCGTCCTGGGGCTGCACGGCACGGCCGACACCGTGGCGTCGCTCGACGCGGCGCGGGCCTGGTACGCCCGGCTCGGCGTGGCCGAGCTGGTCTCCCTCGTGGGCGGACGGCACGACGCCCTCAATGACCAGAGCCACCGGACGGCCGCCGCGACGGTGGTGCTGTTCCTGGAGCGGCTGCGCGCCGGGCTGCCCGAGATCGCCCACGTCGAGCTGGCCCAGGCCCGCCCGGACCCGGCCTGGGCAGAAGACCACGGAGGATTCGGATGAGCCGCAGGATCCACCTCGCCCTGCATCCCTACGGGGTGGGCGGGCCCGGGCAGCACGGGTTGTGGAAGGACCCGAGCATCGCCAAGGACGCGAGCATCGACATCGACTACTACATCCGTCAGGCGAAGGCGGCCGAGGCGGCGCTGTTCGACGCGCTCTTCATCGTCGACAGCCAGTTCATCAACGCGACCTACCCTGCGCACTACCTCAACCGGCTCGAGCCGCTGACCCTGCTGTCCGCGGTCGCCACACACACCACGCACCTCGGGCTTGTCGGCACGCTCAGCTCCACGTACAACTCGCCGTTCAACCTGGCACGACGGTTCGCCTCGCTCGACCACATCAGCCGCGGGCGGGCAGGCTGGAACGTCGTCACCAGCTTCGACACCGGGACCAGCCGCAACTACGGGCTCGACGAGCACCTCGACTACCCGACCCGCTACGGCAGGGCACTGGAGTCGGTGCAGGTCGTGCGGGGTCTGTGGGACTCCTACGAGGACGACGCGTTCCCGGCGGACGCCGAGCGCGGCGTGTTCCTCGATCCCGACAAGCTGCACGCCCTCGACCACGTCGGCGAGCACTTCCGGGTCGCGGGCCCGCTCAACCTCTCGCGCTCGCCGCAGGGGCAGCCCGTGATCTTCCAGGCGGGCGTGTCCGAGGAGGGCCGGACGCTCGCCGCGCAGGTCGCCGAGGGCATCTTCGCCCCAGGCGGCACCCTTGACGCGGCCCAGGCCTACTACTCCGACATCAGGCGTCGCATCGCCGCCGCGGGCCGGGATCCCGACCACGTCACGGTCCTCATCCACGGCAGCCCGGTCGTCCGAGGCACAGACGACGCGGCCCGCAGGCGGGCCAGGGAGATCGACGACGAGGACCGGGACTTCGACCGCAGCCTCGCCCTGCTGGGACGCGCGTTCGGCGCCCACGACTTCAGCCGCTACGACCTCGACGCGCCTTTCCCTGACGTGGCCCACCTCGCGGCGAACGGCGGCCGGACCGGTGCCGCGGCGATCATCGCCCGGGCCGAGGGCGAGGGGCTCACCCTGCGCCAGGTCGCCGAGGCGTTCGCCGAACGCCCGGAACGCCCGTTCCTGGGATCGCCCACCACGGTGGCGGACACGATCGCCCGGTGGTTCGAGGCAGGCACGTTCGACGGCATCAATCTGGCGTTCCGCAACGACGAGGACCTGGCCTGGTTCGTCGACGGTGTGGTGCCGGAGCTGCAGCGCCGTGGCCTGTTCCGCACGGCCTACGAGTCGGACACCCTTCGGGGTCACCTCGGGCTGCCGGTCCCGGAGAACCGCCACACCCGCGCTCGGAACCTGGTGGAGGTCCGATGAGCAGACGGTTCCGGCTGGGCTTCCTCACCCACGTGCCGCAGTGCGCGAGTTCGCGCGGGACTTCGAGGTACGGCACGGCGCGAGCCTCGAGCTGACATATGTCGCCGAGATGTCGGCCGGCATCGTCGACATGGCGTCGGTGGCGGTGTGGGGAGTGGATCTCGGAGCGACGCCGCTGACGATCAGGTGAGTCGGCCTGCGGCCATGGTGCGGACGTGGTCGGCGTAGCCCCCGAGGCGGGCGCGGTCATGGCTGACGATGAGAATGGCGGTGCCCCGGTCGGCCAGGGTTCGCAGCCGATCGGTGACGGCCGCGGTGGTGGCGACGTCGAGGCTGGCGGTGGGTTCGTCGGCGACCAGGAGCGCGGGTTCGGCGAGCAGTGCGCGGGCGATCGCGACCCGTTGCGCCTGGCCGACCGAGAGGCTGCCGGGCCTGCGGTCGAGGTCCAGGTGGAGTCCGACGTCGGCCAGCGCTCGCTCGGCGGCGGCCCGGGTGAGGGTGCCACCGCGGGCCCGCACGGGCTCGGCGAGCGTGCGCCACAGCGGCCAGCGGCGGTCGAGGCTCGCGACGGGGTCCTGGAACACGGGCATGACGTAGCCCGGACGTAGCCGCCTGCGGGTGGTCTGCCCCTGGAGGGTGACGGTGCCGGAGTCGGGCGCTTCGAGTCCGGCGAGGATCCGGGCGAGAGTGGACTTCCCCGAGCCGGAGCGCCCGACGATCCCGACGATCTCGCCGGGGCGCAGCGCCAGGGACACGTCGTCGACCGCGGTGACCGGACCGTAGCGTCGAGAGACTCCGCGGATCTCGGCGACGGGTTCTCCGGTCGGCGCGGTCGGTGTGCGTCGTGGAGGTGGGACGGCCGCCTCGACCAGCGCCCACGGCGAGGCAGAGCCACCCCTCCTGGTGACGGCTCGCCGGCGGTGCGCCATGGACCTGGGCCATGCCGGGCGCGGTGACCGGCGGCGGGCTCAACTCGGTGGACCCCGGCTTCGTCCGCGTACGCGAGTCCGGCCACCGCCCTCGACGTGCCCTTCGTGGCGGCGGTCGGCGGGCATGCGATCGCGGGTGGGGCCGTGCTGGCCGCCGCCGCGGTCCTCGACCGGGCGGTCGCGGTCGCGGTCGAGCTCGCCGAGTCCGCTCCCGCCGACGCGTTCGCCCTGACGAAGCGACAGCTCCGCCACGACGGGGTGGTCCGCATCGCCGACAGCGATCTCGATGAGGTGCTGGCGATGTGGTGCCGGCGCGTCGAGGACGGCTGGACCGCCCGCTACCTGCAGAACACGGTGGGGGGACGGTGATGGACGACCTCTGTGGACGGACCGCGGGGCGACGCCGAGCCGTACCTGCTCCGGGGGGCCGGTGTCGAGCTGTCGCGCGGCGACACGGTCGCCGTCGATGGCGACCTCCCGGGTCTCCCGGTGGAAGTCCGGCACCGCGTCGAGCTCGGAGGCGTTGAGCGGCCGCACCCCTTGACTCCCATACCGCTCTGTGCGAATACTCTCCGCACAGCGATATGACTTACCACTGTATGGGAACTGCAAGGAGGCAGCATGAGGGCATCGGTCCTGGGGTTGGGTGAGGCGGGGACGCTCTACGCGTCCGGCCTGGTCACACACGGTTGGGCGGTGACCGGCTACGACCCCGCGGACAACGCGACCCCGGAGGGCGTCGTGCGCGCGGCGACCCCGGAGGACGCCGTGCGCGGCTCGGAGGTGGTCCTGAGCCTGGTCGGGGGCCGGTTCGCCGAGTCGGCCGCGGCGTCCGTGGCGGAGTATCTCGACCCCGATGCCCTCTACCTCGACATGAACGCGACCGATCCGGCCGTGAAGCGCCGGGTCGCGGCCGCGATCGGCGAGTCCCGGTTCGTGGACGTGTCGGTGGTCGGCTCCGTCCCGACGCACGGCAGTGCGACGGGCGTCGTGGTCAGCGGCGCGGCCTCCGCGGCGGCCGCAACGGTGTTCGCCGCACTCGGCGCGCCGGTCGAGGACATCGCCGGTGTCCCCGGGGACGCGACCGCCCGCAAGCTGCTGCGCAGCACGTTCATGAAGGGTCTCGGAGCGCTGATCGTCGAGTCGGTCGCCGCCGGGCGGGCCGCGGGTGCGGAGACCTGGGTGCGCGCGCAGATCGCCGCCGAGCTCACGACCGGTGAGGCCGCGGTGGACCGGCTGCACGACAGCACCGTGAAGCACGCCGCCCGGCGGGCGGGGGAGACCGACGCCGCCGCGGCGCTGGTGGACTCCCTCGGCCTGCGCCCGGTGATGACCAGGGCCGCCGCCGAGCTGCACCGCGACCGCGCGGACGCTGCGCTGGTACCCGCCGAGGACGACCTGCTCGCCCTGTTCGAGGGACTGCCCGTGGCGAACATCGGCGACGCGCGGGACCGTATGGGCATGCTCGACGGTGGTGTCCGCGCCCTCTGGAAGGGTGCCCGGGTCGTCGGCCGCGCCCGCACGGTCTGGGTGCGGGCCGGGGACAACAAGGCCATCCACGAGGCCATCGCGGTCTCCCGGCCCGGCGACGTGCTCGTCGTCAACGGACAGGGGGACACCACCCGCGCCCTGCTGGGCGAGCTGATGGCTGAGCGGGCCAAGCGCCGCGGCGTGCTCGGCATCGTCGTCGACGGCGCCCTGCGAGACGTCGGTGAGCTGGAGAAGATCGGTTTCATGGCCTGGGCGCGTGCGGTCACCCCGGCGGGTCCGTACAAGAACGGACCCGGCCGGGTCGACGTGCCGGTGGCCGTCGGCGGCGTCGTGGTGAACCCGGGCGACCTGATCGTCGGAGACGACGACGGCGTGATCGTCGTTCCCGCCGCCGAGGCCGCGTCGACCCTGCTGGGCGGGCGTGCCGTGGAAGCCGACGAGGCGCAGCGCCGCGCCGCGATCCTCGCCGGGACCGCGTGATGGTCGGCGTGTGGGCGCTCGTGGCGTTCGTGGGCGTGATCATCGTGTGGAACGCGGTGTTCAAGCGCAACATCGGCGAGGCGATGATCCTCGGGTTCGTCGCGGTGTGCGGGTTCGCGTTCGTGACCGACGGCGCCGGGGCCTGGTCCTCGATCGGCGAGGCCGTGCTGGACTCCATGCAGGAGGAGGTCACGTTCGCCGGGCTGGCCTTCGTGTTCATGTCCTACGTGCTGACCAGGACTCCGGTCCTGGACAAGCTGATCGACCTGCTCAACTCCGTGCTCGGGCGGCTGCGGGGCGGCCCCGTCTTCACCGCCACCGTCGCGGGCGGGATCTTCGGCGCGATCGCGCACGTCGGCGCCGCGGTGACCGCGGCGGTCGGTTCGGTGACGGTCCCCTGGATGAAGCGGTCCGGGGTCAGGCCCGAGCTCGCCGCGACCGTGGTCGCGGGCGGGGCGGGCATGGGTGTGAGCTTCCCGTTCTCCGCCACCATGTTCATCCTCGTCGGCGGGCTCGCAGCACAGGGCGTCATGCAGCCGGACGAGATCGTCGCCCCGCTGGCCTTCGCCGGTCTGTGGTGCCTCGGGTATCGGCTGGTGCTGGCATTCTTCCTGGTGCGCCGCAACGGCATTCAGCCCATCTCGGCCGAGGACAGGATCCCGTTCGGGCTCAGCCTGCGCTCGGGCTGGACCTCGCTGCTGCTGTTCGTGCCGATCCTCATCCCGCTGCTGCTGACCCGCGGCCCGGTCGCCGAGGCGCTCGGCACCTACTCCGGCGTCGGGGACGCGCTCAAGAAGCCGGTCGAGCTGGCGGACGGCACCGTCCTGGCCGCCCAGCCCTACGCCATGCCGGACGTGATCAGCCTGATCACCTGGATCCCGGTGCTGATGATCGCCCTGGTCCTGTTCCTCGGCCGGAGGCACCTGCCGAAGACGGTGTCCGGATGGTGGTCGACGATCGGCAAGGCCGCACCGTCGTTCGGCGTCATCGGCATCACCATCGTCGCGGCGTTCTCCGCGTCCAACGTCCTCGGCGACCTCGGCCTGGCCTCGCAGCTCGAGGGCGTGCTGGCCGGGCTGGACGCGCCCGCGTGGATCATGGCCATCGCCATCGGCGTGATCATCGTGGCGATCGCCATCCCGCTCACCGCCTCGGCGACCATGGCCGCCGTCGGGCCCGTCGCCGTCGTCGCGCTGATCGGCGCAGGCGTCCCGGCCCCGGTCGCCGCCGCCGCAGTGCTGATCTTCGCCTCCACCGAGGGTGCGTCGCCGCCCTCGGGTGCCCCGATCTACGTCGCGGCGGGCATCGCCCGGGTCGACCCGGTGAAGACCTTCGTGCCGCTGCTCAAGTACTACTGCCTGCCGATCCTGGCCATGGGCGTGTTCATCGCCACCGGCCTGCTGCCCGTCTGACGCCCCAGTCCCCGAGGAGTCCACGATGAGTTCGACGATGAGCCCGCCTGCGTCCACCACCTCCACGGCGGCCCGCGTGACGACCTTCCTGTTCGCCCTGGCCGTGGTGTTCTTCCTGCTCGCAGGCCTGGCGATCGTGATCGGCCAGATCGCCACGCTGGCGGCGGGGGACGCCACCGCGGCCCGGCACTGGGCCTCGACCCTGGCGCCCTACGCGTTCGGCGGCGCCTCGGTCGCGGGGTTGCTGTCCTTCGCCCTGTCCTACGGCTCCGCCGGCGGGGACGACGGCGACGACCCGGAGCCCGACGAGGGCGCCGACTCGGGCCGCGACCGTGGCTGAACACGGGACCGGCAGCGTACGACCGGACGTGCCCACCTACGCGCAGCTGCGTGGGCACGTCCCTCCGGGCTCGAGCTGGGGGGTGTTCGCCGAGGACCCCGAGCGCGGCACGGCGAACTTCGCCGGGCCCGCTCAGGTCCTCGACGGGATCGCGACCGTGACCCGGGGCGTGGCCTTCAGCCTCGACCACGCCCTCGACGCCTTCGACCCGCCGATGGCCCGAGCCCGAGCCGCCCCCCGGCACGAGATCCTCTCGGCGCACGCCGAGGCCCGCGACGACGTCCTGCACGGCTTCTACCTCCAGGCGACCTCACAGGTCGACGGCCTGCGTCATCGCCGCGCCTCCGGACACGGCTTCTACAACGGGGTCCCCGACGACGACATCCGCGCCGGGGCCCCCGCGCTCGGGGTGCAGCGGTGGGCCGAGAAGCCGATCGTCGGCCGGGGGATCGTCGTCGACGTCGAGGGACTCCTCGCCGCCGAGGGCACCCCGATCGACCACCGGGTCGGCCCCGCTCTGGACGTCGACGTGCTCGACCGCGCGCTGCTCGCCCAGGGCGACGAGGTCCGACCCGGGGATCTCGTACTCGTCCACACCGGCTGGGCCCGGTGGTTCCTCGACGCCGGGGACGACCTGCGCGCCGAGGTCCGCGACGCACGACGGGCCACCGGGTTCCGGCAGACCCTGGAGCTGCCCGAGTGGCTGTGGGACCACCGCGTGGCCCTGTTCGCCACCGACACGTTCGCCGTGGAGGTGCTGCCGGTCGCGGGAGACGCCTACCTCGAGTCGGCGCCGGAGGACCGCGGCATGATGCACCAGGAGCTGATCGCCAAGCTCGGCGTCCCGCTCGGCGAGCTGTGGGACCTCACCGGCCTCGCGGCCGACAGCCGGGCGCACGGCCGGTGGGACGCGTTCGTCACGGTCAAGCCGCTGAACCTCGTCGGCGGCGTCGGGTCGCCCCCCAACGCCACCGCGGTGCGATAACGGGTCGGCTCACCACTCTGTGGAAAGATGGTGGCCGACCAGGGGAGGACGGAGTGCCGGACGTCGAGGCGGCGAAGCCCGCCACCAGCATGCGCTCGTTGGAGCGGGCGATCGACGTCCTCGAGGTGCTCGACAGCGGCCACCATCCGTTGCGGCTCAGCGAGATCGCCCGTCGCGCGGGGTTGCCGGTGGCCACCACCCAGCGCATCCTCGGTGTGCTCGAGGCGCGCGGGCGGGTGGAGAAGGACGCCGTCGGCTACCGCCCCGGCGTCGGTCTGATCTTCGGGGCGCACGCCTACCTCGCAGGCAACCCCATGTTGACCGCCGCCCGCCCGATCCTGCAGGACCTGGCCGGTGCCACCGGCCTCACCGCCTCGCTGTTCCGGCGGCTCGGCTGGTCCCGGGTGGTCCTCGCCCGGGTCGAAGGCGGCACCCCGCTGCGCTACGAGCTGCCCATCGGCGAGCGGCTCCCGCTGCACGTCGGCGGGGGGAAGACCCTGGCGGCGTTCATGGACGAGGAGGAGACGGCGGCGTTCCTGGCTCAGGTCGAGCCCCACACCCGCGCAGACGGGGTCGTGGTGACGTCGGCGGAGCTCGCCGCCGAGCTCGCGGAGGTCCGCGCGGTGGGCTACTCGACCGCCCGCGGCGACCGCGAGCCCGGTATGGCCTCGGTGGCCGTGCCGGTCCCGGAACCCGACAACCTCGCCATGGCCGCCATCCAGGTCACCGGGTCGCAGGCGGACATCCCCCTCGAGCGGATCCCCGAGCTCGGCGCGGAGCTGAAACGGGCCGCCCTGGCGATCTCCCGCCGCACGTTCTGACGCGCGTTGCCGTGGGAGCCGGCGAGGACTGCCTCGTCGGCGGTCCGCCCGCGCGAGCAGCGGCGCTCTCCACGGATCTCCCTGCCCGGACCGCCTGCGGGGGCCGGGCGATCGAGGAGCCACTTCACGGCGTGATCGGCATGTCCGCCCGCCGCGAGACCTCAGTCCAGCCCGAGGAGCTCCCGCGGGTTGTCGTGCACGATGCGCCGCAGGTCCTTCTCGGGCAGCCCGAGGTCCAGCAGCGCCTCGCCGACGCGGCGGAACGCGTCGACGGGGCGCGGGAAGCCCGCCTGGCCCAGGTCCGAGCCGATCAAGGTGTTCTCGGGGCCCAGCGCTGAGATCCACTCCATGAGCTGCTCCACCGGCCACCGCATCGTCGCGCCGGGGTCGTACATGTGGAGCTCGTGCTCGACGAGCGCACCACCCTCGATGTAGCTGGAGCACTGCGTGGGGTCGGCCCCGATGACGAAGTCGGGATGCGACACGACGAACTTGCGGACACCGTGCTCGCGGGCCACCGCGAAGCAGGCGCTGATGTCCTCGGGATGCAGGTGCCCGCCGTTGAGGACCGCATCGTGCTCGGCGACCAGGTCGAAGATCGGCAGGAGCTCCGGGACCACCTCGCCGTCGCGGACGACCTCGATCCGCTCGGCGGTGAGCTTCACGGTCGGGGTCGGGAAGCCGAGGTTCTCGGCGTGGCAGTCGATGTGCCTGCCGGAGGAGACCGTGGGCATGTACACGACCTTGCCGCCGAGTCCCAGGCACAGCTGGACCTGGGCGAGGTTGAGGCCGCCGACGGTGGAATTGAGGGCGACCGCGCCGATCACCTCGGTGGGGATGTCGGCCAGCAGCGGGCGTTGGGCGAGCACGTCCATCTGCGTGTTGTGGTGGTGGCACTTGGCGACCATCGCGCGCATACGCAGCCGCTCCCAGCCGTCCCGGGCGCCGCCCGCGTGGTCGAACTCGCGGGGCATGGGGGAGGGGCCGGAGTGGCAGTGCATGTCGACGAGGCCGTCGAGGATCTGGTCGATGGTGGTCATGGTGTCCTTCTCGGTGTCGGAGGGTCAGCGGGAGTCGGCGACGACGGCCCGGGCGGCCTGGCCGAGCAGCGAGGCGTCGTTGCCGACCAGGACGAAGTCGTGGTGTCCGGGCAGGGCGCGGGCCGCGGCGGCGGATCCGACGGCGGTGCCGAGCGGGAGCTCGAGCTCCTTCGCGGCGCTCGCGACGTCGTCGAGGAGGCGGGTGAAGTCGGGGGCGTCGGGGGCGTGCCCGCTGGCGACGGCGAGGTCGGCGGGTCCGACGAACAGCGCGGCCACGCCCGCCACGGACCCGATCCCGCGTGCGGCGTCGACGGCCTCCCGGCTCTCGAGCTGCGGGATCACCGCGACCTGCTCGCCGGAGGCCCGGTACCCCGGGACGTCGGCACCCCAGGCTCCGGCGCGGACCGTCGGGCCGTAGCCGCGGGCGCCGTGCGGCGGGAAGCGGCCCGCGGCGACGACGGCGGCCGCGTCCTCCGGGGTGTCGACGTGGGGGACCAGCACGCCCGCGGCCCCGGAGTCGAGGACTCGGGAGATCGTCGAGGGGGTCCGGTCCGGGACGCGGACCAGAGCAGGGACCCCACACCCCCGGGCCGCACCGAGCAGCTGGTGCACGGTGAGCACGTCGAGCGGCGAGTGCTCCATGTCGACGACCAGGAAGTCGAACCCCGCATGGGCCAGCAGCTCGACGCTGTCGACGGCGGGCAGCTTGACCCAGGTGCCGAGTGCCGTCCGGCCGAGCCCGGCGAGCAGGTCGCGGAAGGTCGTCGTCACGACGGCACCGGGTAGTCGGCGGCGTTGATCACCCAGCCGTCCTCGGCGGAGAAGTCGTGCCGGGGCGGGCAGAAGATGTCGATCAGCTGGTTCCGCACCCGACTCACGGACTGGCTCGTGTGGACGGTGGGTGGAGGGATGATCGCGACCGACGGGCTGCCGACGTGGACGTGCTCGTCCGCACGCCAGTCGGCCATGTCCGGGGTCCAGGGACTGCGGATGTGGTGCACGTACTGCCCGTCGACGGCCAGCGAGCACTGTTCGAAGTCGTCGTGGTGGTGCGGCGAGAGCTTCGCCGGGTCGCGAGGACCGTAGTCCGGGTCGAACAGGTTGACCATGAAGGTGCTGCAGCGGAACAGCCGCCCGAACCGGCCCTGTTCGTAGGGATGCTCGGCCACCGGGTAGACGCGCAGGGCGGGCCCGTCGACGGGGTCCGGCCACGGGGCGAACGGGGCGACGTTGGCGTGTGGTTCGGCGTAGTCGCCGTGGTTGCGGCAGCGGGCGAGCACGTCCGGCGAGGCGGCGGAGAACAACCGGACGACGGCGGTGTCGGCGGTGACCTCGACGCGGCTGTCCCCGGCCGGGACGACCACCATGGCCGCCCCCTCGACCGCGGACTGCTGCCGGCCCGCGGTCAGCTTCGCCGCCGCGGTGTCCTGGGGGAACAGGACGACGTACTCGTCCGGCTGCCCGGTCCTCTCGAGTGTCTCGCCCGCGCGGGCCTGGGTGTAGGCGAGGGCGAAGTTCTGCCCGCGCACCCACCAGGTGCGGCTGCCCGCGTCGCTGGTCTCGTCCGGCTCCGCAGTGGTGAAGTCGACGTACTGTGCGGGCGCGTTCGGCTCCGCCGCCCGCGACGGGGCGGTGGCCAGGCTGCTGCGTGGATCATCGGATCCATAGGCCATGACGGCTCCTCTGTCTCACTGTCCGCTGGGACCGAGCGCGACGGGCGAGACGGAGCGGTCGAACGTCGGCGCCGACTCCGTTCACATTATGAACATCGCGTTCGGTTTGTGAACGAATCGAGGGTGACACAGGCGGACGTACTCTGGCAAGAAGTGAGCACGGAGGCCGGATGTGCGCATCCCGGCTTGTCAAAGGTCGGAATCGCGCTTACCGTATGGCGAACAGATCGTTCACATGACGAACGGACAGCGATGACAGAGTCGTCACCGAAGCGCGCCGACGCCCCGCAGGGGGACATCCAGGCGGTGACCCGCGCGAGCCAGATCCTCGAGTTGTTCCGGCCGGACCGTCCCGCGCTGACCGTGCCGGAGGCGGCCGCGTCCCTGGGGCTCAACCGCACGACGACTCACCGCTACTTCGCCACGCTCGTCTCGGCGGGCCTGCTCGAGCGTAGTCGCGACGGCGCGGCGTTCGTGCCCGGCGGGCTCCTGGTCCAGCTCGGGGCCTTCGCACTCGGCAGGCGGGCCGTCGTGGACCTCGCTCCTCCGCACCTCGTGGCCCTGGCCAGGTCGAGCAGGCTGTCCTCCGCCCTGAGCCTGTGGGGGGCGAGCGGTCCGGTCGTCGCGCGGGTCGAGGAGGACAACAGCAACCCCGTCGTCGTGTCGGTGCGCATCGGCCACCAGCTGCCCGTCGACTCCGCGCAGAGCAAGGTCTACCTGGCCTTCATGGCCGACCAGCTGCGGGCCGAGCGGCTCATGGCCTCGCTGGCGGGGAGTGAGCGGCGCAAGCTCGTCGAGAGCGTCGACCGCGCCCGCGAGACGGGCCTCGCGTCCACTCACATCGTCGACAGCGACATCACCGCCGTCGGTGCGCCGATCTTCGACGAGTCGGGGATCTGCGCCACCATGGCGATCATCGGCACCGCTCGGACCCTGCCCGTGGACACCCCCGGGCCAGCCTGGCGCGACCTCGCGGGCACCGCCTACGAGCTCAGCAAGGAGCTCGGCGGCGAGCACCACTTCCCCGAGGACTTCGCGGCGCTGCTCTGACGTCGCCCGTCCGATCGCACACCCCGACACCGATACCGGTGGTCGGTCCCTTCCCGCGCGTAGCGTTGCCGTCCCGCGGAAACGCTCGGTCCACCTTCGGAGACCCCATGACCGAGATCGCCCACACCTCGCACCCCGCCCCCGCCACACCTCCGGACGACGACTCCGCCAACCGCCGCCGCGCGTTGATCGGCGGGATCGTCGGGTACTTCGTCGACCAGTTCGACATCTACCTGCCGGTCATCGTGCTGGCGCCCGCCATGAGCTACTTCGTGCCCGCGGGCCTCGACGCCGGGACCCTGGCCATCATCGCGGCCTTCGTCTTCACCGCGACCCTCGTCGGCCGACCCATCGGCGCCGCGATCTTCGGCGTGATCGCCGACCGCACCGGGCGCCGCAAGTCCACGATCATCGCGATCATCGGGATCGCGGTCACGACGCTGCTCATCGGGCTGTTGCCGGGCCATGCGAGCGTCGGGCTCTGGGGCATCGGCCTGCTCATCCTGCTGCGGTTCGTCGACGGCGTCTTCCTCGGCGGGGAGTACACCGCGGCGATCCCGTTGGCGATGGAATGGACGCAGAAGCGCCGCAGGGGGCTGGCCAGCGGGCTGATCACGATGACGTCCCCCGGTGCGCTCTGCCTGATCTCGGCGCTGACCCTGTTGCTGCTGCAGATCTTCCCGGCGGGCTCGCCGGACTCGGCGTACGCGGTGTGGGGCTGGCGGATCCCCTTCTTCATCGGGGCCGCGCTCGCGGTCGGGTTCCTGGTCTACTTCGTCCGCCAGGTCCCCGAGTCCTCGGCCTGGCAGAACGCCGAGCCCGCGGCCAAGCGGGTCTCGCCGCTGCGCCAGCTCTTCACCGGCGCCAACCGGCGCAGCCTGCTGCAGGTCTTCGTCCTGATGACCGGCGTGTGGATCGCGCTGAACATCTCCGCCTCGGTCCTGCCCGGCCTGACGTCCAAGGTCGCCGGGCTCACCCCGACCCAGCTGACGGTCGCGCTGATCATCGCTTCGGGGGCCAGCACCCTCACCTATCCGCTGGCCGGGCTGCTGAGCCAGCGCATCGGACGACGCCCGTTCTACATCGGGGTCGGTCTGCTCGTCGCGGTCGTGGGCGCGGGCGCAACCGCCCTGCTCGCCGGAGCGGACCACCCGGGCTTCGCAACGTCCGTCCTGCTACTGACCGTCGCCTTCGTCGTCGGGATCCTCGCGTTCGGCCCGATCGCCGCCTACATGACCGAGCGGTTCCCCGCTGCACTGCGCTCCACCGGCTACGGCATCGGTTACAGCCTCGCACTGGTCGTTCCGGCCTTCTACGCGTACTACCTCGTCGGACTCGGCTCCCTCTTCAGCCCGACCTACGCCTCGGCGATCCTGATGGCGATCGGCGGCCTGCTCGTGACCGTCGGCGCGATCCTCGGCCCGGAGACCCGGGATGTGGACATGGGGGCGCCCGAGGGCACGAACGTCGCGTAGGTTCTGCGGAGGTTCAGCGGTACCGGGAGACTGACGGCGACCCGCTGTTCCCGCGGCCCCGGTCGAGGCCCGCGGGCTGTTCGCGGACACGATCGCTAGCGGGTGAGCAGGCCGGTCAGCTCGGCCGCGCGCTCGCGGAAGCGGGCGACGGCCGCCAGCTTGATGTCCTCGTAGCCGCGGACCAGGTCCGGCAGGCCCGCCACCTGCTCGACGAGGTCGGCAGTCGCAGGCGTGAGGCTCGCGAGAGCGGTGCGCACGAGCTGCTGGTACTCGTCGATCAGCTCCCGCTCGGTCCGGCGCACCCCGGCGTAGCCGAAGACGTCCAACGGTGTGCCGCGCAGCCGCTTCGCCGCGCGCAGGGCGCGGAAGGCGGGCGTCGCGGTGGCCCTGAGCCTGATCTTGCGGTTCATGCCCATCGCGCGCAGCAGCGGCGGGTGCAGCAGGACCGATACCGCGGCATCGGGGCCGTACTCCTCCTCACGGCGGGCGACCTCGACGGGGTCGAGGTGGAGTCGGGCGACCTCGTACTCGTCCTTGTAGGCCATCAGCTTGTGCAGGCCGCGGGCATAGGCGAGGCCGATCCGCTCCCCGGTCTCGGCGTCGGTGGCCGAGGCGGCGAGGTCGTGGACCCGGCGGACCTCCTCGGCGTACCGGTCGGCGTAGGCGGCGTCCTGGTAGCCGGTGAGGTCCGCGATGCGGACGGCGAGCACCTCGCCGAGCCCGATCTCCTCGGCCGCGGTCCGGGCGGCCGCGTCGACGGCGACGGTCTCCCGCGTCGGCGGCTCGACGGCGGCCCGGACCGCGGCGGGGTCCTGGACCGCGGCCCGGCCCCAGCGGAACGCGGCGAGGGTGTTCTCGACCGCGGCGCCGTTGAGCCGGATCGCCTGCTCCAGGGCCTCCTCGCTCACCGGCAGCACCCCGGCCTGGAAGGCGGCGCCCAGGAGAAGCATGTTGGTGGGCATGTGGTCGCCGAACAGCCGCTCGGCGAGCCCCTGGGCGTCCAGGTGACTCTGCTCGGCGGTCGCGGCGGCGATGCGGTCGAGCGCGTCGTCGGGGGAGCCGGGCAGCACGATCTGCCCGGTGATCATCTGGGCGGTGGGCACGATCGCCGAGTTGACCACCGCGATGGTGCGGTCGGCGGCGCAGACGGCGAGGTTGGCGTCGTCGGCGGCGCCGAGCAGGTCGAACCCGACGAGCACATCGACGGTGCCGCGGGTGGCGCGCAGCGAGCCGACGACGGGGGCCTTGGAGATCCGGACGTCGGAGACGACCGGGCCGCCCTTCTGGGCCAGCCCGATCTGCTCGAGGCCTGCGGCG
This sequence comes from Pseudonocardia xishanensis, assembly GCF_039541715.1. NCBI lineage: Bacteria > Bacillati > Actinomycetota > Actinomycetes > Pseudonocardiales > Pseudonocardiaceae > Pseudonocardia > Pseudonocardia xishanensis. The sequence goes on from NZ_BAABGT010000056.1 coordinate 47,481, forward strand.
AACCGGCCGTCGAGGTGGGCGGCCATCTGCAGGATCTTCGACACCGTGACCACCCCGGTGCCGCCGATGCCGGGCATGCGGACCAGCACGTCCTGGTCGGTGAACCGCCGCTGCGGCTCGACGAGGGCGACCGGCGGCTCCGGGCGGGTGCGCGTGGGTCGGGTGCCCGGCTCGACCAGCAGGAACGACGGGCAGTCCCCCTCGATGCAGGAGAAGTCGGAGTTGCAGGAGGACTGGTGGATCCGGGTCTTGCGACCGAACTCGGTGTGCACCGGCTGCACGGACAGGCAGGTGGACTTCTCACCGCAGTCCCCGCAGCCCTCGCAGACCCGCTCGTTGATCACCACGCGTTCGGTGACCGCCGGGAGCGTGCCGCGCTTGCGCAGCCTGCGTTCCTCGGTGGCGCAGCGGTCGTCGTGCAGGACGACGGTGACGCCGTCGACCGCCGCCAGCTCGCGCTCCACGTCGGGGAGGTCGTCGCGGTGGCGGACCGTGGCGATCGGGTCGAGGGCCACCCCGCGGTAGGCGCCCGGCTCGTCGGTGGTGACCACGATCTTCTGCACGCCCTCGACCGCGAGGAGCCGGATGACCGAGGGGATGTCGAGGCGGCCCTCGGCGCGCTGCCCTCCGGTCATGGCGACGGCGTCGTTGTAGAGCAGCTTGTAGGTCATCCGCACGCCGGCGGCCACGGCGGCGCGGACGGCCAGCGAACCGGAGTGGTGGAAGGTGCCGTCGCCCAGGTTCTGGATCAGCGTCGGATCGTCGGTGAACGGCGCGAGGCCGATCCACTGGGCGCCCTCGCCGCCCATCTGGGTCAGCCCGATCTGGGTGCCGCGACCCTCGCCCTCGAGCGCGATCAGGGCGTGGCAGCCGATGCCGACGCCGACCAGCGTGCCCTCCTCGGTGCGGGTGGAGCGGTTGTGCGGGCAGCCCGAGCAGAAGAAGGGCGTGCGCTTGGCCGGGGTGGCGAGCGACAGCTCGATGCGGGACCGCCGCGGCGGACGCAGGCGCTCGAGGTGGGCCTGGACGGAGTGCGGCAGCCGGTCCGGGCCGAGCATCGCCGTGAGTCGGGCGCCGAGCACGAGGGCGACGTCCTCGGCGGCGACCTGGCTGCGCCCGGTGAGCAGGGGGCGTCCGGCCTCGTCCTTGCGCCCGACGACGGTCGGGGCATCCGCGCGTCGGTAGAGCGCCGCCTTGAGCGCGTCCTCCACGAACGGCACCTTGTCCTCGACGACGACCACCTCCTCGAGCCCCTCGGTGAGCGCGGCGAGGTGGGCGGGGTCGAGGGGGTGGGGCATGCCGAGGCGGACGAGCCGCAGGTCCAGGGCCTCCATGGCGGCCTCGTCCAGTCCGAGGTCGTCGAGGGCTCGTTGGACGACGGCGTGCGCGGTCCCGGACGCCACGATCCCCGAACGGGCGCGCCGAGCGGAGAAGGTGATCCGGTTGAGGCCGTGCTCGGTGCCGTAGCGGCGGGCGAGGTCCAGGCGGCGGGTGAGCATGTCGTCCTCGGCGTCGAGCCCGACGGCGCCGACGATCGGGGGGGAGGAGCCTGCGGGCCTGCTCGGGTGGCAGCGGGATGCCGTGCCGGAGCGCGCCGACGTCGATCACGGCGGCCGAGTCCGCCACGTCCGCGACGATCTTCAGGCCGGTCCAGAGCCCGCTCAGCCGCGACAGAGCGACCGCGTGCAGGCCGTAGGAGATGATCTCCGCGACGCTGCCCGGCGCGAAGAGCGGCAGGGCGAGGCTCTGTGCCATCGGCTCACAGGAGCTGGGCACGGTGGAGGACTTGCAGGACGGGTCGTCGCCGATCCAGGCGACCGCACCACCGGTCGTGGAGGTGCCTGCGAGCTGGCCGTGTCGGATCGCGTCGGCGGCCCGGTCGAGACCCGGGGCCTTGCCGTACCGGCGGGCTCGCCGACAAGGTGCAGGGCGACGTCATCCCCACCGGCAAGCCGAACTTCCTGGTCTACACCCAGCATGTGCCGGTCGGGGTGGTCGGCGCGATCACCCCGTGGAACTCGCCGTTGCTCCTGCTGACCTGGAAGCTCGCCCCGGCACTCGCCGCCGGGTGCACGGTCGTCGTCAAGCCCAGCGACCACACGCCTGCGTCGACCGTCGCACTGGCCGAGCTGGTCACCGAGGCGGGGTTCCCGCCAGGGGTGGTCAACGTCGTGACCGGATGGGGTCCGGAGACCGGCCGGGCGCTGGCCGCGCACCCCGGGGTGGACAAGATCGCCTTCACCGGGTCCAACGAGGTCGGCCGGGCCGTCCCGCACGCCGCCGCGGACCTGTTCGCGCGGGTCACCCTTGAGCTCGGCGGCAAGTCCGCCCAGATCGTGTTCCCGGACGCGGACCTCGAGGCGGCCACCCACGGGATCGTCTCCGGGATCTTCGCGGCGTCCGGACAGACCTGCATGGCGGGCTCCCGGCTGCTGGTGCACCGCGCGGTGGCGGACGACCTGGTCCGCCGGGTGGTCGCCCGTGCGGAGTCGATCGTCGTCGGGGACCCGACCGACGAGCGGACCGAGATGGGTCCGCTGGCGAACGCCCGCCAGTACGAGAAGGTCCTCGACCACCTCTCGGCGGCGCGGGAGGCGGGGGCGACGGTCGCCACCGGCGGTGGCCCCGACGCCGAGCTGGGCGGATACTTCGTGCGCCCGACGGTGCTCTGCGACCTGCCCGCCGATGCACGGGCCCTCACCGAGGAGATCTTCGGCCCGGTGCTGTCCGTGGTCGTCTTCGACACCGAGGACGAGGCCGTGCGGATCGCCGACAGCACCGACTTCGGCCTGGCCGCGTCGGTATGGACCCGCGACATCACCGTGGCGCACCGGACGGCGGGCAGGCTCCGGGCTGGCTCGGTGTGGATCAACGCCTATCGGACCGTCGCACCGCAGGTGCCGTTCGGCGGCTTCGGGGCCTCCGGGATCGGTCGGGAGAGCGGCGTCGACGCGATCGAGGACTACCTCGAGACGCGGTCGGTCTGGGTGGAGCTCAGCGGCGTCACCCGGGATCCCTTCACGCTGGGCTGAGCGAGCCCCCCGACCACGACGAGGACGGAACATGGACGACACGACCTACACGGAGGGCATGCGCACCCACCTGCACGGCGCCCTGCGCAACGGCGTGACCCCCGAGGAGATCCGCGAGGTCTTCCTGCAGGTCGCGGCCTACTGCGGCGTCCCGGCGGCACTGGACGGCGTCAAGGCGGCGCAGGCCGTGATCGACGCCGAGAGCTCGAGCGACCGCGACTGACGACGACGAGGAGAGGGAACGACATGGAACTGGGGTTCGTCGGCCTCGGCCGAATGGGATCACGATGGCGGGCAGGCTGGTCGACGCCGGGCACGATCTCGTGGTGTTCGACGTCGCCGACGCTGCCGTCGAGGCGCTCGTCGCCCGGGGCGCCACGGCGGGCTCGTCCGCCCGGGACGTCGCGGACCGGGCGACGGTGGTCTTCACCAGCCTGCCGACGCCCGCGGTCGTGCTGGACGTGGTGCTCGGCCCGGAGGGGATCGCCGAGGGCACCGCGGTCCGGCGGCTCGTCGAGCTGTCCACCACGGGCACCCGGACGGCCCGCGCACTGGCCGAGGCGCTCGCTCCGCGTGGCGTGACCACGGTGGACGCCCCGGTCAGCGGGGGGACGGGGGGTGCGGAGAAGGGGACGCTCGCGGTCATGGTGTCCGCCGCCGAGGAGGTGTTCGCCGAGCTCGGACCGGCGCTGTCCGTCCTCGGGACGCTGTTCCACGTCGGTACCGAGCCGGGCCTCGGACAGGCGATGAAGCTGGTCAACAACTATCTGTCGGCGGCCGCGCTGGCGACGACCGCCGAGGCGATGGTGGTGGGCGTCAAGGCCGGGCTGGCGCCGCGGATGATGCTCGACGTCCTCAACGCCGGGTCCGGCCGCAACAGCGCCACACAGGACAAGTTCCCCCGCTCGGTCCTCCCCGGCACCTTCGACTACGGCTTCGCCACCGGGCTGATGGAGAAGGACCTGCGGCTCTTCGCCGAGGAGGCCGACACCCTCCGGGTGCCGGTCTGGGTCGGCTCGGCGGTCCACCAGATGTGGCGCCAGACCCGCGACCAGCTCGGGGTCGACTCGGACTTCACCAGCATCACCCGGCTCACCGAGGGCTGGGCCGGGGTCGAGGTGCGCGAGGACGCCGCGCGGGACCTCCCGTGACCGGCGAGGAGTACGAGGTCTTCGCGGTGCGCTACGGCCGCGTCGACCGCACCGCGTCGGAGAACTTCCTCGGCGGGTAGGCCTGCGACGGGCCGATGCCCATGGACTACTTCGTGTGGGTCGTGCGGTCGGACCGTCGCACGGTCGTCGTCGACACCGGGTTCGGGCGGGCGGAGGGCATCCGCCGGGGGCGGACGCTCCTGGCCCCGGTCGAGGCGGGCCTCGCCGCGCTGGGTGTCGCTCCCGCCGCCGTCGACGACGTCGTCCTCACCCACCTGCACTACGACCACGCGGGCGGGCTGGCGCTCTTCCCTCACGCCCGGTTCCATCTCCAGGAACAGGAGCTGCAGTTCGCGGTCGGCGTGCACATGACCGACTCGTCGCGGGGGAGCGCCTACGTCGCCGACGAGGTCGCCGAGGTGGTGCGTCTCGTGCACGCCGGACGGGTCCGGTTCCCGGGGGCGGACGATGAGCTGTTCCCCGGGCTGAGTCTGCACGCCGTCGGCGGGCACACGGGTGGGACCCAGGTCGTCCGGGTCACGACGGCGCGCGGGCCGTTGGTACTGGCGTCGGACGCGGCACACTTCTCCGCGAACATCGAGCAGCGGCGCGTGTTCGCCGTGACGCACGAGCCGGAGCGTCTCCTGGAGGCCTATGCCACGCGCCTCCCGGGGCTCGTCGACGACCCGGCCGACATCATCCCCGGCCACGACCCCCTCGTCCTCGCGCGCCACCCCGCGGCGGGCGCGGGTCTCGAAGGGCACATCGCGCGGCTGAGCGGAGTCCCCCTGGTGGTCGACGCCCCGGTCCTATCCTGCGTGGGTGAGAACGACACCGGCTGAATGGCCGAGCCTGCGGGTCTCGGACTGGACCGCGACGCGGGACACGCTCCACATGTGGACGCAGATCGTGGGCAAGATCCGCATGGCGCACGCGCCGATGGTGAACCACTGGTGGCAGGTGACCCTCTACGTCACCGCTCGCGGGCTGACCACCTCGGCGATCCCCCACGGCACGGGAGCGTTCGAGCTCGAGTTCGACTTCGTCCACCACCGGCTCGCGCTCCGCGACAGCGATGGCACGGACGACGGGTTCGACCTGCGCCCGATGACGGTGGCCGAGTTCTACGACCGGCTGATGGGCCTGCTGGGCGAGCACGGCATCGACACGGTGATCCGTGCCGTCCCCAACGAGGTCGACCCGGCGATCCCGTTCGCCGAGGACGACCGGCACGCCTCCTACGACGCGGAGGCCGCGGCGCTGTTCTGGCGCCAGCTCCTGCAGGCCGACCGGGTGATCGGGGAGTTCCGCTCCCATTTCGTGGGCAAGGTCAGCCCGGTGCACTTCTTCTGGGGCTCGTTCGACCTCGCCTGCACCCGGTTCTCCGGTCGACCCGCGCCGCCGCATCCGGGGGCGCGCCGAACTGCGCGGACTGGGTGATGGTCGAGGGCTACTCCCACGAGCTGTCCAGCTGCGGCTTCTGGCCCGGCGGCGGCGAGGAGGGGGCGTTCTACGCGTACGCCTACCCCGCCCCCGACGGGTTCGACGCCTACCCGGTCGAGCCGGCCGGGGCCTCCTACAACCCGGACCTCCAGCAGTTCCTCCTGCCGTACGAGGTGGTCCGGCAGTCGGCCGATCCGGACCAGGCCGTGCGGGACTTCCTGCGCACGACGTACGAGGCCGCCGCGAACCTCGCGCACTGGGACCGCGACGGTCTGGAGGACGACCCGTCCCGGTGGAGCTCTGCCCAGGTCCTGCCCTGTGCGGGGCATCGAGAAGCTGGTGAACGCCACGGTGCGACGAGGCACGACGGCGCCGGTTTCCGCCGAGGACCCGTCCTCGGTCGCGCCACGAACGTGGGCCGGTCGGGGACGCTGCGCGGCTCGTGACGCTCCGGGTGAGAATCACCGGGAGCAGTAGGGAGCTGACGAATGGCGGGACGGGGTTCGACCGCGGCACAGCAGGCGCTGTCCGAGGGGGATGTGGCGGCCGTGCGCGAGGAGGTGTCCGCGGGCAGGGCGGTGACGGTCTGGTTCACCGCGGCCGCGGTCGGGGTGCCTGCGGGCGGGTCGGCCAAGGTCGTGGCCGTCGGGGACGTCGCCGAGGGGGACTTCATCCAGGTCCGCCCGGCGGGCTCGCGGGACGCGGTGTTCTGCTCGCCGAGTGAGCTCACGCGGACCAGGCCCGCGCGCAGGCCTGCGAAGTCGCCGCAGGCGGCGGAGGTCGTGACGGCGCCCCCGGCGGAGCCACCCGCCCCACCGGCCCGCCCGGTCCGCCCTCGGCGCCCCGCCCGGCCCACGGCATCGGCCTCGGCGCCGTCCCCGGAGCTGTCGGAGCCCGCGCCCGAGAAGGCGGCACCGGCGAAGCCCGCTCCGGCTCGGCCCGGGAAGCGGGGTGAGCGCTCGGCCGCGATGACGGTCACGCTGACCTCGACCGCGGGCGTCGACTGGACGGTGGAGGTGGCGGTGGGGGCGAAGCGGGTCGTGTCCGCGACGCCGATCCCGGCGACCGACGTCGCCGCGGTGTCCCGTTCGCTGCCACCCGCGGTCGCCGAGGTGGTCACGTCGGCACTGGTCGAGGCCCGCCGTCGTCAGGAGGAGCGGGTCGCCCGGCTGCGCGAGGAGCTCGACGCCGCCCAGCGGACCCTCGAGCAGCTCGGCGTCGACTGAGGACGCCGCTCGGGCGGGGACACCGGGGCGACGAGGTCCGTCCACGGGCTGTGTTCACGGCGTCCGCGGGGAGAGGACGGTCACCGGGTCCGTCCGCCTGCGCGGAGTCGCTCGCGAAGCGTCGGCCTCGGGACCGGTTCGTCGCGGCGGATGCGGCCCCGCGCGACGAGCTCGACCGCGGTCAGGACGGCGATGGTCTCGGCGGCGAGGAGCCCGATGAGCACCAGGACCTGGGCGGCGCCTGCGCGGACGGGGTCGCCGCTGCCGAGCAGGACGCCGACGAAGGCGCCGGGCAGGGTCACCAGCCCGACCGTGCGGGTCTGGTCGAGGGCGGGCACGAGGGCGTCGGTGGCCGAGCCGCGGACGACCAGCAGGGCCGCGTCGCGGGGGAGGAACCCCAGGGAGAGGGCGGCCTCGTACTCGCCGCGCCGGGTCTCGAGCTGGTCGAGTGCGCGGCGCCCGGCGACGGAGGTGGCGGACATGGCGCCGCCGATGACGATGCCCGCGATGGGGACGACCGCGATGCCGGTCAGCGGGACCGCCCCGCTGACGAGCACGACGGCGACCACGGGGAGGGAGCCGCCGAGGATGGCGAGGCCCGCGTTCCACCCGCTGCGCCCGCCGGTCATCCGCCGCGCGGAGGTCCAGGTGGCGACCCCGACCATGACCAGGACGAACAGTGCGGTGGCCCACCAGGACCGCACGACGGCCAGGATGACCGTCGCGACGGCGGCGAGCTGGACGGCCGCGCGCGCCGCGGCGACGGCGGTGGCCCGTCCCGTGCCGAGCCGACCGACCAGCGACGCGGCCACGGCGAGCAGCACGAGCGCGACCAGCGCGACGCCGAGCGGCCACCCGACGACGACGGTCGACCCGCCCATGCCCACCCCGATCCGCCCCGGCGACCGTGCCCGTCGCCGTGGGCACGCTACGACGTCGGTCGCGGGCCGAGGTCGGCGGCGTCGTCCAGCTCGGCCGACGCGCTGCGGGCCCCGAGCCGGAGGGCAGGCACGGTGCAGCAGAGCGCGAGCCAGGCCCCGCCGAGCAGCCAGCCCGCGAGGACGTCGGTGAACCAGTGCACGCCGAGGTAGAGCCTGCTGGTCCCGATCGCGAGCACGGCCAGGGTCGCGAGGACGACCACCACGCTCCGGAGCACGGTGGAGCGCAGCGCCAGGACGAGGACGATCGCGAGCATGCCGAGGACGGCGAACGAGCTCAGCGAGTGGCCCGAGGGCAGCGAGTAGGTCGGCTCGTAGGTCAGGCGGGTGGCGAGCGGTGGGCGTTCGCGCTGGTAGAGGTTCTTCGTGAGCCCGACCAGGGTCCCGGCGCCGATCGCGGTGACCACGAGGACCAGAGCGTCGCGGACGCGGCGGCGCAGGAGCAGCACCACCAGCCCGATGATCGTCAGGACGGTCATGCCGAGCGTGCCGCCCGCATTGGTGATCTTCAGCATGACGACGTCGAGGAACGGCGTGCGGTGGGCCACGAACCAGGCGAGGACGGGTCCGTCCGCAGCGGCGAGCGGGGCGGGGTCGGCGACCGCATCGACGACCCCCGCGTAGAGCGCGAAGGCGACCGCGGCCGCGCCGGTGGTGGCGAACGCGGCCCGGGCGGTTCCCCGGACCCGGTGGCGCAGGAGGGCGACCACCGTGAGGACCACCCAGACGGCCAGCAGCGAGAGCGCGAGCGTCAGCGTCGCGTCGGCGGTGCTCATCGGGCGGTCACCGGGTCAGCTCCCGTCGGCGGGTCGTCGTGCCTGTGACGGTAGGAGCCCGGTGGTGCGGGGGCGCCCAGGTGCAGGTGAGAGCTCGGGAGAGCCCGCGCTCTCCGGCAGCAGCAGGGTGAAGGTGGGCGGGGTCGTGCGGGTGAGGGCGAGCCTGCCGCCCTCGGCCTCGGCGAGACTGCGGGCCAGGGCGAGCCCGATGCCGTGTCCGTCGGCCCGCGACGCCCGGCGGGTGAACAGGTTGGTTCCGCTGATCCCGGGTCCCTCGTCGGAGACGTCGACGGCGAGGGCACCGCCCACGTCGCGGACCGCGACTGTGACCCGGCCCGCCCCGTGCCGGACGGCGTTGTCGGCCAGCACGGCGACCACCTGGCGGACCGCGGCGGCGGAGGCGGCGGCCGTCGGCAGGTGGGGCTCCGCGGTGACCCGGAGGGCGCGACCCGCGGCGAGCAGCACGGGTGTCCACTCCCGTTCCACCTCGGCCAGGAGCACGGGCAGGTCCAGCGGTGCTCGGACGACGTCGTCGTCTCGGGCCAGGGCCACCAGGTCCTCGATCGTGCGCTGCAGCCCGTCCGCGGCCCGGACCGCGTCGGCCATGGCCGCGCGCGCGTCGGCATCGGGGTCCTCCAGCGCGGTCTCGAGGCTGATGCGGAGCCCGGCGAGCGGGGTGCGGAGCTGGTGGGAGGCGTCCGCGGTGAACGCGCGCTCGCGGGCGACGAGGTCACCGAGACGCTCGGCGGTGGTGTCGAGGTCGGCGCCGACCGAGTCGATCTCGGCGATCCCGACGCGCGGCGAGCGGGCGGTGAAGTCGCCGTCGCCGAGCAGCCGGGCCGTGCGGGAGAGCTGTTCGAGGGGGCCCGCCAGGCGGGCCGCCTGACGCCGGGCGACGAGCCAGACCGCGGCGAGGGCGGTGGCGGCGAGGGCGAGCATGGCCGCCCAGACCAGACCGATCTCGGCGTAGGTCTCGGTCGGGGAGACGTACACCCGGATGGCGCCTGCCCGGGGGTCGTCCCCGGTCACCGGCAGGGCGACCACCCCGTCGTCGTCGGTGTCTCGGCCGTCGGCGAGGGTCTGGGACACCGAGATGTCCGCGCGGTCCGGGCCCGTGCCGACGACGCGGGCGCCCGCCCTGTCGTAGAGCGCCACGGCGGCGGAGGACCGGAAGTCCGGGATGGTCGGGCTCCGCCCCCCGGCGAGGTCCACGGCGACGCTGAGCGCCGCGACGCTGGCGATCTGGTCGAGCTCACGCTGCTCGTCGTTGGTCACGTACGCCACGACCACCCCGGCGAGCGGCAGACCGAACAGCGCGATCGCCAGTGCCGCCGCCGCAAGGGTGAGAAGGATGATGCGTCTGCGCACGTCGGCCTCGCGTCGGGAGTGGGTCAGGGCAGCACGGTCGGGGCGAGACCTCGCAGCACCAGCACGATCAGGATGAGCGAGACGAGGGCGCAGACCACGATCCGCGCCACCGCCCAGCCATACTGTGCCCGATCGTCCGGGGGCGGCTGCGGGCCGCCACCGACATCGGCCCGCTCGGGAGCGAGGTCGGCGAGCAGCGCGGCGAGCCCGGCGACGGTCGTCGTCCGGTACACCGCGACCACCCGGCGCCCGGCCTCGTCGAGGCCCAGTAGCCCGTCGTCGACGGCGGCACCGAGCGCCGCCACCGTCTGCGCGCGGTCGTCGTCGGTCGCGTCGGCTCGCCGTCGGCGGGACCCGGCGGGGAACTCCGAGACGGCCATGGTCCGCTCCTCCTCCGATGGCTCCGACGGACCGGTCCGGGACCGGTGCACCCCCCGACGGTAGGAGACCGCGGGTTCGGCCCGGCACCGCGCTCGGCAAGAACCGGGCAAAATCAGCCCGGCGCCGTCCCCGGGACCCGCCGTCAGGCCACCGTCCGGGACGCCGCGACGAACCGGATGAGCTCGTCGAGTCGGTCGGACCGCGCCTCGGTCGCCCGGTCGAGGACCTGGATCAGGCCGTCGTAGGAGTCCGTGTGGTCGTAGCGGGCGGTGTCGGCGATCCGCAGCGCTCAGCGCCAGTACCCGCGCATCGTGTCCGCCAGCGGCATCCGGAAGGTCGCGACGACGTCCCGGATCGGCTCGACGACCGCGTCACCGTGGTGTCGCAGGTACCGGGCGACGACGTCCGCCATGAACGTGAAGTGCCGCGCCTCGTCCCGCGACAGCCGGGTCAGGACGTCGGCGAGCACCGGTTCGTCGATCACCTCGCGCAGCTGCCGGTAGTAGATCTGGGTGGCCTTCTCCTGGACCAGGGCGTAGGCGAAGAACTGGACGGGATGGTCGTAGGGCAGCTCGAAGCGCGGCAGCACGGGGGCGGTCGGCACCCCCATCCCGGCCTCCCGCTGGTAGCGGGCCAGCGCCCGGGCGTGGGTGTCCTCCTCGGACGCCCACCGGACCGTGAAGTGGTAGAGCGCGCGGTTGTGGGCGAACACCTCCGGCGGGACGGTGTCGTCCACCGGGAAGTGCCGGTGGTAGACGTCGAAGTAGCCGGGCAGGTGGTCCTCGATGATCGTCACGAACTCCACGGCGGAGCGCTGGCCCTCGGTGAGCCGGTCGGCGTCCGCGGCGGCCCAGGCGAAGGAGTGCTCGGCGTCCCAGCGGCGCTCGGGCGGGGTGGCGGCGAGGTAGGTGTCGACGGCGGGGGCGAGCTGCTCGGCCGTCAGCAGGCCCTTCACCGGGCGTTCCGCAGGACGAGCGCGTAGTGCTTGGTCGTGTAGCCCCACCCCGCGTTCGAGACGTCCAGGTAGTGCTCCAGCTGCGCGGCGATGCCGGGCCGGATCCGGTTCAGGGCCGCGGCGTTGGCCCGCACGTTCTCGGTCCACTGCTCGATGGTCCGGTGGTAGTGCCGGGTGAGGTCGACGGTCGTCTCCACCGAGAACCCGGCGTCCTCCGCGGCGGCGACCAGCTCGGACAGTGGCCGGAGCTCGCCTCGCGGACGAAGTCGGTGCCCTCGACCCGGTCGAAGCGCGCGCGGAGGGCCCGGTTGCGGAAGCAGGTCTCGCTGACGTACATCCGACCGCCGCGCCGCAGCAGGCCGCGGGCCTTCGCGAACACGGCGGGCAGGTCCGGCATGTGGACGACCGACCCGAGCACGGTGACGGCGTCGATCCCGCGCGGCAGGTCGGCGGCCTCCTCGAACGGGCTGGTGACGATCCGGACCCGGGACGACAGCCCGCGCTGTCGTGCCCGCTTCTCCACGAACTCGCGCTGCCTCGGCGCCGGGCTGATCCCGGTGACGTCGCAGCCCCGGACCCCGGCCAGGTGCAGCACCAGAGCACCCCAGCCGGACCCGATGTCCAGCACCCGCGGCCGCGAGGTGGCGTGGACCAGGTCCGCGACTGTGATGTCTCAGGACATGGGTGACAGTTCCGCATCAGGACATCGGTGACAGTTGGTGT
>NZ_BAABGT010000057.1:0-19137 GCF_039541715.1 Pseudonocardia xishanensis
CAGCACGAGGCATGGCCGGAAAACTACACCAGTGTCACTCTAACTGAACGGTATTGGGGCTAACCCGGAGCTTTCATCGCGGTTCGGCGCGTGAGGTGTGTCGGAAGGCTGGAGAGCGCCACTGACCAGCGAGGATGGGGATTGCTGAAGTCCTTGTCGTCGCGTAGGCAGGAGCACCCGCCAGGTGAAGTAGGCTATCGGGTTCTACCCGTGCCCGGACCTCGACACGGCAGCGACCGCGGTGGTGTCGCACGCGGGGACGCTGCTGCTGACCGAGACCATCGGCAAGGTCGTCCTCGACCGGGCCCTGTCGAGGACGCTGGAACCGTGGCGGCCCCGCCTCGCGGTGCACGACCCGGCCAAGATCCTGCTCGACCTCGCGCTCGGCTCGTCGTGGGTGGGGACTGCCTGGCCGACGTCGCGTCGTTGCGCGCCGAACCCGCCCTGCTCGGGCCGGTCGCCTCGGATCCGACGGTGTCATGCGCGATCGATCGCCTCGTCACCGACGCGGCCGCGGGGTTGACCGCGATCGACACCGCCCGCGCCGCAGCGAGGGCCCGCGCCTGGGCGCTGGCCGGAGCTCATGCTCCCGACCACGACATTGACGCCGTGAACCCACTGGTCATCGACGTGGACGCCACCTTGGTCACCGCCCACTCCGAGAAGCAGGGAGCGGCTCCGACGTTCAAGAAGGGGTTCGGGCACCACCCGTTGTGGGCGTTCGTCGACCACGGCGCTGCCGGGACCGGTGAGCCCCTCGCCGCGCTGCTGCACCCCGGGAACGCCGGTTCGAACACCGCCGCCGACCACATCACCGTGATCCGGACGGCGCTGCGCCAGTTGCGCGGCCTCCGGCCCGGGCACCGAGCCGGGCGGAAAGTCCTGATCCGCATCGACGGCGCCGGCGCCTCCCACGAACTCCTCGGCTGGCTCGTGTCTCAGCGCCTGGCCTATTCGGTCGGGTTCGGGCTAACCCAAGCCATCGTCGACCAGCTCGCCGACTGAACCGCCCCTGCGTGTCCGGAGAGCTAACGGCTTGAGCCCTGCGGGGGACCGTAAGAACATCGGCTCTGGCACAGAAGCGGTGGTGTGCCAGCGGCGCGTCACGAACGAGTGAACGAGCGCGGTCTGTGATCGTGACTGTGCGGTCATGATCTTGACGAACTCTTGTTCCCCGGTCTGTCCTCGCTGGTGATCGAGGGGGCGACTGGTGTCGCTGCCGTGATGCGGATCAGAGCACGCAGCACACGGCGGGATGCAACGTGACCGGCGTGTGGGACGCGGTCGCAGCGGGTGCACGCCTGGCAGGTCCGGCATCTGAATGACCTGCCGGTCGCAGGCCGCCGGATGGTCCTGGAGCTGCGCGTCCGGCGGCTCTGCACCGACACGTCGTGTCTGCAGCGGACGTTCCGGGAGCAGATCCCGCTGCTCTCGGTGAAAACTGCGCGGCGCACGGTCCGACTGACGGAGATGATCGGGCAGATCGCGGTCCGGCTCGCCGGACGAGCCGGCTCGGCGGTGCTGGGCCTGCTCGGGGTCGCGGTGTCCCGCTCGACGGTCCTGCGCACTTTGCTGATGCTCCCGCTACCGTCGACCACCGGCCCCGTGCCGCCGGTGCTCAGCGTGGACGACGTGGCGTTGTGTCGGGGCCGCCGCTACATGAGCATGGTCATCGACCCGGTCACCCATCGCCGGATCGACGTGTTGCCCGACCGCAAGGCCGCCACGCTCGCCGAATGGCTACGCCAGCGTCCCGGTGTCCAGGTCGTCTGCCGAGACGGCTCCGCCGCCTGCGCCGAAGCCATCCGCGACGGCGCACCCGACGCGATGCAGGTCAGCGACCACTGGCACCTGTGGCACGGACTCGGGGCGGCGGTGGAGAAGACCGTGATCGCGCACTCCGACTCCTGGCGCCCCGATCCCGACACCGACCCCGGCAGATCGGTTCCCGCGACTGCGGCCCAGCCGGACCGGGTACAGCAGAATCGGCCCCTGGCCGAGCGCACACCAGAGCCAGGCACGCCCAGGTACACCGACTGCTCGACCAGGGAATCGGCCTACTCGAGTGCGCCCGGCGGCTCGGCTGGGCGCTGAACACCGTCAAGCGCTACGCCCGCGCCGCAACCTCGCAGGACCTGGTCCGCCCACCCCGATTCGGCACGACCCTGGTCGACCCCTACCGTGACCACCTCCGCCGACGATTGACACTCGATCCGAACGTGCCCACCACCCGGCTGCTGGCCGAGATCCGCGAACAGGGCTACCCCGGCAGCGCGAACCTGCTCGTGCGCTACCTCGACCAGGGCCGCGCCGACACCGAACGCGACATCCCTGCTCCACGACGGCTGGTCTCCTGGATCATGACCCGCCCGGCGGATCTCCCCGAACCCGAACGCACTCACCTCGAGGACCTCGTGAGCAGCTGTTCGCAGCTCACTGCCCTGGTCGGGCACGTCCGCGACTTCGCGGCACTGCCGACCCAGCGGCGCGGCGACGAGCTGCACGCTTGGATGAGCATCGTCGACGACACCGACCTGTCCTCCCTACACGGGTTCGTCCGCGGGCTGCGCAAGGACCTCCCGGCTGTCGTCGCCGGACTGACCCTCCCCTACGGCAACGGCCCCATCGAGGGCGCGAACACCAAGGTCAAACTGCTCAAGCGACAGATGTACGGGCGAGCCAGCTTCGCATTACTCCGCCGACGAATCCTGCTCAACTGACCCGGCCTACCACCGCTGCTGCGCCAGAGCCGGAAAGTTGACAGTCCCTGCACATCAGCAGTTGGGGATGTAGGCCGCCCGTCGGCGTTCCCCTTCCGAGGGAACGGCTACTGTCTTGCGACAGTATTGGTGGCGAGGAAGCGTACCCGGGCTGCGGCCCCAACGTTTTCGAGTCGACGCACAGCGTCACTAGGCGACAGCCCGCCACCGCAGTGGCCGATGAGTCTTGCGCGTACGACGCGCGATCACTCGGGCTCCCCAAGCTGGCCTGACGGTTGGCGGGCTGATCGCCCTTGTGTCGAACAAAGGAGATCGATGTGAGAGGGCGTAAGCTCGTCGTCCTCGCGGTCAGTGCCATGGCTCTAGTAGGAGTGGCCATAGCGCCGACAGCGAGCGCAGCAGTTGCGGACGGTCAGAAGCACTGTGGCAGTCCGGTGAATGGTGTCTTCGAGAAGGCGACTCCGGAGGAAGTGGGACTGAGCAGCGAGAAGCTGAGGGAGGCCGCCGGGTTCGCGGCTTCCCGCGGCACCCTGAGCTTCCGTGTCTATCGCAATGGCTGCGAAGTCTTCGTCGGCCCTTATGACGGCCTGGTCTCGGACATTCCCAGGAACAACTTCAGCCACACGAAGACCGTCCTCGCGCTCAGCGCCCTGCGGGCACAGCAGCTCGGGATCATCGACATCGACGAGCCGATCGGTGAGTACGTCCCGGAGACGGCCGAGGACGTCGATCCGGTGAAGCTGACGATCACCACGCGTCAGCTGCTCGAGATGAGCTCCGGTATGCACACGCAGTACGTCTGGCCGGAAACGGCGGCGCCCGACGGGGTCGAGATCGCGTATGCGGACCCGCAGGACCACGCGCCCGGTACGTTCTGGGAGTACAACCAGATCCCACTCAACCTGGTCCCGCATGTGATCGAGAGTGCGCTCGGCGGCGACGTCGACTACCAGGACTGGGTGCAGAAGGAGATGTTCGAGCCGCTCGGGATCCCGAGGGACTCGTGGTTCTGGCTGCGGGATCGGGTGGGTCACACGCTCGGCTCGCACCACCTCTTCTCCTCGCCCAGGCACATGGCTCTGATCGGTGCCCTGATGGACGGTGAAGGGACTGTCGGGGGCAGAGAGCTGATCGCCAAGGGGCTCTACGACGAGCTCATCAAGCCGCTGGACCACATCGGTCAGCCGTCCTACGGTCTGTTGACCTGGTTGAACAGCGGAGACTCCTACAAGACCGTCGGCACGATCTGCACCGGTGACGCCACCCTCGACCGGCCGCTGATCGAGTCCGCCCCCCGCGACATGTACTTCAGCTACGGCTGGCGAGGCATCCACACCTACGAGATCCCGAGCTTGAACATGTCCGTCGTCCAGACCACGGCGCCCGACGCGATCACCGCCGACGTCCTCGACACCGCGCAGTCGGTGTGCTCGGTCGAGATGGGCGAGTTCTACCACGAGTTCTGGCGAAAAGTCTCCGCGGCGGTGATGGACGCACCGCAGCCCGACCCGGGTCCGTGGCACAACCCGCAGCCAGTGCGCGCTCCGCTTGATCCCGAGCTGTTCACTGACCAGATCACCAACGGCGACCTCTCCCGCTCCATTGCAGTCGGGCCCTGGGCCCCGAAGGGGTGCAGCCCGGCCGGATGTGACGGGAAGCTCTACTACGAGGGCTACGCGAAGCTCTCCCGAGAAGCGATCACCGCTATCAGTGCATCGCTGGTGAGAACCCTGGCGAACATCACGGCCGGCGAGGAGGCCGGAGCCGCACTGATGGGCCCCGACACGCTGCTGCCGACCGGCGACGTGCTCGGTGCCGCTGGTCGAGGTGTCGTCGAGCGTGAGCTCGCGGCGGGGTGCCAGGACTTCCGCGCGGGCAAGGACCCTCACGACGTCCTGTCCGAGCGCCGGGCGAACGTGGCCCCGCTGGGCGGCGCGCATGGCGCGGAGTTCGGCAACGCGTTCACGATGGCCATGGCCGACGCGCTCCCGGCGTTCTGCACGGCGTAGGGGTCCGTGTTCCCGGACCGTAGCTGATTCGTACGCGGTGCTCGTTCGGGACCCAGCACACCCGGACCTGCATCCGCGTGACGGGGCCGTTCTCTGGGCTCGACTGCCGGCATGGCGGTGCGGGTCCAGAGAACGGCCCGGTCGGTCGTTCGATGCGGTCCTGCGATCACGAAGCGGACCATGCGCCCATTCGGACGTAGTGCAGGACGAAGGAGCACGGTCTCCTCCCCGGTGATGAGGCGACGACGCCGGATGGTCCCGGCGCGTCGTACTGGCCGGAAGAGAAGGCTGGACATGGCCGCCGACGACATCACCACCACACCACCGCCCCACACGAGGTCGTGCTCCGGGGAGGGGGAGCTCGTCGCGTTGTTGGACGGCCTACGCCTCGTCTGCCAGGCCGATCTTGCGGCGGGCTGCCCGCTCGCTGTTCACCGGTCCGACGCGGTTCGCTCGGCGGTGGTCCGGGCGGTGATCGGATCTCGGACGGATGCTCTGCAGGGAGCTCGCATCGTCGCCGGCCACGGGGTGGGCGGGCAGGTGCTGATTAGCGGTATGCCATTGCTCGTCGAGCCGTACCTGACCGCGTCGGTGATCACTCATCATTTCGACCCGATCGTCCGTGCTGAAGGGCTCACCGCGGTGCTGGTACTTCCCGTCGTGGTGGATGGCGCCGTGGTGGGTGTCGTGGGGGCGGGGTGGAGGTCTCGGGCGATACGACCCCCCGGCATGGTTCACGCCGCAATGGCTTGGGCGCAGCGGTTCGCAGCGTTGCCGGCCTTCGCGCTGGCGCGGAATCTGAGTGCGTCGACACGAACGATCGCCGAGGGGGCGGTCGCCGGTGGTGACTGCGGCTCATCGTCGCGCAGCAACCGGAATCTCCTCACGCCGCGAGAGACCGAGGTCCTTCGCCACATCGCTGACGGCGCGACGAACGGGCAGATCGCAGCCCGCCTCTACCTCACGGAGGGCACGGTGAAGGCGTACCTGCGGAGCGCGATGCGGAAGCTGTCGGTGCGGAACCGGACTGGAGCTGTGATGGAGGCCCAGCGAGCCGGGCTCATCTAGTGTCACGTCCGGACGCGTCGGGGCCGAGATCGGCGGATCCACGCGCCTGCCCCCTCCGCGAGAGGCGGCCGCAGCCGCTATCCATTCGGGTGTAGTGCGGCTCGCGGCGATCCGGATCTACTGGTTGTCTACCAAGCCTGCCTTGGAACGAGGGAGTTCACATGAAGGCTGAGATTGACGAGCTGCTCCGGGCCGCGGTCGACCGCGGTGACGTGCCCAACGCGGTCGCGGTGGCGGCCGACCGCGACGGTGTGATCTACGAGGGCGGGGCCGGACCTCGGGCGGTCGGGTCGGCAGACGCCGCAGGCCCCGACACGACGTTCCGGTTGGCGTCGATGACCAAGATGATCACGACTGCGGCCGTGCACCGACTGGTCGAGCAGGGCCGGATCGACTTGGACGCGCCGGTGGCGTCGTACCGCCCGGAGTTCGACGACCTCATGGTGCTGGAGAGCGTCGAGGGAGACACCCCGAAGCTGCGACCGCCGGCATCTCGCGCGACGGTCCGCCAGCTCGCCTCGCACACGTCGGGACTCGGATACTGGTTCTGGAACGCCGATCTCGTCGCGTGGGAGGCCGCCACTGGTGTCCCGAACGTCCTCGCCGGTGACGCACGTGCCTTCACCGCGCCGCTGGTGGCCGACCCGGGTACGAAGATCGTGTACGGGCACAGCACCGACTGGCTCGGCCTGATCCTGGAGACGGTGTCGGGCCAGTCCATCGACGTGCACCTCAAGGAGTCGATCCTGGAACCGCTGGGGATGGCTTCGACCGCGTTCGCGATCCCGGAGGACCAGCGCGCCGGGCTGTCGCCGGTACACGTCAAGGGCGAGGCAGGCGCCTGGGTCGCCACCGACATCGACTGGCCCCGGGAGCCGGACTGGTGGCCGGGTGGGCACGGGCTGTACTCCACCCCGCGCGACTACCTGCGGTTCCAGCGGATGCTGCTGTCCGGCGGCGAGCTGGACAGCGTCCGCGTGCTGTCCCGGGAGTCGGTCGATGCGGCGTTCAGCAACCAGGTGGGTGAGCTGACCATGCCGGAGGTCATTCCGACGGCATCGCCGATGCACAGCTGTGACTTCCCGACCGGACCCGGGCGGGTGTGGGGTCTGGGGCTCATGCTGAACACCCAGCAGGAGGCGGGGATGCGAGCGCCGTGGAGCGGTGCCTGGGCCGGGCTCTGCAACTCGCACTTCTGGGTCGATCGGACGACCGGGGTCACCGGTGCCATCTACAGCCAGTTCCTGCCCTTCGTCACGCCTGAGTCGATGGAACTTTACGCCGAGTTCGAGAAGGCGCTCTACACGGGTCTGTGACAGGGAGGAGGACTGACGATGAAGAGGCCAGGAGACATCCTGCCCGCCCTCGCCCGCCGGTTCGGAGCCAAGACGGCGCTCGTCACTCGCGACCGCATCCTGAGCTACGTCGAGGTCGACGAGCTCAGCGACCGGGTCGCAGCGGGGCTCGCCGAGCGTGGGGTGCGACCGGGCCAGCCGGTGTCGCTGTACGCGCAGAACTGCTGGGAGTGGGTCGTGTCCTATCACGGCGCCCTCAAGGCCGGCGCAGTCGTGAACCCGGTGAACGTCATGCTCACCGCCGAGGAAGTCGCTTTCGTGCTGCGTGACTGCGGCGCCGCGGCGGTGCTGACCAGTTCTGAGCAGGCGCCCCGGGTCGCCGAGCTGACGGTCGACCTGCCTCAGCTGAACGGGGTCTTCGCGTTCGGCGGGAGCGACGCGGACGGGGTCGTGCCGTTCGACGACCTGCTGGCTTCGACTGGTGCGGTGCCGGACGTCGACCCCGACCCCGGCGACGCGTGCACCATCGGCTACACCTCCGGCACGACCGGGTATCCGAAGGGTGCGGTGCAGAGCCACCGGGCGGTGATGTGGAACTGCGCGATGACGGCGACCATGCACGGCCGCACGGCAGACGACGTCGTCGTCACCGCGTTGCCTGCGCCGCACGTCTACGGAAACGTGGTGATCAACTCGACGTTCCTGGTCGGCGGCACCGTGGTGCTGATGGAGCGTTTCGACCCGGCTACTGTGCTGCGCCTGATCCCTGAGCACCGCGCGACCCTGTTCGAAGGCGTCCCGGCGATGTACGCGATGCTGCTGGCCCACCCCGACCTCGCCGGTGCAGACCTGTCGTCGCTGACCCGGTGCACCGTCGGTGGCCAGACCATCCCGGTGTCGACCGTGCAGAGTTGGGAGCAGCGCTGTGGTGCGCCGCTGATCGAGCTGTGGGGCATGACCGAGATCTCAGGGATCGGCATCACGCACTCGGTACACGTGCCCGGGCCTCCGGGGTCGATCGGCGTCTCGCTACCCGGGGTGCAGGTGCGTATCGCCGACCTGGAGGACGTGACGCGGACCGTCCCGGCCGGTGAGCCGGGCGAGCTGATGATTCGTGGACCCATCGTCATGCTCGGCTACCATGGGCGGCCCGAGGCGACCGCCGAGGCGCTCGAACCCGACGGTTGGCTGCACACCGGCGACATCGCCGCGATGGACGAGGACGGATACGTGTTCGTCGTCGACCGGCGCAAGGACATGATCATCACCGGCGGCTACAACGTCTACCCTGCCGAGATCGAACGCGTCGTCGCCGCCCACCCCGGCGTCGCGATGGTTGCGGTCGGACCCGTGCCGGATCCGGTTCGCGGCGAACTGGCCTGTGCATACGTGGTGCGCGCGTCGGACTCGACGATCACAGAGCCTGAGCTCATCGCGTTCGCCCGCGAGCACCTCGCCGCGTACAAGGCGCCGCGGCGGGTGCAGTTCGTCGACGCACTGCCGGCGACCTCCACCGGCAAGATCATGCGCCGCGAGCTGATCAAATCGCTCGATGTCGGCATCACGGTCGACACCACGGTCGACACCGCGATTAACTAGACACATGGACGGCGACGTGCTGCGAGACCTCGTGCGTCGGCGCGCGGGTCTCGCAGCC
The DNA here is from genome assembly GCF_039541715.1 of Pseudonocardia xishanensis. Classification (NCBI taxonomy): domain Bacteria; kingdom Bacillati; phylum Actinomycetota; class Actinomycetes; order Pseudonocardiales; family Pseudonocardiaceae; genus Pseudonocardia; species Pseudonocardia xishanensis. The sequence goes on from NZ_BAABGT010000057.1 coordinate 8,750, forward strand.
TTCGTCGAACGCGACCGGGCATGGCGTGCAGCCGTCGACGTCGTCACACGCACCTTCGGCGACGTTGCCTGGATCGCCGAGCTCGGTTCGGAGGACCTCGACGGCGGCCTCGTCCTTCGTCATCTCGGCGGGTCCAGGGGCTCGGGCCTTCAAGGGCTCCAGATCCCCGCCGGTCTCGGCCTCACCGGGAAGGTCTTCCTCCAGCAGCGCGCCGAGTGGGTCGACGACTACTTCGCCGCCTCGCAGATCACCCACACCTTCGACCACCACATCGACCGGGAGGGTATCCGTCGCCTGCTCGCGGTCCCCGTCATGGCGACAGGGAGGGTCCTCGGCGTGCTCGCGGTCGGTGCCCGTGGCGACGGCGTGTTCGGCAGCATCGCGGCCGACTACGCCGCGAGCGTCGCCGACGAGGTGTCCCGCGCGGTCGCCGTCGCCGATTGCGCGCGAGCTGCCCGCGACGCCGCGGTCCACGCCGAGCGTTCCCGGATGGCCGCGGAGCTGCACGACAGCGTCGGAGCGTTGTTGTTCTCGATCGGGTCGGGCATGGCCACGCTCGTCGAGGCGGCCGGCACCGATCCGATTCTCCGTGCGCGGCTTCGAGAGCTGCAATCCCATGCCGCTCAGGCGTCGACGGCGTTGCGCGATTCGCTGCGCGCGTTGCACGCCTCGCCGACCGCTCTCGAGCTCGCGGTCGCCCTGCGCGCCGACTGCGCCGCGTTCGCCGATCGCGCCGGAATCCCGGCCGAGCTCGTCATGCTCGACGACGACCTCTCGCTGTCACCCGGCCGCCGACCCGCGGTGCTCAGCGCCGTGAGGGAAGCGCTGCTCAACGTCGAGAAGCATGCCGGCGCCAACGGAGTCGTCGTGACGGTGAGCCGGCACCGAGCCCCCGAGCGGATCGTCGTGGCAGTCACCGACGACGGTTGTGGCATCTCGGACGACCAGCCACACGGCATCGGTCTGACCACCACGGCCGAGACTATAGAGCGACTCGGCGGACGCCTCACCGTGACCGGGGACCCCGACGGCCGAGGCACCACGTGGCGGATCGAGCTGCCGTGCTGACCGGTAGCATCGAGGTGGTCGTCGTCGACGACCATCCCGTGGTGAGGGATGGCGTCGCGGCGCAGCTCAGCCACCACCGCGACATCCGCATCATCGGCGTCGCCACGACAGGTGAGGAGGCGTTGTCGGTATGCGGCCGACTCCGCCCCGCGGTCGTGGTGCTCGATGTACGGATGCCCGACCTCGCGGCGCCCGACATCGTGGCCGGAATCCGCGAGGTCTCACCCGTCACCAGAATTCTCCTGTTCACCGCCTTCCCCGAGCACGTCAGCGTCGCCTCCACCTTCACAGCGGGAGCAGCAGGACTCGTCGTCAAGGACGCGTCCCTGGCAACGCTTGCCACCGCGATCCACGACGTCGTCCGCATCGGCCGCTACCGCAGCGCCGATGACGACGCGACCGGCTCCGCGGCCGCGGAGACCGCCCTCGTGTCCGCGCGCGAGTACGACGTCGTCCGCCTCGTCGCGAGCGGACTCACGAACATCGAGATCGCTGAACAGCTTCAGCTGTCGTCGAACACGGTCAAGGCGTACCTACGAACGGTCATGCGCAAGCTCGACGCCCGCAACCGCGCCCAGCTGATCACCCGGGCGCGATCGCACGGTCTCCTCTAGCTCGACCCATACCGGTCCCGCGCGACTGCGACGCCGAATTCAAGCCCGTCATCGTGCGCAAGCGCCGGCGCCGCTTGGACGGGATCGACGAGATCGTGCTGTCGCCGCGATGAAACATGGCGACGCCTGTGTGGCATGGCCCGTGGCATGAGTTCCGAGGTTTGCCAGTGATGTCAGCACCGTGAGGATCGTGAGCCGCGCGATCGGTGCTGGTGGAGCGCTGAGGGACGCTCCTCGGTTGCCTCGTAATGCGTAGGTCTGGGGTTCGACTCGCTCTCGACGTCGATGGTCCGGGGTCGACCCGACCATCCTGCGCCTCAGCCCGTCGAGAGGGCGCGGCCCGATCTCGTGACACGCTCCCCTGTGCGAGTCCTGGCAGCTAACGCGTGGGCCGCGCCGGACCGGCTGTGGTCTCGCGATCGTCGCCGGGCTGCTGAGCCGACGACGCGGGGATGGCGTTGTCGATGATGATGGCTGCGATGGCGGCGGCGGTGGGGAACGAGTCGCGGTCGAGCACTCGGGTGCGGACCGAGGCACCGTCGATGAGAAGGGCCAGCTGTTCGCCGAGCTGTTCGGGGTCGGTGGCGCCGGCTTCTCGGGCAGTGGCGGTGAGCCGCGCGGCGATGGCGGTCTTGTAGTCCCGTGCGTACTCGGACGCGGGGTGCTGGGGGTCGTGGAGCTCGACGGCCGCGGCGAGGTAGGGGCACAAAGGTGTGGACGGGGGCAGCTCGAAGGCGGCGAGGAGCCGTTCGCGAGGGGTGAGGTCGGTGCGGTCGAACACTCCCGGCAGGACCTCTGGATCGAACCGGCGCAGGTACTCGGCGACGAGCTCGTCCTTGCTCGTGAAGTGCTGGTAGGCGGTGCGTTTCGACACCTCGGCGACGGCGCAGAGCTGATCCATGCCGGTGCGGTTGATGCCCTGGTCGCGGAACAGTTGCTGTGACGCACCGAGGATGCGTTCGCGTGCACCCCGGCCGCGACGTCGGCCCAGGGGGCCCTTCTCCACCTCTGGCATGGCTCCACCATAGACCCCTCGGTACTGACCTGTGTACTTAACTTGTACTTCCGTCCGTCCGACCCCTAGAGTCAAGTACACAGGATAGTTTACTTAAGGGTGGAGGGATCGTGGGAGAGCTCGAGGGCAAGGTCGCGGTGATCACCGGGGAACAGTTCGACCGCGCGTTCCGGCTCAACGCGCGCGGCATCCTGTTCACCGTGCAGAAGGCCCTACCACTGATCAACGACGGCGGCTCGATCCTGATGACCGGCTCGAACGCCTCCCTGGGCGCCTTCCCTGGCTGGAGCCTCTACGCAGGGAGCAAGGCCGTCCAGCAGTCGTGGGCACGGGTCTGGCTCAACGAGCTGCGCGACCGCCGGATCCGGGTCAACGTCCTGACCCCGGCCAGGTCGCCACCGCCAAGCAGGAGGAACTGTTCGACGAGGCGACGAAAGCCGCGTTCGAGTCCCTCATGTCCTCGTGGCCAGATGGGGCGTCCCGAGGAGATCGCCTCCGTCGCCCTGTTCCCGGCCTCCGACCACTCCAGCTACGTCAACGGCCTCGAGCTGGTCGCCGACGGCGGCACCACGCAATCTGAGAAGAGAGCACACCTCATGAGCAGCATCACCATCATCGGTACCGGCAACATGGCCCGCACCCTCGGCGCGCTCGCGGTGAAGGGCGGCAACACCGTCGAGGTCATGGGACGAGATCAGGCCAAGGCCCGCCGGCTGGCCGACCTGTTGGGCGGCGGCACGACGACAGGCGAGTGGGGCGCCGTCCCCGCCGGGGACATCGTCGTCGCGGCCCTGTTGTTCGACGGGGTCGTTCCGGTTGTCGCCGAGTACGGAGACGCGCTCGCGGGCAAGGTCCTCGTCGACATCAGCAACCCCTTCAACGCCACGTTCGACGGCCTCGCCCACAGCGAGGAGACCTCGATCGCGCAGGAGGTCGCCACGGTGGCTCCCGCTGACACCCGCGTGGTCAAGGCCTTCAACACCATCTTCCGTGGCGTCCTGGAGACGGGCCGTCCCGACGTCTTCCTCGCCGGTGACGACGCGCAGGCCAAGTCGGACGTGGCGGCGTTCGTCGAGAGCCTCGGGCTGCGCCCGCGCGATGTCGGCGGTCTGAGGATGGCGCACTGGCTGGAAGGGATGGGCGTGATCACGGTGGGCCTCGCGGGCAACGGGGTCGGCCACTGGGACTTCGCCCTCGGCGTCGACGACTTCGCCGGCTGAGCCCGGGGGTCCTTCCTCGGCACATCGCCCGAGTCGCGTGTCAGCGCAGGCCTTGACGCTGCCACATCTCGTAGTTCCCACACTCCGCTGTGATCTCGGCTGTGGCTCGGGCTGCAGCGACGAAGTCGTCGACCACGGTGGAGGTGCGCGATGCCGTGACGGCGAGACACACCTGGTCGGGCTCGATGTCCGAGACGGGGACGTAGCTGATGTTCGGGTGCGAGTAGAACACGGTCGCCGACCGCGCCAGAAACGAGATGCCCCGGCCTGACGCCACGTGCTCGAGTGTCTCGTCGACTCCGCGCACCAGATACCCGGCGTTGGGGTGCGGACGGCTCGTGGGCTGTGTGCTCGGGTCGGAGTCCCACAGCAGAGGCTCGCCGGCCAGATCGGCCTGGGTGATCTGTTCCTTGCCGGCCAGTCGGTGGCGGGTGGGCAGGACCGCCACCCGCGGCTCGGTGTACACCGGGATCACGCGCAGTCCGGTCTCGTCGATGGGCAGCCGTACGTAGCCGATGTCGATGCGGCCGTCGAGCAGCTTGGCGGCCTGGTCGTCCCCTTCGAGCCGTTGCACGTCCACGACCACGTCCGGGTGCCGCTCGGCGAACCGTTCGATCGCCGGGGCGACCGCGACGCCGGCCCGGAAGCCGACCATGAGCCGACGGCCGCCGCGGGCGGCGAGGGTCACCCGATGGCGGGCCGCGGCGGCAGAGGACAGCAACGGACCGGCGTCGGCGAGAAGCTGCTCGCCGGCGTCGGTCAACGTCACCCCGTGGCTGTCCCTCATCAGCAGCGCGGCCCCGAGGTCGTGCTCGAGTGCGCGGATCTGCCTGCTGAGCACCGGCTGGGCGATGTGGAGGTCGTCGGCGGCCCGGCCGAAGTGCAACCGGTCGGCCACGGCGACGAAGTAGCGCAGTTTGCGCAGGTCGAGATCCACGGAGCCTCCTGGTGCGGCGATGCCCCCATGGTATCGCCGTGATCGAAAGAGGTCTTGGACTCCGACCCCGGGCCGGTGGCAACGTCGGGTTGCGAGGCCCTGCACCGCACGTCGGACGCGGTGGGCACGGGCCCCTCACTCCACTACGGAAAGCAGGGACACCCATGGGCGGCATCAGCATCATCGGCCTCGGCGGCATGGCCCGCGCTCTCGCCGAGCGGGCGCTCGCAGGCGGCCACGTCGTCGAGGTCATCGGCCGTGACCCGGCCAAGGCCGAAAAGTTCGCTGCCGAGCTCGGAGGCCGCGCCATGACCGGGACGTTCGGAGCCACCCCGGCCGGCGACATCGTCATCCTCGCTGTGCCACACGCGGGCGGCGTACCGGTCGTCGAACAGTATGGGGACGCGTTGGTAGGCAAGGTCGTCGTCGACATCTCCAACACGTTCGCCGGTGCCGACGACACCACGCTGGTCACCCCGGAGGGCACCTCCGCCGGGCAACAGATCGCCGAGGCCCTGCCGGCGAGCGCGCACGTGGTCAAGGCCTTCAACACCGTCTTCGGTCACGTCCTCGCCCAGGGCGGCCGACTGGATGTCTTCCTCGCGGGCGACGACGCGGCGGCCAAGGCGAGTGTGGCGGCGTTCGTCGAGAGCCTGGGCCTGACGCCGCGGGATGTCGGCGGGCTGGCGATGGCGCACTGGCTGGAAGGAGCGGGCCTCCTGCTGATGGGCCTGGCCCGCAGCGGCGCAGGTTTCAACGTCGCCCTCGGCGCCCAGATCCTCGACTGACTGCGCCCGCACTCGGTCGACAGCACGGGGGAACGACAGTTCCGTCGAGCACGGAGAGAGAGAACTGATGCGCGTCTTCGTCACCGGTGGAACCGGCCATTCCGGTTCGTTCATCATCCCCGAGCTCGTCGCCGCAGGCCACGAGGTCATGGGCCTGGCCCGCTCGGACACGGCCGCCGCCGCGCTGACCGCGCTGGGCGCGACGGCGCGGCGCGGCGACCTCGAGGACCTCGACGGGCTCGAGGAGGCGGCCGCGGACTCCGACGGTGTCGTCCACCTCGCCCACCGCCAGGACCTGCTCCCCACCGGCGGGATGAGCGCCGTGGCCGCCGCAGAGATCGCGGTCATGCATACCTACGGCGAGGCGCTCGCGGGCACCGGCAAACCGCTGGTCGTGGCCGGGAGCATCGGATCTCCGGGCAGCCTGGGGCGACCGGCCGTCGAGGAGGATCCGGCCCTGCCCAGTGGCGACGAGCACGGTGGCACGCTGCGGGCTCGCAACGTCGTGGAAAGGGCCGTGATCGACCTCGCCGAGCGTGGAGTGCGATCGTCGGTCGTCCGGATCGCCACCATCGTGCACGACACGACCGACACTGCCGGCTTCCTTCCCCTGCTGATCGCGCTGGCGAAGGAGAAGGGTTTCGTCGGTCACTCCGGAGAGGGCACGAACCTGTGGAACGCGGTGCACGTCCGCGATCTCGCCTCCCTGTTTCGCCTCGCGCTGGAGAAAGGGCCGGCAGGCAGGTACTGGCACGCGGTCGAGGATGGGGGAATTCCCTTCCGGGACATCGCGGAGGCCATCGGCAGCCGCCTGGACCTGCCCGTCGTGAGCATCCCCGAGGACGAGCTGATGACGCCGGGGTACTTCGGCTTCCTCGCGAACATCGTCACCCAGAGCTACCCGGCGTCCAACCTCATCACCCGCCGGACCCTGGGTTGGGACCCCGGCCGACCCGCCCTCCTGGCGGATCTGGACAACGGCCACTACTTCCCCGACGTCTCCTCAGCATCCCAGGACGACGACGTGGCCACGTTGGAGAAGTTCGTCGGAGGCGGCGAGGGGGGCCTTGCGATGGTCGACGAGAACGCCGTCTGGTGGGAGGCGAGGAGCTTGCCCTGGGGCGGGGAATGGCGCGGGCCGGACGGGTTCGCACGGCTGACCCGTGAGATCGACCTGCTGGCGGAGCTCACCGTGCGCGAGCATCAGATCGTTCGCGCAGGCGACGTGCTGGAGCTGCGGCTCGACGCCGTGTTCACCTCCCGCAAGACCGGGCGTTCACTGCCGATGAAGGTCGTGGAGCACTACCGGGTCCGCGGCGGAAAGATCTTCGGCGCCGACGCCTTCTACAAGGACACGCACGCCGTCAACGAGCTGGTGAGGAACGGCTGACCCGCGTGACCACCAACGGACCACGGAACTCCTCATGACGACCGTGGGCTTCATCGGAAGCGGAAACATCGGCACGACCATCGCGCGGTTCGCCGTCGAGGCCGGGCATCAGGTCGTGCTCAGCAACTCCCGCGGTCCCGACACAATCGCGCGACCGGGGCCGCAGGCGTCCGCCACGACGAGTGAGGAGGCCGCAGCGGCCGGCGAGATCGTCGTGATGTCGGTGCCGGTGTCGTCCTTCCCCCACCTACCCACCGCCGAACTGGCCGGGAGGACCCTGATCGACACCTGCAGCCATCTTCTTCACGCACCTGCGCCGGCTGGCCCGGCCGGCGGGTGCACCCGACCGCTCGTACCTGCCGATCGCCGGGGACTCCGAGCGCGCGAAGGCCGCGGTGACCGACGTCATCGAATCCCTCGGGTACGGCGTCGTGGACGCGGGATCACTGGCCGACAGCCGGCGTCAGTCGACGGGGACGCCGGTGTGGGGCACCCCGTACGGATCGTCCTCGAACGACAGGGGCCGGCCTGCAGGTGAAGAGGCCATCCGCGCAGCACAGGCCGCCGCGGCCACGTAGCCGCACCGCTGAACGGCACGAACAGCGGTACACCCAGGACGTCCCCGGTGCCGGGGTGCACTCGGCGAGCACGCGGCCATCCGCCCCACTCGCGTGCACCCGGCCATCGCCTCGTCATGGCCGGCCGCACACCAATGACTGAAGGAGATATCGATGCCGGACTACGGTCATCCTCTGCGTTTCGCCACATTCATCTCCCCCGCCAACTCCCCGGCGCACCGTCCGATCGAACTGGCGCAGCTCAGTGAGCGGCTCGGTTTCGACTTCGTCACCTTCCAAGATCATCCCTACAAGGCCGACTTCCTCGACACCTGGACCCTGCTGAGCTGGGCGGCCGCGCGGACCGAGCGCATCGGCCTGTCCGGCAACGTGCTGAACCTGCCCTTACGCCAACCCCCCGCCGTGCTCGCCCGCGCGATGGCCAGCCTCGACCTGCTCTCCGGTGGACGAACGAGCCTCGGGCTCGGGGCCGGCTTCTTCTGGGATGCCGTGCAGGCGATCGGCGGACGGCGGCTGACCCCGCTGCAGGGTGTGACGGCCCTCGGCGAGGCGATCGACGTGATCCGCGGGGTCTGGGACGCCTACATCCCCGGTCCCCTCGATGTCGATGGCGAGTTCTACACGGTCCACGGCGCCGAGCGCGGACCTGTGCCCGCACACGACATCCCGATCTGGCTGGGCGCCCACAAGCCGAAGATGCAGGAGCTGGTCGGACGCAAGGCTGACGGGTCGCTGCCGTCCCTGCCGGTCATGGAACCTGGCGGCCTGCCCAAAGGCAACGCCATCATCGATGACTCCGCACGGGCCGCAGGCCGGGACCCTCGAGACATCACCCGTCTGCTCAACATCTTCCCGGGCCGGCAGACCGCGGAAGCGCTAGCCCAGATGACCCTCGAGGACGGCGTCAGCATCTTCATCCTGGCCAGCGACGAGCCCGATGTCCTCGAACGCTTCGCCGCCGAAACGATGCCCGCCGTACGCGACCACGTCGCCCTCGGACGCAGATATGCACAGCGAGCCGCGGTCATTTGTCAGCGATGAAGGCGCCGTGGGTAGGGGGTGAGTTGGTCGGGATCCCGGGCGAGCATCAGCGAGGCCCCGCCGTGGTGATGGTCGAGGAGTCGGATCGAGGGCAGGCCGCCATGTATCGGTCTGTCTACTCTGGACGGGAGGGCACTGGTGATGGCAATGAGCTGTGGCCATCTCGCGTCGCAGGAGGCAGCCCATACAGCGGCGGTGAGGCTCTGGCCTGCAAGATGCAATGCAGCTCACATCGCCGGTTTCCTTGTGCAAGGCGAAGGTTGGGGTTCGCTTCCATCGTCTATACAACGCTCTGAGCGGCGAAGACTTCGCGGCTCCAGCACCCTTCCGTTGGCGTGAGGCGATCGCCTGCAGGGCGAAGCGGCTGGCCGTCACCGCCCGCTCGGGGCTTTGCCCTCCGCCCGCAGGGGCCATGCGAGCTCCTGCTCGGTAACCGGGCCCCGGGCTGCATCGCTTGGCCGGCGAGTGGACCCTTCTGAGCCGGCGTGGCGTCCAGCAAGGTGGTGTGCGATCGGCCCGGTGACGGGCGGGGCGTCGTGGTTGCGGGTGAAGGGCAGATTCGGGTGTCTCAGGTAGTGCCCGAGCCGGACTGATAGTTGCCCTGCAGGAAACCATCGAATATGGTTGCCACTATGGCAACTATCGAGCCGGACCCGGATCCGCGTGAGGCCTCCACCAGGCTCAAAGCCGTCGCCGATGCGCGACGCGCCGTTCGAGACCGTCCCTGGCCTGTGTGGTTGTATCCGCTCAACGCGCTCCTGCTGGGTGGGCTGGCACTGGCCGGACTCCTCGGTTCGGCGATGCTTGCGACCGTGGTAGCGCTCGTCCTCGGCGTCGCCCTGGCCGCACTCAACTACCGGGCAGGCCGACTGATCGGCACTCCGTTCGCGATTCCGAGTAGCACGGGCTTCCGCGCGCTCGTCGCTGCTTCTGGAGCCTTCGTGATCGTGTCGCTCTTCACGCGAGCCGCAGGCCTGGAATGGGTCATCATGGTGTGCGCTGTGGGGGCGGTGATCTGCTACGGCCTGGGCTCGATTCTGCACTACCGCAGCACTCGGCGATGACCGCACACCTGAACCAGGTCATCCATCCGACTCACCGGCTGAAGATCTGCGCCATGCTCGATGCCGGCACCACCGTCGAGATGGCCGTCATCAAGGATGTCGTCGGCATCAGCGCATCCGCGCTGAGTAAGCAGGTCGCAGCGCTCGTCGACGCTGGATATGTCACGCAGGAACGCTCTCAGAAAGACTCTCGCCGCGTCTGGTTGACACTGACAGCACAAGGCAAGTCGGCTTACCGAAGCCATATCCGCGCACTCCAGCAGATCGTCGCCGGCTCCATTCAGCCCTCGTGACACGCACTAGTACTGCAACGGCAGTTCGGCGTGTCGTGAGAGGGTTTAGCCTGGTCGGGCGGTGATGATCACCGTGTGGTTGATCTTGCCGGGTGGGTGGCTTCGTTGGACGCGGTGGTGGAGCTGATCGCTGGCCGGTTCCGCAGGGCCGAGCCACGTCGCCGGGTCGGGACCTACCTGCGCGGACTGCTGGCGGGCCTGGAGCGCGAGAACGGCTGGACGTTGGCCGAGCATGCGGGGGCGGTGTCGCCGGACGGGATGCAGCGGCTGCTGCGCACTGCGGACTGGGACGTCGACGGTGTCCGCGACGACCTGCGCGGCTACGTGATCGAGCACCTCGGCGACACCCCGTCCGGGGTGTTCGTGGTCGACGAGACCGG